>NZ_JBEUPD010000010.1:0-251160 GCF_040492135.1 Actinomadura sp. NPDC000600
TGGACCTGAGCGGGGCCGCGGGTCGGGCGGCCGGAAGGCGCTCTAGGCGCCTGGAGGCCGCCCGACCCGCCGAGCCGGGCGACCGCAGCGCCACGAAACAAACCCGCACGGGCACAACACACCGAAACCGTGGCGGGAGGATCGCCCGGCTCGTAACGGGGGGTTCCAGGGGGGTCGCTACCCCTGGGCGGCGCAGCGTGAGGATCGCCCGGCTCGTAACGGGGGGTTCCAGGGGGGTCGCTACCCCTGGGCGGCGCAGCGTGAGGATCGCCCGGCTCGCAACGGGGGTTCCAGGGGGTCGCCCCCCTGGGCAGACACAGCCCGAAAAGCGTGGGGGAGGGCGTCGATCACGTCTTGGGCGCTGATCGGGGCTTCGGGGCCCGGGGTGGGGGCGGAGGCCAGGCGGGCGGCCAGGCCGTGGAGGTAGGCGCCGCTGGCGGCGGCATCGAGGGCGGGCATGCCGCCGGCGAGCAGGGCGCCGATCAGGCCGGACAGGACGTCGCCCGTGCCGGCGGCGGCGAGGCGCGGGGTGCCGGTCGGGTTCACGCGGACGGGGCGGTCCTGCTCGGCGACCAGGGTCGTGGAGCCCTTCAGCAGGACGGTCGCGGAGAGCTCGGCGGCGGCGCGGCGGACGTGGTCGAGGCGGGCGGCCTCGATGTCCTCGCGGTCGGCGGCGATGAGCCGGGACAGCTCGCCCGCGTGCGGGGTGAGGACGGTCGGGGCGGCGCGGCGCAGCAGGTCGCGGCGGCGGGCGAGGACGGTGAGGCCGTCGGCGTCCACGAGCACGGGCAGGTCGGTGCCGAGGACGGCCTCCAGAAGCGACTCGGCGGCGTCGCCGGTGCCGAGGCCGGGGCCGGCCACCCAGGACTGGACGCGTCCGATGCGCTCCAGGACCCTCGCGTCGTGGCGGCCGGGCTCGACGACCGTGGTGACGACCTCTGGCCAGCGCTGCCGGACGAGCTCGACCGGGCGGGCGACCGAGGCGAAGCGGACCATTCCGGCACCGCCGCGGACCGCGCCGCCGGTGCTGAGGACGGCCGCGCCGGTGAACTGGTCGCCGCCGGCGATGATGCCGACGACGCCGCGCCGGTACTTGTCGGACTCGGGGCGGGGCTCGGGCGGGGCGATGTCGGCGGGCCGGGCGGCGACGACGTCGGGGTCGGGCAGATCGGGGCCGAGGTCGATGTCGACCAGCTCGACCACGCCGCAGTGGGCGGCGCCCGGGTCGATGAGCAGGCCCGGCTTGTGCGTGCCGAAGGTGACGGTGACGTCGGCGTGGACGGCGGCGCCCTCCACGCGTCCGGTGCTCGCGTCCACGCCGCTCGGGACGTCGCAGGCGACCACGAGCCCGGCGGCCTCGGAGGCGAGCGCGGCGTACCGGGCGTGGGGCTCGCGAAGGCCGCCGGTCCCGCCGATGCCGGTCAGGCCGTCGATGATCAGGTCGGCGCCGGCGATGGCGGACTCGACAAGGGCGGATTCGGTGGGCGCGGAGTCCAGGAGGCGGCCGCCGGCGGCGCGCAGGTCGGCCAGCCCGCCCTCGTGGATCTTGGATCCGGCCTGCACGGCCTGGACGCGGGCGCCGCGCCGGGCGAGGCGGGCTCCGGCGTAGAGGGCGTCGCCGCCGTTGTCGCCGCCGCCCACCAGGAGGACTACGCGGGCCCCGTACACGGCGGGCAGGAGGCGCGCGCACACCGAGGCGAGCCCGGCGGCGGCGCGCTGCATCAGGGCGCCGTCGGGGAGCCGGGCCATGAGGGCCTGCTCGGCCGCCCGCACCTTGCCGACCTCGTGCGCGTACCTCATCCGCGACTCCCCAAGTCGATCACACACTTAGAGTGCCACGTGGGGACCCTCCGCAACCCCGGAGCCGTTCGATCACAACTTGCACCGCAACTTTCGGTGTCATGTGCGCAAAAGAATCTTCAGTCGTAGAATCTTGGGCATCCGGTCCGATGTATTCGCGCCGCGGCCCCCCGGTGCGGCAGAATGCGCCCAGATCAGTCCGCCGGGACTGGAGAGGCCCGAGCAATGAGCACTTCCCGTGGTCCCTCCGTCCGTCAACGGCGCCTGGCCGCCGAGCTCCGGAGGCTGCGCGAGGCCAAGGGCCTCACCGGAGACGAGGTCGCCGAACGGCTCGCCTGGTCGACCGCCAAGGTGAGCCGGATCGAGAACGCGCGGACCGGCGCGAAGATCGGCGATGTGCGGCGACTGCTGGAGCTGTACGAGATCGACGGCGCCCGGCACGACGACCTGATCGCCCTGGCGCACGACGCCGCCCAGCGGGGTTGGTGGGAGGACTACCGCGACCTGCCGAGCGAACTCGCGGACTTCATCGCACTGGAGTCCGAGGCGACGGCGGCCAGGGAATGGGGCAGCACCGTTATTCCCGGACTGTTGCAATCTGAGAGCTATGCCCGGAATGTCATCGGCGGATGGAGCGACCTGGCCACCCTGCCTCCGCAGGAACTCAACCGCCGGCTGGACGTGCGAATGCGGCGGCGCGAACTGCTCGACGGACCCGCTCCCCTGGAACTGTCGGCGGTTATCGACGAGGCGGTTCTGCGGCGCCGCATCGGCGATCAGAAGGTCATGCGGGAGCAGCTCGAACATCTGTACCAGATGACCGAGCGCCCGAACGTGACCCTGCAGATCCTGCCCTTGGACGTACCACACTCGGTGTTGGCCGAATCGTTTATCCTCCTGGAATTCTCCTCGGTGCACGACATCAATTTTCCTGATATCGTTCACACGGAATCACTGACGATCAGCCACTTGGCGGAAGAAGCCGTCACCTATATGTACCGGCTCGCCTATTCGAGTCTGTCCCGCCAGGCACTGGATCCCGCGCAATCGCGACGGCGCATCGCCGAGGCCAGGGACGCGTGGTGACGGTCCGCTAAGGGCTCAATCCTTGCGAAAGGCACCGAGTGTCCCTTTTTGCTACTCCTGTACCACAATGGAGGAGAAGCGCCCACTGCGGGGCGAGTAATACATGCGTCGAGATCGGCACGCTAACCGATTCGTCCCGGTTTATCGGGGCCCGCGACGCGAAGTACGGCACGCAGAGTCCGGTCCTGTCATTCTCCCAGGCGGAATGGCGGGAATTCGTCGAACGAGCGAAGAAGGGTGATTTCGACCTGGGCCGCTGACCCGGCGCGAGGCGCCGTCCGGCCCCGTCCGCCAAGGCGTGCGGGGCCACGCCGCACGAGCCGGGTCCACCGCGCCGACCCGGCTCGTCGCCCTCACAACCGCAACTCTGGAACTACCTCGGCACGCCTGACACACGGGTACCGCGCCACCCGGACGTGATCAGGCGTTTTTTGCGATCTTGTTACCGTGTGCTTGATGCACCGGCAGCGCGGCCGCGGCAAATGCAACTTTCGATGCAGGGAGCCGGAATGAGTTTCCAGGGGACACCGCACGCCCGATGGAGAAAGAGCGCCCGATGCGGCGCCAGCAACTGCGTCGAGGTCGCACGTCGCGGCGGGGACGCCATATGCGTGCGCGACACCGAGGACGCCGCGACGATCCTGTCGTTCCGGCCCGATGAATGGCGCACGTTCACCGAGCGCGCCAAGGACGGTCGTTTCGACACCCGCTGAAACAGTCACTGCAACTTGCAAGTCCGGCGAGATTTCCAACCGGCCTGAGAATTGCGTTGAGCGGGAGCGGATGCGCGCCGCTCGGTAAGGAGCCGCATGATTTCCCGCGGTACACCGCTCCCGCTGATCGCATTCCCAGAAGATGATCGCATTGTGAAATCGCTCACGGCGCGAGAAACGCCTATCCGCCGCACGGTCACCTGACGGCCCCGCAGGCGTCCGTCAGGCCACGCGGACGCCTCGGGGGACCCGGTACAGGGGCGTCCGCAGGCGGGAGGCCGTGATCCACACCGCGCCCGCCGCGAGGGCCAGGTCGAAGGCCAGCCCCCACGGCCACACCGCGGCCCCGTCCTCGCGGTCCGACCCGTAGTCGTCGTCCCCCGCGCGGACGTCCCGCACGGTGCGGCTGATCGAGCCGAGCGGGTCGGACTCCGGCGCGCGGCTGATCACCTCGTCGCCGACGACGACGCGGCGCTCGGGCAGGCGCGGCGCCGCGTCGGCGAGCGCGACGACCGGGTTCGGGGCCAGCAGCCACCAGACGCGCTCGGTGTGGTCCTCGCTGTACCCGCCGTACCGGTCGGGGACGTGCTCGGACGTGAGCGGGACCGCCAGCGTGAACAGCAGCGGCGTCCCGACGAGCAGGGCGAACACCGTCAGGTACGACAGCAGGATCGAGGTGACGCTGCGGGCCACCAGCGCCGACCAGGCCTGCGACACCGCGCAGACCACGCCGATCAGCAGCGCCGTCACCAGCAGGACGACCAGGGCCCGCCCCACGCCGATGGCGCCCTCGGCGACCGGCAGGAGCAGGCTCGGCAGCGTCAGCACGAGGGTGACCAGGCCCGTCCCCCAGGCGGCGGCGAGCTTGCCGAGCGCGATCTCGCCGGGGGTGAGCCGGGTGACCTGCAGCGTCGCGAGCGTCCCGCGCTCGCGGTCCCCGTTGACCGACTGGCCGCCGAGCGCCGGGGTGACGAGCAGCGTCAGCACCAGCACCCCGAGCAGGACCCCGCCGAACATGGGGACGCCGGGCTCGCCGAAGGAGGACGTGTCGCCGTACTCCAGCGCCAGCCGGAACAGCAGCCCGAGCCCGTTGACGACCAGGCACCAGACGAGGAGCAGGATCTTCCAGCGGCCGGTCCGCAGCCGGGTCCTGATCTCCTGCCGTGCCACCAGGCCGATTCCGCGCGCGGTCAAGGACAATGCTCACCTCCGGTTCTCGGTCATCGCCAGGTAGGCCGATTCGAGCGCGCTGCCGGCGGGCGCGAGGCCGCTGACTGGCACGCCGGCGGCGACGAGCCTGGCCAGCAGCCCGGCCGCCTCCTCCTCGGTCAGCGGGCCGACCTCGGCGCCTCCCGCCACGTCGGCCGCCTGTACCCCCGGCAGCTCCTCCAGCTCGCGGGCGAGCGCCGACGCCAGCGGCTCCGGGTCCAGGGAGCGGATCCGCCACCGGACCCGCGCCGAGGCGCCGGTGATCTCCGCCATCGCGTGGTCGCCGACCGTCCGGCCGTGGTCGACGAGGACGACCCGGTCGGCGATCTCCTCCAGCTCGCTGAGGATGTGGCTGGACACGAGCACCGCGACCCCGTCGGCCGCGAGGGACCGCAGCAGGTCGCGCAGCTCGATGCGGGAGCGCGGGTCGAGGCCGGACGCGGGCTCGTCCAGCAGCAGGATGCGGGGCCGGTGCACGAGGGCCCGCGCCATCCCGAGCCGCTGCTTCTGCCCGCGCGAGAGGGCGTGGACGGGGCGCCCGAGGTGGTCGTCCAGGTGGACGAGGCTGAGCAGCGCCCTGATCCGCCGCGGGCGCTCCGGCTTGGGCACCCCGTAGGCGTCGGCGAAGAAGCCCAGGTACTCGTCCACCGTGAGCTGGTCGTAGACGCCGAAGGTGTCCGGCATCCAGCCGAGCGCGTCACGCGCCTCGGCGGGACGGGCGAGCGCGTCGTGCCCCGCGATCCGCACCGTGCCCGCGTCGGGCGCGAGCAGCGTCGCCAGGATCAGCAGCAGGGTCGTCTTGCCCGCCCCGTTGGCCCCGACGAGCGCCGTGACCTGCCCGTACGGGACGGTGATGTCGAGGCCGCGCAGCGCCTCCACCGGCCCGAAGCGCCGCACCACGCCGCGCGCCTCGATCGCTGGGCCGCCGTCTCCCGCCACCCGCCACCTCCCGTCGCCGGGCCGGTCCCGATTCCGATGAGACGCGGCCCGCCGCGGGACGGTTCGGAAGAATCCGGAATCTTCCCAGAATCCGGACGTCCCCCAGGGGGCGGGCTACTCGACTGTGACGGACTTGGCGAGGTTGCGCGGCTGGTCGACGTCGTGGCCCTTGGCGGTGGCCAGCTCGCACGCGAACACCTGCAGCGGGACGGTCGTGACCAGCGGCTGGAGCAGCGTCGGGACGGCCGGGACGCTGATCAGCGTGTCCGCGTACGGCTCGACCGACTCGTCGCCCTCCTCGGCGATCACGATCGTCCGGGCGCCGCGGGCCCTGATCTCCTGGATGTTCGACACGATCTTGTCGTGCAGGACGTCCCGCGCCCGCGGCGGCACGACGACCACGACGGGCAGGTCCTCCTCGATCAGCGCGATCGGGCCGTGCTTCAGCTCGCCGGCGGCGAAGCCCTCGGCGTGCATGTACGCCAGCTCCTTGAGCTTGAGCGCGCCCTCCAGGGCGACCGGGAAGCCCACGTGGCGGCCGAGGAACAGCACGCACCGCTCGCCGGCCAGGGAGCGGGCCAGCTCGCGCACCGGCTCCATGGTCTCCAGGACCTTCTCCACCTTCTCCGGCATCCGCTCGAGGAGCTGGACCATGGCGAAGACCTCGTCGCCCCACTTGGTGCCGCGCACCTGCGCGATGTAGAGGGCGATCAGGTAGACGGCGACGAGCTGCGTCAGGAACGCCTTGGTGGACGCGACCGCGATCTCCGGCCCGGCGTGCGTGTAGAGGACGCCGTCGCACTCGCGGGGCAGCGTCGAGCCGTTGACGTTGCAGATGCCGAGCAGCTTGGCCTTCTGCTCCCGGGCGTGCCGGACGGCCATCAGCGCGTCCATCGTCTCGCCCGACTGGGAGATCGCGATGACCAGCGTCGTCGGGGACAGGATCGGGTCGCGGTACCGGAACTCGCTGGCCAGCTCGACCTCGCAGGGCAGCCCCGCCCAGTGCTCGATCGCGTACTTGGCGATCAGCCCGGCATGGTAGGACGTCCCGCATGCGACGATGATGATCTTGTCGACCTCGCGCAGCTCCTGGTCCGGGATGCGCATCTCGTCCAGGTGCAGGCGCCCGTCGGCGCCGATCCGGCCGAGCAGCGTGTCGGCGACGGCTCGCGGCTGCTCGGCGATCTCCTTGAGCATGAAGTAGTCGTAGCCGCCTTTTTCCGCGGCGGACACGTCCCAGTCGACGTGGTACTCCTTCACCTCGGCGGGGCGCCCGTCGAAGTCGGTGACCGTGACGCCCTCGGCGCGCAGCTCGACGACCTGGTCCTGGCCCAGCTCGATCGCGTCGCGGGTGTGCTCGATGAACGCGGCCACGTCGCTGGCGAGGAAGTTCTCGCCGTCCCCGACGCCGACGACGAGCGGGGAGTTGCGGCGCGCCCCGACCACCAGGCCCGGGGAGCCGGTGTGCGTCGCGACCAGCGTGAACGCGCCCTCCAGCCGGCCGCAGACGCGGCGCATCGCGTCCGCGAGGTCGCCGCCGCCCTTCAGCTCGTCCTCGAGCAGGTGGGCGACGGCCTCGGTGTCGGTGTCGGACCCGAGCCCGTGCCCGCTCTCCTCCAGCTCCGCCCGCAGCTCCGCGAAGTTCTCGATGATGCCGTTGTGGATCACCGCGACCGAGCCGGTGCAGTCGACGTGCGGATGGGCGTTGCGGTCGTTCGGCGGCCCGTGCGTCGCCCACCGCGTGTGCCCCATGCCGAGCGTCCCGGCGGGCGGGGGCTCCTCCGCCAGGGCGTTGCGCAGGTTCACGAGCTTTCCCGCGCGCTTGGCCGTCGCCAGCTTCCCGTCGGCCAGCACGGCCACCCCGGCCGAGTCGTAGCCGCGGTATTCCAGCCGCGCCAGGCCGTCGACGACCACGTCGAGGGCCGGACGGCCGCCTACGTACCCCACGATTCCGCACATGGCGGCAACTCTATTCGGTGTCTCGCACCGGACCTACCTGCGAGGGCCGCGGAAGCATGACGCTAGCGTGGACGACCGGTGGAAACCCGGTGACCGGCACGCAGCCCGGTTACTGTTCAGCCATGACGAGCGGATGGGACAGCGTGCCGAGCCCCTACGTGGAACTCTCCCGTGAGGCCTGGCGCGGCCTTCGCGAGAACACCCCGCTCCCGCTCACCCCCGGTGAGCTGGACGCCCTGCGGGGCCTGCGCGACCCGATCGACATCACCGAGGTCGAGGAGGTGTACCTGCCGCTGTCCCGGCTGCTCAACCTGTTCTTCCTGTCGGACGGGCGGCTGCGCGACACCGTCAGCGGCTTCCTCGGCGGCCAGGTGGAGCCCACCCCGTTCATCCTCGGGGTGGCGGGCAGCGTGGCGGTCGGCAAGTCCACCACGTCCCGGCTGCTGCGCACGCTCCTCGCGCGCTGGCCGGAGCACCCGAGCGTGGAGTTGGTCACGACCGACAGCTTCCTTTACCCGAACGCCGTTCTGGCCGAGCGCGGGATCATGGACCGCAAGGGGTTCCCCGAGTCCTACGACCGCCGCGCCCTCGTCCGGTTCGTCTCGGCGATCAAGTCGGGCGCGGCGGAGGCGTCGATCCCGGTGTACTCGCACCTGGAGTACGACATCGTCCCGGACGCGGTGCAGACCGTCCGGCGCCCCGACATCCTGATCGTCGAGGGCCTGAACGTGCTGCAGGCGCCGCCGCCCGGCACCCTCGGCGTGTCCGACTTCTTCGACTTCTCGATCTATGTGGATGCGCGGGTCGAGGACATCCGGCAGTGGTACATCGACCGGCTCTTCGCCCTGCGCCGCACCGCCTTCACCGACCCGCGCTCCTACTTCCACAAGTACGCCCACGAACTGGACGAGGACGAGACCGCCGCCTTCGCGCAGCGCGTGTGGCGGGACGTCAACGAGATCAACCTCGTCTCCAACATCCTGCCGACCCGCGCCCGCGCCACCCTCGTCCTCCACAAGGACAAGAACCACACTGTCCAAAGGATCCGACTCCGTCGGATCTGAGGCGGGTCAGCGGCGCCAGGGGCCTGTTACGGCGAAAGTCGTGCCCGGGGTGTAGACGTTGACGTACATCGTCCGGTTGTCGGGGGAGAACGTGACGCCGGCGAACTCGCCCCACTCGGGTTCGGTCTCGGTGCCGATGTTCTGGCGGTTGCGGGCCATCGGGTAGACCGTGCGGCGGCGGGAGACGCCGAAGACGTGCTGGGCGCCGTTGCCGTCCTCGCACACCATCAGGCCGCCCTGCGGGGCCAGGCAGATGTTGTCGGGCGACTCGCCGGGCTTCTCGAGGTCGGTGTCCGGGCCGAACACGATGACGAGGGTGAGCCGGCGGTGGCGCGGCTCGTAGGACCACACCTGCCCGAAGTGGTCGGCGCGGGAGCCGTCCTTCGTCTTCGCGAAGCTCGACACGAAGTAGACGCGGTCGCCGCCCCAGTAGCAGCCCTCCAGCTTCTGGGCGTGGGTGATGCCGCCGGACCCGAAGTCCTGGAACCGGATCGGGGTCTGCGCCGCCAGCGGGTCGGGCACTTTCTTCCATTCGACGTGGTCGAACACGGTGCCGGGCTCTTGCACGACCGACAGGTCCGGGACGCCGGGGACGCACAGCGCCTCCAGTCGGCCGCCGGCCCGCAGGCTGCCGAAGCCGCCGCGCGGCCGCTCCGGCAGGAACCGGTAGAACAGCCCGAACGGCTTCTCGAAGGCGTCCTCGGTCTCGTAGACGGTGCCGTCGCGCGGGTCGACGGCGATCGCCTCATGCTGGAAGCGCCCCATCGCGGTCAGCGGCTCGGGGACGGTCCGGCCCTGGTCGTACGGGTCGACCTCGAAGATGAACCCGTGGTCCTTGGTGTAGTTCCCGGTCCCGGCCTTGTCCTCGGTCTCCTCGCAGGTCAGCCAGGTGTTCCACGGGGTGGGGCCGCCCGCGCAGTTCACGGCCGTCCCGGCGATGGCGACGCGCTCGGTGTGCACGCGCCCGGCCGCGTCGACCTCCAGCGCGGTGCAGCCGCCCAGGCCGCCCGGGTCGTAGGTGACGCCCTCGACGGTCGGCACGCCGTGCTCGGCGGTCGGCCGGTTCTCGTGGTTGCGGACGAGCCATGTGCGGCCCCGGCGCCCGGGGAAGGCGGCCATCCCGTCGCAGTGGCTCGGTACCGCCCCCTCTCCGGAGCGCAGCGGCTCTCCCTCGCGGGACAGGACGGTGTAGCGGAACCCGCGCGGCAGGTCCAGCAGCCCCCTCGGGTCGGGCACGAGGGGCCCGTACCCGTCGTGGCCGCCGGTCGGGGCGGCGGACGCGGCCCCGGCGAACAACTGCTCCACGGACCCGGTGAAGGCGATCCCCGCCCCCACCGCACCCGTCCTGGCGAGGAGCTGACGGCGCGAAACTGACATGAGCACACTCCCTGATGGATCGTTACATGATCCTCTTGCCCGTTGTAACACGCGTCACAGTGATTGTGAACCGGCCCGGTGCGGAGCCGGGCGAACCGCGGTTCCGGACGGTGCGTCTGAAGATCGATACTGTCCGTGCCTGCCGTGAGACTGGAGCAATGACCGACACCCCCGGCGTCGAGGACGCCCCCGAGAGCGACCTGCCCCGCCTGCTCGTCGAACCGCCGTGGAGCCGCCGGACGCCCCGCGGCGCGGAACCGGTCGTCCTGAAGGGGCTGAAGCGGCCCAAGACGCGGGCCGCCGAATCCTGGCCGCCCGGCCTCCGCGAGGAGTGGCTGAAGGTCGCCGACGGCTACATGGCGTCCTACGCGCCGCTGCCCGCGGACACCGACTGGGCGGCGGTGGCCGAGCACTTCCGCAGCGGCGCCGCACTGCGCGACCCGCGGGGCGGCGAGCGGGCCCGCCGGTACTACCGGCTGGTCATGGACGGGCCCGGTGACCTCGCGGACGAACTGCTCGCCGACGAGCGCTACCACGACGACTGGGCCGGCTGGAGTTACCGGGTCCCGCACAAGCACTTCGCGGCCCGGCGCGGCCTCGCCGCCCACCGGCTGATCCTGAACGCGGCCAAGGCGCACCCCTCCGGCGCGGAGGCGCTCGTCCCGTTCGTGGACGACGCCACGGCGCAGGTCATGATCGGCGCGCTCGGCCGGGTCGACGAGGCCGCGCGGCTCTGGTTCGCCTGGCACGGGTCCGCCGCGGCTCCGTTCGTCGTCCCGGAGGCGCTGCGCAAGCCCGGTCCCAAGCGCGCGAAGGCCGAGCAGGGCCTCGCGCTGATCGCCCGCGAGCACGGCAGCGGCTGCCTTGTGGAGGCGGCGCGCGGGTACGGCGAGGAGGCAGTCGCGGCGGTCGAGGCGCTGCGCACCGACCCGCTGGACCAGTACCCCGACGACCTGCCGGAATGGGACGAGGAGACCGTCCGCAAGCTCCCCCGGCTCCTGCTGCGCGGCCGCGACCGGGCACTGCCGGTGACGGCCGTCCGCAACTTCGCGACGATGCTGCTGATCTCCACCCCGGAGGACCCGTACCCGGGGTGCGAGCAGGTGATCGAGCTGTGCGATCCCGGTTCGCTCGCCGAGTTCGCCTGGGCCCTGTGCCTCAACGAACCCCGCCACGGCCTGTGGGCGTCGCCGGGCGTGCAGTACGCCCTCCGGCGCCTCGGCGACGCCGCGACCGCCGCCCGGCTCACCGACCGGATGGCGCGCTGGGACAACTACTACACCTGGAGGTTCAAGGGGCTGACGGCGCTCGACGTCCTCATGGCGATCGACGCGCCCGCCGACGGCAAGCTGCGCCATCTGGACCGCCTCGCCCGCCGGAGCGCCGACCACAAGCACATGCGCCGCCATGCGCAGGGCCGGCTGAACGCCATCGCCTGGCAGCGCGGGCTCACCTCCGAGCAGCTCGCGGACCGGATCGTCCCCGACCTCGGCCTGGACGCCGAGGGCTCGATGACGCTCGACTACGGCCCGCGCCGCTTCGTCGTCGGGTTCGACGAGCAGCTCAAGCCGTTCGTGACCGACCAGGACGGAAAGCCCCGCAAGACGCTGCCGAAGCCGGGCGTCAAGGACGACGAAACGCTCGCGCCACTCGCCTACAAACGGTTCGCCGACCTGAAGAAGGAGGCCCGGACGGTCGCCGCCGACCAGATCAAGCGGCTGGAGAAGGCGATGGTGGCCGGGCGCTCCTGGACGGCGGAGGAGTTCCGCTCGGTCTTCGCCGGGCACCCGCTGATGCGCCACATCGCACGCCGCCTGGTCTGGTCGGCGCACGGGGTGGGGGCGGACGGAGCGGGGCCGGACGGAGCGGGGCCGGCGGACGGCGCCGCGTTCCGGGTCGCCGAGGACGGCACGCTCGCCGACGTCCACGACGACGAGTACGCCCTCCCGCAGGACGCCCGCGTGACGCTCCCGCACCCGGTGCTCCTCGGCAAGGAGGCCGTCGCGGCGTGGGCCCCGGTCTTCGCCGACTACGAGATCCTCCAGCCGTTCCCGCAGCTCGGACGTCCCGTCCACGAGCTGGGGGACGACGAGCGCGACACCGGCCGGCTGGCCCGGTTCGAGGGGCACACCGTCCATTTCGGCAGGCTCATGGGCATGACGTCCCGCGGCTGGGAGCTCGGCGACAAGGAGACCGGCGGGTTCCGCCGCCAGGTCAACCTGATCACCCCGGACGACCGGCACGTGATGGTCGCGTTCGAGCCCGGCATCCGCGTCATCGAACCCGACGAGTACGCGGAGCAGAAGATCGAGCGGGTCATGCTGATGACCGGCCGCTACTCCGGGAAGGAGCATCCCTTCGGCGCGCTCGACCCGGTCACCGCGTCCGAGATGCTCGCCGACCTGATCCGCCTCACCGCCTGACCCGTCTCGCAGCCCGGGCTCGTCGGCCGCACGCCGCCGCCGTCCACCGATCGGTGGACGGCATGTTCCACCGGTCGAGGCTCATGCGCGCAGGGGTGCCGCGGCCAGCATCGTCGGTATGACTGATCTTCTTGTACGCATGGCCCGGTGGAGCGCCGGGCACCCCTGGCGCGGCATCGCCGCCTGGCTGCTGTTCGTGGTGCTGTGCCTCGGCATCGGCGTCGCGGCCGGCGGGCACGCGGCCACGACCGAGGACTTCCGGATCGGCGAGGCCGGACGGGGGGAGGCGATCGCCGCCGAGGGCGGGCTCCAGCAGAGGCCCGTCGAGCGCGTGCTGGTCACCGGCAGGGGCGCGGCGGCCGACGCGGCGGCCCAGGACGCCGCCGCGCGCATGCGGCGGCTGCCCGAGGTCGCGTCGGTGTCCGCGCCCGTGCGGTCGAAGGACGGCTCGGCCGTGCGCGTCGACGTGACGTTGAAGGGCCCCGAACTCCAGGGCAAGAAGCACGTCGAGCCGTTGCTGGCCCAGACCGCGGCCGTGCGGGCCGCGCACCCGGACGTGCGGGTGGAGGAGACGGGCGGCCCGTCCATCAGCAAGGGCGTCGAGAAGCTGCGCGACGACGACCTCGCCCGCACCGAGGTGATCGCGTTGCCGATCACGCTGATCACGCTGCTGGTGGTGTTCGGGTCGTTCGCGGTGGCGGTCGTGCCGGTGGTGCTCGCGCTGACCTCGATCGCGGCGGCGATCGGCCTGTCGATGCTCGCCTCGCACGTCTTCCCGGACGCCGGGGTCGGCGCCAGCGTCATCCTGCTGATCGGCATGGCGGTCGGCGTCGACTACACCCTCTTCTACCTCAAGCGGGAGCGGGAGGAGCGGGCCCGCGCGGAGGGCCGGCTGACCGCGCGGGCGGCCGTGGAGGTCGCCGCGGCGACGTCCGGGCGCTCGGTGGTGGTGTCCGGGCTGGCGGTCGCCGCGTCCAGCGCGACCCTCTACCTGGCCGACGACGTGATCTTCTCCTCGATCGCGACGGCGGCGATCGTGGTCACGCTGATCGCCGTCGTCAGCTCGCTGACCGTCCTCCCGGCGGTGCTGGCGAAGCTCGGCGGGTGGGCGGAGCGGCGGGCCGTCCGGCGCGGCCGGACGCCGAAGCCGCCGCGGACCGGCGGCGGCCGGATCACCCGGGCGATGCTGCGCCCCACCGGAAGGCACCCGGCCGCGACGCTGGCCGTGGCCCTGACCGCCATGCTGGCGCTGACGGCGCCGCTGCTGAGCATCGACCTCACCGACATGGGCCGCGACAGCCACCCGCGCGAGATCCCGGCGATGCGGACCTACGACCGGCTGAACGCGGCGTTCCCCGAGCTGAAGGCCATGCACCAGGTCGTCGTCAAGGCCGACGCCGCACGCGCCGACGAGGTGACCGCCGCCCTGCGCGCCCTGGCGGAAAGGGCCGGGGGCGATCCCCTGCTCGCCGGGACGTCCGAGCTGCGCACCTCGCCGGACGGGCGGATCCACCTGCTCGAACTCGCGGTGCCGCACCACGTGAGCACCGACGAGGCGCGGCGCTCCCTGGAGCGGATGCGCGGCGAGTACGTCCCGGAGACCGTCGGACGGCTCGGCGTGGAGACCGCCGTGACCGGGGACGTGGCCCGCTACGCCGACTATCCCGAGCACCAGGAGAGCAAACTGCCGTTCGTCATCGGGGCGCTGCTGCTGGTCACGTTCGCGATGACGGTGTGGGCGTTCCGCTCGGTGGTCCTCGGCCTGATCGGCGTGGTGCTGAACCTGCTGTCGGCCGGCGCCTCCCTCGGCCTGCTCACCCTGGTGTTCCAGGGGACGTGGGCGGAAGGCCTGCTGGGCTTCACCTCCACCGGCTCGGTCGGCTCCCGCGTCCCGCTCTTCCTGCTGGTGATCCTGTTCGGCCTGTCGATGGACTACCAGGTGTTCGTGATCAGCCGGATCCGGGAGGCGGCGCTGCGCGGCGTCCCGACCCGGCAGGCGGTGCTGGACGGCGTCGGCGGCTCGGCGAGCGTGGTGACCAGCGCGGCGTTCGTCATGGTGACGGTGTTCGCCGGCTTCGCCACCGTCCACATCATGGAGCTGAAGCAGATGGGCTTCGCCCTGGCGGTGGCGGTGCTGCTCGACGCCGCCGTCATCCGCGTCACGGTCCTGCCCGCGGTGATGCTGCTGCTCGGCGACCGGTGCTGGTGGCCGTCGCGCCGCCCGCGGCGGGCCCCGGACCGCGCGGCCACGCCGGTGCCGCAGAACATAGGCTGATCGTCATGGTGCAGCCCGGCGAACGTCCCCAGGTGCGGGCGCTCCGCAGGTGGTACGCGGCCGCCTGGATCGTGTTCGGACTGGTTCCCCCTGCCCTGGCGGTGGCGGACCAGCCGGACTCCACCAGGGCCCCGACGCTGGCGCTGCTGTCGGTGCTCGGGCTGTGCTACCCGATCACGGAGACGTTCCCCGGGAATCCGGTGGTCCGCCGGAACACGTTCCTGGGCGTGCTGATCGCGGGGATCGGCGGCGTCTCCTTCCTGATGGGCGGCGCCGCGTCCCTGCTCATCGCGTCCCTCCCGCACTTCTGGATCTTCGCGGGGAGCCCGCGGCGCGCGGTGCTGCTCAGCGGCGCCGCCGCCGCGGCGGCGGTCGCCGGGGACGCCGTCCGGCACGCCCCGGACGTGGAGCCGCCCACCGGCAACTCGGTCGCCGCGCTCATCGGGTACGCGGCGGGCGTCCTGCTCGGGCTGTGGATGCACCGGGTGGTCGGGCAGCAGGACGAGCGCGCCCGGCTCCTCGAAGCCGACCTGGCCGACGCCGAGCGCCGCCTCGCCGAGGCGCAGCGGCGGCAGGGCGCCACCGCCGAGCGCGAACGGATCGCCCGCGAGATCCACGACACGCTGGCGCAGGGGTTCGCATCCATCGTCGTCCTGGCGGAGGCGGCCCGCACCGGCCTGCGCTCCGACCCGGACCTTACCGGCCGGCAACTCCTGTCGATCGAGCAGACGGCGCGGGAGAACCTCGCCGAGGCGCGCGTCCTCGTCAGTTCGGGAGCGCAGTTCGGGCCGGAGGCGCACGGATCGGATACGCGGGACGTCGCCTCCGCGTCGATCGCCCGGACGCTGCGCCGCGCCCTCGACCGGTTCGCCGAGGACACCGGGCTCACCGTCCACGCCGAGCTGCCCGACGTCGAGTGCGACCAGACGACCCGGATCGCGCTGCTGCGCTGTACGCAGGAGTCGCTCGCCAACGTCCGCAAGCACGCCGGCGCGTCCACGGTCGGCGTCGTGCTCGAACGGCACCCGCACGGCGTCGAGCTGGAGGTCACCGACGACGGCCGCGGCTTCACGGTCGCCGGGTCGCACGGCTTCGGACTCGACGGCATGCGCCGCCGCCTCGCCGAACTCGGCGGCGAGCTCACCGTGACCAGCTCCCCCGGCGAGGGCACCCGGATCCTCGCCATGATCCCCGCGAGGGCGTGAGATGACCGCGAATCCCGCACCGGCCCCCCGGAGACTCCGGATCATCCTGGTGGACGACCACACGGTCATGCGCGCGGGCCTCGTCGCGCTGCTGGCCGCCGAGCCCGGCATCGAGATCGTCGGCGAGGCCGGCGACGGCCGCGCGGGGATCGCCCTGGCCGAACGGCTCCGGCCCGACGTCGCGCTGCTCGACCTGCGGATGCCCGTGCTGGACGGCGTCGCCGCCACCGCCGAGATCGGCCGGTTCGGGACCCGCGTCCTCGTCCTCACCACCTACGACACCGACACCGAGATCGAGCGCGCGATCGAGGCCGGCGCCGTCGGCTACCTGCTCAAGGACACCACCCGCGACCAGCTGGTCGAGGCGATCGGCGCGGCGGCGCGCGGCGAGACCGTCCTCGCGCCCCGGGTGGCGGAGAAGCTCGTCGCCCGGATGCGCCGCCCCGAGCCGGCCGCGCTGACCGCCCGGGAGGTCGAGGTGCTCCGGGCGGTCGCCGACGGCCTGTCCAACGCCGAGATCGGGCGGCGGCTCGTCATCGCGGAGGCCACCGTCAAGACGCACCTGCTCCGCGTCTTCGCCAAGCTGGACGTCGGCGACCGCACGCACGCCGTCGTCGTCGCCATGGACCGCGGCCTCCTCCCCCGCTAGTCGGCGCTGGCGACCGGGAGGGAGCGGAGCCGGAAGGTGGCGAGGAACGTCGCGACGAGCGTCACCGCGACCAGCAGCCCGATCGCCACGGGCAGGTCGACGGTGGACCTGACCGGTGACGCCTCGGTGAGCGCGTCCGTCACCGACAGGCACCACTGCTGGATGGACGCCGACTTGGCGCCCGGCGCGAAGTTGCCGAGCAGCGACTCCCACACCAGCGCGTACAGCAGGCCGATCGTGACGGCGTTGCGGCTGGCGACGGCCAGCGCGACGAACACCGAGCTGTAGACGACGCCGCCGACCAGCACCCCGATCGCGAACGCCGGGGTCAGCTGCGCGGTCGTCCCCGTGAGGATGACCCCCGCCAGCAGCGTCGGCACCGTGGCGAACACCGTCACCAGGACGATCGCCACGACCAGCTTCGTCAGCACGATCACCTCGCGCGGGATCGGCTTGGTCAGCACGTACATGATCTGGCCGTCGTCGATCTCCGGGCCGATCACGCCGGTGCCGGCGATCAGCGCGAGCAGCGGCAGCAGCGTCGCCAGGCCGAACTTCTGCAGCACGCCCGCGGAGACGTCCAGGTCGTCGTTGCCGGTCACGCTCAGGGCCACCGCCAGCACCAGCAGGAGCAGCGGCAGCCCCAGCAGGAGCAGCGCGCGCTTGCGTCCGAGCATCGCCCGGAACGTGATCATCGCGATCGTGCCATTCATCGGGCCACCAGGTAGGAGAAGACGCTTTCGAGGGACTCGTCGGCCGGGGAGACCTCCCAGAGGCGCACGTCGGCGTCCCGGGAGACCTGCGGGAGCAGCCAGGTGAAGCGCTGGAAGTCGACCGCCTCCACCTGCAGGCCCTTCTCGGTGAGCTGGACGCTGCGGGCCGAGCCGTCGGCGATGACGGCGGCGGCGAGCCGCCGGTCGTCGGACGAGCGGACGAGGAAGATGTGCGGCCGGTCGGTCATCAGCCGCCGGATCTTGCGGAAGTCGCCGGACGCCGCGTGCCGGCCCGCCACGATCACCTCGATGTGGCTGGCGAGCCGCTCCACCTCCTCCAGGATGTGCGAGGAGAACAGGATCGTGCGGCCCTCGGCGGCCATCCGCTGGATGAGGTCCATCAGCTGGAGCCGCTGCCGCGGGTCCATGCCGTTGAACGGCTCGTCCAGCAGCAGCACGGGCGGGTCGTGCACCAGCGCCGACGCCATCTTGATGCGCTGCTTCATCCCCTTGGAGTAGTTGCCGATCGGGCGTCCGGCCGCGTAGTCCATCTCCACCAGGCCGATGGCGCGGCGGGCGGCGGCGCGGGGGTCGGGCAGCTTGTGCAGTTTGGCCATCGCGAGGATGAACTGCTCGCCGGTGAGGAAGTCGTAGGCCGACTCCCGTTCCGGCACGAGGCCGAGGCTGCGGTAGGCGCCGGGGTTGCGCCAGATCGGCGTCCCGTCCAGCGTGACGGATCCGGACGACGGCGCGAGGAACCCGCCCATCATGTGGATGAGCGTCGACTTGCCGGCCCCGTTCGGCCCGAGGAGCCCGGTGACGCCGGGCCCGACCTTCATCGACACGCCGTTGACGGCCACGACGTTCCCGTACCACCGGGAGACGTTCTCCAGGATGAGCTCGCTCATGCTGTACTCCTTCGAGGGGGGACGACCCCCCACCCCCCGGGTCGCTCCGCTCATTAGGAGAGGCCCGCCTTACGGAACCGGCGGTACAGGACCGCGATCGAGCCGACGATGATCAGGACGCACAGCGCGAGCGCGACCACGCCGCCGGCGATGCCGGACGGCACCCCGGCCGACGACGTCTGCGCGCCGAGCAGCCGGACCTGGACGATGTCCACCAGGTTGAACGGGGTGAACAGCCCCGCCCAGCCCTGGAGGGTGAAGTTCGTCTGCGCCTCGGCGATCCCCTGGACGGCGCCGACGAACGCCGCGCTGATCATGTAGACGGCGATGACCGCGGCGACCCCGAACCCGCGCCGCGGGGTGAACGCCGCGACGACCATCCCGATGGCCGCCAGGACGAGTGCGAACAGCACGCAGCCGACGAGGGCGCCGAGGTACTTCAGCACCTGCTCGCCGGGGTCCGGCATCTTGGAGATCAGTCCGCCGACGTACAGGACGGTGACGGGCACCGCCATCAGCGCGAACAGCGCGGTCGCCATCGCGGCGCCCTTCGCCAGCACGAAGTCGAGATGGCCGACCGGGCGCGAGAAGTACAGCGGGATGACGTGGAAGCGCACCTCCCGCGAGGCCAGCACCGGCGCCTGCGTGGCCAGGAAGATCGCCACGATGACCTGCATGATGTTGGCGTAGGAGGCGTAGCGGAACAGCGCGTCCTCCTGCTTGGTGAACGCGAACGCCGCGACCGACCCGGCGGCCGGCAGCAGCATGATCGCCGCCAGCAGGAACGGCATCACCTTCGCCCGCGCGGGGCGGCCGAGGCCGTACGCGGCGCGCAGGTTGTGCACGTACAGCGACCGCAGGACATAGGCGCGGCCGTTGCGGCGCCCGTCGTAGTGCCGGTAGCCGATGTCGTGAATCGTGCTGGTGCTCATCGCGGCGCTCCCTGCTGCACGTCTCCCGGCCGCACGCCCGGGGGCTGCGCGTCTCCGGGCGGGTCCTGCGGCGCGGGCGGCGTCTGGAAGACCTCTTCGATGTGGTGGCGGCGCTGCTCCATCCGGACCAGCCGCAGCCCGAGCTCGGCGACGCCGTCGCGGACCAGGTCGTAGGTCTGCTCGCCGGCGATGTCGACGACGAGGAACCGGCCCTCCGGGCGGACCGCCACGCCCTGGTCGTAGAGGTGCTGCCCGAGCGCGTCGCGCCCCTCGTCGACCTCGACGGTGAGGACGCCGCTCTCGGTCGTGTACGCCTCGACGGCCTGGGAGCGCAGCAGCTTCCCGCCGTCGATGATGACGACGTGGTCGCAGACGCGCTCCAGCTCGCCGAGCAGGTGCGAGGTGACGAGGACGCTGATCCCGAAGTCGGCGCCGATCCGGCGGATCAGTTCGAGCATCTCGTCGCGCCCGGCCGGGTCGAGGCCGTTGGTGGGCTCGTCCAGGAAGACGAGCTTCGGGTCGTGGACGAGGGCCTGCGCGAGCTTCACCCGCTGGCGCATCCCCGTCGAGTAGCCGCCGATGGGACGGTACCGCTCCTCGTACAGCCCGACGTGCCGGAGCGTGTCGGCGGCGCGTTCGCGGGCCGCGGTCGGCGGCAGCCCGCACATCCGGGCCATGTGCACGACGAACTCGGTCGCGGACACGTCCGGCGGCAGGCAGTCGTACTCGGGCATGAACCCGACGCTCTCCCGGATCCGCAGGCCCTCGCGGGCGATGTCGAGGCCGAGGACGGTCGCGGTCCCCGAGGTGGGCGGCAGCAGTCCGAGGAGGATCTTGATGAGCGTCGACTTGCCGGCGCCGTTGGCGCCGACGAGGCCGACGACGCCGGGCTCTACGGCCACGGAGAGGTCGTCCAAGGCGGTCACCCGAGGGAACCTCATCGTCAGGCCCTGGGTGGCGATGATGGGCATACCGTCGAACCTAGTGGCTGGCTCGCCGCGGCACGTCACCCTAAAGGGCGATCAGGGGCAGCCTTTGGTCCGACGCGGCGCCGACCTAAGTTCCCCGCGCGGCGGTCCTCCGGCCGCGGTGGCGCAGCACGACGGCCCACAGGCTCCGCTGGACGAGCAGCGTCACCGTCCCCGCGATGATCATTCCGACGATGTTGACGCCCAGCTGGAGCAGCGAGCCGGTGATCTCGCTGCCGTGCTTGAGCGCCATCGCGACCGCGAGGTTCCCCGCCGCGGGCACGGTGGTGACCGAGATGAAGACCCCGACCAGCGCGGACGACTTGCCGGCGGTGAGCGACAGCACGCCCGCCGCGCCCGCGAGCAGCGCGACGATGAACGACCAGCGGTCCGGGCTGTAGATGAACGCGGTGAGCGGGCGCTTGTCGGGCAGCCTGTCCAGCTCGATCACGCCGGTCCACCGGGCGGCCAGCGCGCACACGTAGGTGACCGCGACCGCCACGGTGAACCCGACGGCCAGCGCCCGCACCGCGTGCACGATGCGTCCGGGCTGGAGCCGGACGAGCCCGAAGCAGATCGCCGCGATCGCGGCGAACTCCGGCCCGAGGACCATGGCGCCGACCACCAGCACCGGCGAGTCGATCAGCGCCGCGATCGCGGCGAGCTGCGTGGCCAGCACGAGGAAGGCCACGAAGGACCAGGTCAGCGCCGTTCCCTCGCTGACCTGCCGGTCGAGTTCCTCCCAGACGACCGCGTCGTCGCCGTGCCCCGGCGCGAGGTCCTTGGCCACTTCGGCGTGGTCGGACAGCGTCAGGTCGACCTTGTCGAGGGCGATCGACCCGTCCCGGTCGACGTCGAGGGCGCGCAGCGCGTCCAGCACCTCGTTGGCCGCCTCGCGGGCGATGTCGGCGGTCACGAGGTCGCCCTGCGGGGAGCGGGCGGCGCCTGCGATCACGACGACGTTGGTGGCCCCGGCGCAGGCCGCCAGCTCCTTGCAGACCGCGTCGGTGCGCTCGGCCGGCACGATCGCTCTCAGATGCAGCACGGGGCAATCGTGCCGTAAACGACGCGTCGATGTGGCAGAACGCCTGGTCGTGAGGTTTGATCGGTTATTTGCCTTCAAGGTGGCAAAAACCCGCAGAAACCCCCCCAGGACGGTGAAGGCATGACACAGGCGCCGGTGCTGACGAAGGCCTCGTGGACGAGGGCCATGCTGGCGAAAGCCAGGCTGACGAAGGCCAGGCCGACGGAGGCCGAGCTGACGAAAGCCGAGCCGACGGAAGCGGCGCGCACGAGCGCCGAGCGCATGAGCGCCGGGCGCACGAGAACCGAGCGCACGAGAACCGGGCACACGAGGACCGGGCACACGAGGACCGGGCGCGCCAGGACCGGGCGCACGAGGACTGCGCGGGCCGCCGTGGCGGGCCTCGCGCTCGCCGTCCCGCTGGCGGCGGCGGGCTGCGAGGGCGACGTGGGGCTCTCGGAGACAGGGTCGCCCTCGTCCGGCACGACCAAGCCCGCGTCCGGCGACGCGGCCAAGGCCCGCAAGAACCTGTCCGGACTGCGGATCGCGTCCACCGGGGACAGCGGAGGCTACCGGCGCGACAAGTTCGGGACGCGCTGGAAGGACACCGACCACAACGGCTGCGACCAGCGCAACGACGTCCTCGCCCGCGACCTGGAGAAGGTCGAGAAGAAGGGCAGGTGCATCGTGCTCTCCGGACGGCTGGACGACCCCTACAGCGGCAAGCAGATCACCTTCGAGAAGAAGGACGCCGCCGAGGTGCAGATCGACCACGTCTACCCGCTCGCCCTCGCCTGGCGGATGGGCGCCTCCCGCTGGAGCGAGGACAAGCGCGAGCAGTTCGCCAACGACCACGACAACCTGCTCGCCGTCTGGGGCGTGCCCAACCGGCAGAAGAGCGACTCCGGCCCGGGCGAGTGGAAGCCGCAGAAGGGGTTCCAGTGCGTCTACGCCATCAAGTACATCGCGGTCGCGAAGGAGTACGAGCTGCCGGTGACGCGCTCCGACCACGACGCGCTCCAGGACTTCCTCGGCCGCTGCTGAGCCGGCCGTAAGCTCGTCCCATGAGCGAATCGCGCGACAGTGACGCCGCCAGGGACGTTGAGCAGGGGGCGGACGCCGAGGGTATGGCGCAGGAGCGGCCGCGGGTGCGGACGGAGCGGGGCGTGGGCGCGCGGGCGACCGGGGCCGAGGTGACCGGCGCGTCCGCGACCGGGCTCACGCTGCGGGCCGGGAACGGGTTCGGCTCCCTGGCGCTCGGGGCGATGGCCGTCGGCGCGGTCGCGGTCGGCGCGGTCGCGATCGGCAAGCTCGCCGTGAAGCGGGCCGTCATCGGCCATCTCCAGGCCGGGACCGTCGAGATCAAGCACCTGAAGGTCGGCCGGCTGGAGATCGACGAGCGCTAGCCGCTCCCGGCCGCGAGACCGGGAACGGCGCGGGCGGGCGGCAGGGTCAGCCGAGGGCCGTGCGCACCACGCCGGCGAGGTGCTCGGCCACCGACTGGGCCTGCGTCTCGGACGCCGCCTCCACCATCACGCGGACCATCGGCTCGGTGCCGCTCGGGCGGATCAGGACGCGGCCGGTGTCGCCGAGGTCGGCCTCGGCGGCGGCGACGGCCGCGGCCAGCTCGGGGGAGGTCTTCGCGCGGTTCTTGTCGACGCCCTTGACGTTGATGAGGACCTGCGGCAGCCGCGTCATGACCTTGGCCAGCTCGTCCAGCGGGCGCCCGCGGCGGACCATCGCGGCGAGCAGGTGCAGGCCGGTGAGGACGCCGTCCCCGGTCGTGGCGTGGTCCAGCATGATGACGTGGCCGGACTGCTCGCCGCCGAAGCCGAAGCCGCCCTCCTTCATCGCCTCCAGGACGTACCGGTCGCCGACCGCCGTCTCCACGACGGTGATCCCCGCCTCCTGCATGGCCAGCTTGAAGCCGAGGTTCGACATCACGGTCGCGACCACGGTGTCCTGGGCGAGGGCGCCGGCCTCCCGCAGGTCGAGGGCCAGGACCGCCATGATCTGGTCGCCGTCCACGACCTCGCCGGACGCCGTCACCGCAAGGCAGCGGTCGGCGTCGCCGTCGTTGGCGATGCCCGCGTCCGCGCCGTGCTCGCGGACGGCCTTCTGCAGCGCCTCCAGGTGCGTGGAGCCGCAGCCGGAGTTGATGTTCAACCCGTCGGGGGCCGTGCCGATCGTGATGACCTCGGCGCCCGCGCGGCGCAGCGCCTCCGGGGCGACGTCGCTGGACGCGCCGTTCGCGCAGTCGACGACGACGCGCAGGCCGTCCAGCGACACCGGGACCGTGGTCAGCAGGTGCGCGACGTACTGCTCGACCGCGCCGTGCGCCTCCCGGACGCGGCCGACGCCCGCCCCGGTCGGCAGGTCCCACGCCTCGCCGAGCCGGGCCTCGACGCGGTCCTCCAGCTCGTCGGGGAGCTTGTAGCCGCTGCGGTCGAAGAACTTGATCCCGTTGTCGGGGGCGGGGTTGTGCGACGCCGACAGCATCACGCCGAGGTCGGCGTCCAATGCATGGGTCAGATGCGCCACCGCGGGCGTCGGCAGGACGCCGAGCCGCAGCACGTCGACCCCGGCGCTCGCGAGGCCCGCCACGACGGCGGCCTCCAGGAACTCTCCCGAGGCGCGCGGGTCGCGGCCGACCACCGCCACCGGCCGGTGCCCCTTGAACGCGCCCTGCTCGCCCAGGACCCTCGCCGCCGCGACGGACAGGTCCATGGCGAGCGGGGCGGTCAGATCGCGGTTGGCGAGCCCGCGCACGCCGTCGGTCCCGAACAGACGAGCCACAGTTCAACTCCCGATCAGAGAGAAGGAGAGATCACCCGGAAAAGCGGACGAGCCGCCGCACCCGGTGCGCCGGCCATGCGGGCCGGACACGAAAAAGCCACGGGGTGCGACGGCTCGTGCCGTCGATCAACGCTTGCTGTACTGCGGAGCCTTGCGGGCCTTCTTGAGACCGGCCTTCTTGCGCTCCGGCACCCGCGCGTCGCGGGTGAGGAAGCCGGCCTTCTTCAGCGCCGGGCGGTGCTCGATGTTCGCGAACTGCAGCGCGCGGGAGATGCCGAGGCGCAGCGCACCGGCCTGGCCGGTGGTGCCGCCGCCGTTCACGCGCGCGAGCACGTCGAACTGGCCCTCCAGGCTCAGCAGCACGAACGGCTCGTTCACGATCTGCTGGTGGACCTTGTTCGGGAAGTACTGGTCCAGGGTGCGGCCGTTGATCTTCCACTGGCCGGTGCCGGGGACGATGCGGACCCGCGCGATGGCCTGCTTGCGGCGGCCGGTGCCGGCCGCGGGGCCGGTCGCGACCGGCTGGCCGAGGAAGCCCTCGCCGGCGGCCTCGGGGGTCTCGGTGCTGTACTCGGACGGCGCGTCCTCGTACGAGTCGAGTTCGGCGGCCTGCTCGGCGCCGGTGGTCTCGTCCACGGTTCTCCTTGGGGTGTTCTAGCCAGGGCGGCTGGCCCGTACGACGGGTGCCCCGGCGGCCTCTGCTTGGCTGCGCACGATCGGCTCGTGCGCGGGAGTCACTTCTTGATCTGGCTGATCTGGGTGATCTCGAACGGGACCGGCTTCTGCGCCTGGTGCGGGTGCTCCGGCCCGGCGTAGACCTTCACCTTGCCGAACATCTTCCGGCCGAGGGAGTTCTTGGGCAGCATGCCCTTGATCGCCTTCTCGACGGCCCGCTCGGGGTGCTTGGCCAGCAGGTCGGCGTAGCTCACCGAACGCAGACCGCCCGGGTAGCCCGAGTGCCGGTAGGCGCGCTTCTGGTCCAGCTTGTTGCCGGACAGCGCCACCTTGTCGGCGTTCACGATGACGACGAAGTCACCGGTGTCGAGGTGCGGGGCGTAGATCGGCTTGTGCTTACCCCGAAGCAGCTGTGCGACCTGACTGGCGAGACGGCCCAGCACGACATCGGTCGCGTCGATGACGTACCACTGACGCTGGACGTCAGCGGGCTTAGGGGTGTACGTGCGCACGGTCGTAAGCCTTCGTTTCTCGTCGACTCTCAGCGGTTTCGATCCTCCACCCGTCCGGAGGACGGGTGCCACCTGGCAGCGGAATCCTGCTCGCGCCGATCAGAGGATCATCCGACCTGGCGCTCCGGGATGCCGGGGCCCGCACGCGGCCACAGGGACGCACATGATGGGGACGCACCGACACGTCGTCGCGTCGCCTCCCACCTGCAATGAGCAGGCGTCGACGCACACAACAAATACGCAGGATACTCGGCCGCGCGCACACGGGTCAAAACGAGCCGCCATGGCGCCACCGGCCGCGCGCCCAGTACACCACTAGTATGCCGTATGACCGGTATGTACGTATCAATGGCGGCCATGGACAACGGGCCGGCATGCGCGGCCTCCACAACAAGCCAGCGCGACCCCGTCAGTCCACAACCGGCTACGCAACTGCCACGCACGCCAGGCTTGCCCGGACCGCTATACACGGCGAGTCCTGCGGGCCGACAGACATGACGGACCTGCAGACGATACGCGCGACACGCCGCGAAACCGGCATACACGGCAGTCCCGCAGGACCGGCATGCGGCCGAGCGAGAGCATGCACATCACCAGCAAGGGCACGCACCGCCGAGGCAGCCGGAACTGGCGCCGGTGGCAGCGACGACGGCGGCACTGGGCGCGTTCGCCGGTGAACGCGAAGACAACCGAAGGCCTCGCACAGCCGGCACACGCGACGGGCCCACGGCGCGACAGGCGGCCCGAGTACCCAGCATGCGCAGCCGCCTTGCGCACCCTCAGACGCGCCGCCCCTGCATAGCCGGCATGCGTGGCGGAACTGCGCACCGATATGCACGACAGGTCTGCGAGACCGGCTCACGCGGCGAGCCTGCGAGACCGGCTTGCCTACGGGCCTGGGCGACGAGCTTGCACTACGGGCATGCGGGCCGGCACGGGCGACGGACCTGCATAACCACCATGCGCAGCGGAACTGCGTAGCCGACATGCGCGGAAGGCCTGTGGGGCCGGCAGGCGTGACGGCCCCTGCGCGGCCGGATCGCACAGCCGGTGGCGCGACTGGCCTGCGGGCTGGCAAGCGTGGCGGACCTGCGTGGCCGGCAGGTGGGGCTGTGCAGCCGGTGTGTTGCGGGCTTGTGGGGGCGGCTTGCGCTACGGGTATTCGCGGGCGGGTATGTCGGGCCCGGCATGCGCTGCCCGGTATGGACCGTGGCGTGCGCGGCGGCAGTGCCGAATGGGAAACGTTCAGCACTCTACTGATCACCCTTTGTAGCGGTTTCGGTCTTTCTGGAATCATTTCCGTAACAGAGGGTCGATCTCGGGATATGGTGCCGGGCGACCGGTCCACGCCGGCTCACGCCGGCCCGCACCCGGGAGCCCCCGCTGACTACTCCCCGCAGAGATTCCGCCGGACGCCGCCGGTCCGGCCGTGCCGGGCAGCCCGGCCCCGCACCGCGTGACGCCTCCGCGCCGCGTGACGCCTCCGGCTCGCGTGACGTCCCGCCGCGTCCCGGGGTCCCCCCTTATCGTGACGAGCTCGTCGCCAGTGGCCCGCGGCGCCGCTCGGGGCCTCCGCCCGGGGAGCGGCGGCCGAGTGACGGTGACGCGTTCTGGAACGGCCGTTCGCCGCGCGGAAGGCGTCCCAAGAAGAAGGGCGCGCGGGGGATCGTCGTGGCGGCCACCGCGTCCGCCCTCGCCATCGGCGTCGGCGTCGCGATCGACCGGCTCGTCCTGCCTCAGCTGCGGTCTGAGAACACGTCCGCGTCCGCGCCCGAGCGCAACCCGTCCGTCGAGGTACCGACCGGTCCGCAGAGCGACCCGCTCGCCGCTACCGGCAACGGCTCCGGGTCCGGGACGGGTTCGGGCCGCGGTGGCCGGGCCGGCGCGTCGCCGACGCCGACCGCCGAGGAGCAGACGCCGCCGCTGAAGGTGATCCACCCGCCGAAGAGCGCGTCGGCCTCGCCGTCCAAGTCCAAGAAGCCCGCCGACTCGGACGCCCCGTCGACCCCGGGCGGCGGCACGAACCCGGGCGGCGGTTCCGGCGGGTCCGGTGGTTCCGGCGGCTCGTCCGGGGCCGAGACGAGCGTGGTGTCGCTCACCAACGCCGAACGCGCCAAGCACGGCTGCAAGGCGCTGCGCATCGACTCGCGGCTCGTCACGGCTGCCCGCAAGCACTCGGCGGACATGGCGGCCAACAACTACTTCGACCACACGTCCCGCAACGGCGACAGCCCGTGGAAGCGGATGGAGGACGCCGGGTACAGCAGCCCCGGGGCGGAGAACATCGCCAAGGGCTACCCGACCGCCTCGGCCGTCGTGAAGGGCTGGATGGACAGCCCCGGCCATCGGGCCAACATCCTGAACTGCGGGCTGCGCGCCATCGGCGTGGGCATGGCCTCCGGACCCGGCGGGCCGCTGTGGACGCAGGACTTCGGCTGGAAGTGACCGCCCCGGCTCGGCAGGGATGTGACCTTCGGCAAATCACCGGCGTCCGGTTCGCCCCCATGTCATGGTGGGTGTCGCGAAGGTCCAGAGCCCTGAACGAGGAACGGTAAGGTCCAACCCATGGGTTATCCGGGCGATCAAGGCAAACCCGGCGACTGGCCCCCTCGGCAGTCGCCGCACGCGCCGTACGGACCCGGAGCCGAAGCGCCGCCGTACGGCCACGACAACGACGAAGCCCCTTTCGCGCCACGCGACAGCGGGCCCGGCACGACGCCGGGCGGCGGTGACGTGTTCGGCGGCTCCTCATCCGGCGGCGACGCGTTCGGCAGTGAAGCTTTCGGCGGGTCCCCGTCGGGCAACGACGCGTTCGGCGGCGCCCCCTACGGCGGTGGCGGCTTCGGCGGCGGCGCGTCCGGCGGCGAGGCGCCCGGCGAGCAGACCGCCGCCTGGTCCGACCAGCCGCCCGCGTGGGGCGACGAGCCGGTCGCCGGCGGCGCCTACGGCGAGAACGCGCCGGGCGACGGCGGCTTCGCCTCCTACGAGGGCATGCCGCCCGGGCCGTCCGGCCCGTCCGGGCGCCCCGAGCGCCGCCGCAACCTGCCGCTGATCATCGGCGGCGCGGCGGTCGCCGGCATCCTCCTCATCGGCGGCGGCGTCGGGCTGTCGTCGATGCTGAAGGGCGACGACAAGCCGAAGGCGACGCCGACGCAGGCCGCGTCCAAGCAGCCGCAGCCGACGCCGAGCCCGACGCAGCCCGTCCTGGCCCCGGTGAAGCTGCAGAGCCGCACCACCGACCCCGCGCCGCTGACCCTCAAGGAGGTCTTCGGCAAGGCGACGTTCAAGGCGGGCGGCCGCAAGTACGTGCGGACGGCCGTCAACGGCAAGAAGACCTGCACCGTCGTCGGCGGCACGACCCTGGCGAAGGCCCTCAAGAAGGGGCGCTGCACGCAGGCGCTCCGGGCCACCTACGCGCTCAGCAACGGCTCCCTCATCGGCACGGTCGGCGTCTTCAACCTGCAGACCGAGGCCGCGGCCAAGAAGGCCGTCAAGGCCGCCGCCGCCAAGGACGCGTTCCTGGTGGCGCTCCCCGGCAAGGGCATCACCAAGAACAACGGCAAGGGCGAGGCGCTCGGCACCTCGCAGGCGCGCGGCCACTACGTCATCATGACCTGGGTGCAGCGGCCGGACGGCAAGAAGATCCCCACCAAGTACCATGCCGCCGTCCGGGTCTTCGGCACGCAGATGGTCAAGGGCAGCAACCTGGCGCTGGCCTTGCACTACCGGGAGACCGAAGGCAAACCCCTCCAGAAGTGACCCCCATGAATACCCTCACTGCTTATGTCTGGACCTAGAGACGCACGGGAGCACGGCGAGCAGGGCGGCGAGACCGCCCCCCTCAAGCTCCCCGCCTTCGGACTGGAGGCCCCCTGGTGGGCCGCCGAGTCCGCGGACACCGCACCGCCGGCCGAGCAGGCGCCGGCGGCGCCGCAGCCGCTCTCGGCCCCGGTGGTCGAGGACGAGGCGGACGTCTTCGCTCCCGAGGTCTCCCCCGCCCCCGCCCCCACCGCTCCCGAGGCCGCCTCGGCGCCGCCCGGGACGCTCGTCGCCGGGACGGGGGTACCGCGCGTCGACTCCCGCGGCGCCGTCCCCGCCGAGCCGATCGTCAAGCCGCCGATCTCCCCCGACGACACCGACCCCGAGGGCTTCCAGCCCGTCCCGCCCGCGTTCGGCGCGTCCCAGGGCGAAGCTCCCAAGGACGCCGCCGCTCCCAAGGACGCCGCTCCCAAGGACGAGGCGTCGCAGGAAGACGCCCGGCGGGAGGAGGCCCCACGGGCCGAGGCCGCGGCGGTCGGCACACCAGAGACAGAGGCCGCCGTGGACAACACCACCGTGACCGACAACGCCGTGACCGACAGCGCGGTTGCCGACACTGCGACGGACATCCCCGCGCAGCGGTCGGCGTTCGAAAAGGCCAAGGAGGCGGAGGACGCCGCGTCGCCGGCGCCCGTGCTCGTCCCGGACGCCATCCTGCCGCCGGGCGTCGTCCCGCCCAGCGGAAGCGGCCCGTTCCCGCACGCCGAACCCGTCGGGGACGGCGCGGCGGGCGCCGGCCGGCCCCAGGTGAGCGGGCCGGTCTACCACACCGAGGCCGGGACTCCGGCCGACGTCCCGCCCCCCGGGAATCCTCCGCACGGCACGCCCGCCACCGGCCGGAGCGGCAGCACCAAGGGCCGCCCGGTGCTGATCGGCGGCGTCGCGGCGGTCATCCTCGCCGCGGTCGGCGGCCTGTTCCTCATCGGCGGGTCGGGATCGGACGGCAAGGACGACAAGGGCGGCAAGCCCGCCGAGGCCCCGGCGGCGGTGCGGACCACCCCCGCGCCCTCGCCCCCGGCCGCATCGCCGAGCAAGCCGCCCGCCGGCCCCGTCGACATCACCAACGAGAAGACCGACACCGCCGACCTGGCGTTCCACGACGTCTTCCCGAACGAGCAGATCAAGTTCGGCGACCGGACCTACCTCCGGGACCGCTGGTCCCTCAACCGGGACGTCACCTACGCCGCCCGCGGCTCCATGCTCGCCGCCCTCCGCAAGGAGCAGTGCCGCAAGATCGTCCGCGCCACCTACATCGACCCGGAGACCAAGCTCGCCGTCACCTCCGGCATCGCGGTGATGCCGACGAAGGCCGCCGCGATCGCCGTGAGCAAGGCGGGCGACCCGGCCCGGTACGAGTGGTTCCGCGGCATGGCGGGCAAGCGGTCCCCGGACATCGACCAGGCCGGCGGGTACGCGGCGGCGACCGTCCGCGGCCGGTACGTCGCCTACGCCTACGTCCAGTGGGCGAACGGCAAGAAGGCCAAGCCCGGCGACCCGGTGATCAAGAAGGCGGCGCAACTCTTCCTGGACCACGACCTGCGCCCGATCATCGCCCGATCCCGAGGCTGACCCCGGCCGGGCGGCCCTGCCGCCCTGCCTAATCGGCCGCCCTACCCGGTCAGCCGCCTGCCGGTCGCCGTCCAGCCCGGTCGCTGTCCTGCCTGATCGGGGCAGCCCTGCCCGGTCGGTCGCTCTGCCCGACCGGCAGTGCCAGGTCAGCCGCCCTGGTTGGTCAGCCGTCCTGGCGGGGGGCGGCGCCGCCGGTGGTGGCGGGTTGCTCGGCGGACGCGGCGGCGGTCGCGTTCAGCGTTCGGACGCGGCGGGTCTCCTGCGCGCGCCGGGCCAGGCTCTCGTCGCCGGGGTAGCGGATCTCCTCCAGGGACAGGCCGTGCGCGGGCGCCACGTTGACGCCGGAGTCGCGGATGCGGGCCGCGAGCACCTGCGCCGGCCAGTCGACCTCGCGCCGCCCGTCCCCGACCATCAGCAGCGCGCCGACGAGCGCCCGGACCATCGAGTGGCAGAACGCGTCGGCCTCCACGGTGGCGAGCGCGAGGTGCGGGTCGCGGTCGTCGCGCGTCCACTCGTAGCGCAGCAGCTCGCGGATCGTCGTCGCGCCCTCCCGCCTGCGGCAGTACGCGGCGAAGTCGTTCTCGCCCACCAGCCTGCGGGCCGCCTCGTTCATCCGGTCGAGGTTCAGCGGGCGGGGATGCCACAGCACGTCGTGGCGGCGCAGCGGCTCCACCCCGAAGGGGTTGTCGCACACCCGGTACACGTAGCGGCGGGACAGCGCCGAGAACCGCGCGTCGAACCCCTCCGGCGCGATCGACACGCGCCACACACGCACGTCCGGGGGCAGCAGCCCGGCGAGGCGGCGCGGCATCGTCCCGTTGATCGCCGAGTAGGCGGCGACGGGGACGACGAGGTGGGCGACCTGCCCGCGGGCGTGGACGCCGGCGTCGGTGCGGCCGGCGACGGTGAGCATGGGCGGCGGGTCCAGACGCAGCATCCGCGCCAGCGCGTCCTCGATGACGCCCTGGACGGTCCGCTGGTTCGGCTGCCTCGCCCAGCCCGCGAAGTCCGACCCGTCGTAGGAGATGTCGAGCCGGAGTCGTACCAGTGCGGTCATGTCAGCCGAGTCGTCCTTCTGCAACGTCCGTTCATCCCTCCCGAGGCGCCGCGTTCATCGGGCACTCCCCTGACACGCTCCCCGGTGAATCGTCGCCCCCCTGACATGACCATGCGATCAAGTCTGGCAAAGTTCGGGCCCGCCGTCCCGATGGAAACGGCGGGCCCTCGCGAATGTCGAGCAAACGCTCCCCAAGGTCGGGCGGCGGATTTACTCCTTGTCGCCCTCGTCCTTGGTGTCGGCGGCCTCGTCGGCCGCCTCGTCCTTGGCGGTGGCGGCCGTGGTGTCGTCCGCCTCCGTCTTGGACTCGGTCTCCTCGGCCTTCGGCGCCGCCGCGGGAGCGGCCCCGCCGGTGGACGCCGCCAGCTGCTCCTGCACCAGCTCGATCACGGCCATCGGGGCGTTGTCGCCCTTGCGCGGCCCGATCTTGGTGATGCGGGTGTAGCCGCCGGGACGGTTCTCGAAGCGCGGCGCGATCTCGGTGAAGAGCTCGTGCAGGACGCTCTTGTCGCGGATCGTCCTGGCGACCAGGCGACGGTTGTGCAGGTCGCCCTTCTTCGCCTTGGTGATCAGCTTCTCCGCCAGCGGACGCACCCGCCGGGCCTTGGCCTCGGTGGTGGTGATGCGGCCGTGCTCGAACAGCGCCGTGGCCAGGTTCGCCAGGATCAGGCGCTGGTGCGCGGCACCGCCGCCGAGGCGGGCGCCCTTGGTGGGCTGGGGCATGTCGTTTCCTTCCTGCACCGGCCGTATCAGGTACCGGTGTCAGCTGGTTCCGGGCCGGCCGGGGAGCGTGGCCCCCCGGCCGCCGGAATCGGGTTCTAGTACTGCTCGGTCTCGGCGTAGCTCTGGTCGTCGTCGCCGTAGTTGTCGGCCGCCGCGCTCGGGTCGAACCCGGGCGGGGAGTCCTTCAGCGACAGGCCCATGTCGTTGAGCTTCTGCTTGACCTCTTCGATCGACTTGGCGCCGAAGTTGCGGATGTCGAGCAGGTCCTGCTCGCTGCGGGCGACGAGCTCGCCCACCGAGTGGATGCCCTCGCGCTTCAGGCAGTTGTAGGAGCGGACGGTGAGGTTCAGCTCCTCGATCGGCAGGGCCAGGTCCGCGGCGAGCGCGGCGTCCGTCGGGGACGGGCCCATGTCGATGCCCTCGGCCTCGACGTTGAGCTCCCGGGCCAGCCCGAACAGCTCGACGAGGGTCTTGCCGGCGGAGGCGACCGCGTCGCGCGGCAGCATCGCCTGCTTGGTCTCCACGTCCAGGATGAGGCGGTCGAAGTCGGTGCGCTGCTCGACTCGGGTGGCCTCGACCTTGTAGGTGACCTTGAGCACGGGCGAGTAGATGGAGTCGATCGGGATCCGGCCGATCTCCTGGCCCGGCTGCTTGTTCTGCGCGGCGGAGACGTAGCCGCGGCCGCGCTCGACCGTCAGCTCCATCTCCAGCTTGGCCTTGTTGTTCAGCGTGGCGATGTGGAGGTCGGGGTTGTGGACCTCGACGCCCGCCGGCGGCGCGATGTCGGCCGCGGTCACCTCGCCCGGGCCCTGCTTGCGCAGGTACATGACGACCGGCTCGTCGTGCTCGGAGGAGACGACGAGCTCCTTGAGGTTCAGGATGATGTCGGTGACGTCCTCCTTCACCCCGGGCACGGTGGAGAACTCGTGCAGGACGCCTTCGATCCGGATGCTGGTGACGGCCGCACCGGGAATCGAGGAGAGCAGGGTACGACGCAGCGAGTTGCCGATCGTGTAGCCGAAGCCCGGCTCCAGCGGCTCGATGGTGAACCGCGACCGGTACTCGTCGACCTGCTCTTCGGTGAGAGTCGGACGCTGAGCGATGAGCATGGTGGTGCCTTCTTTCCGCGGTGCCCGCTATTTGACTACCGCGTTCTGGATTCTTCCCCGATCCGCCGGGATCCCACAGGGACTGGCCCCACGGGACCCCGGCGGCGCTGAGCCCCTACTTGGAGTAGAGCTCGACGATCAGCTGCTCCTGGACGGGAGCGTCGATCTGCTGGCGGACGGGCAGCGAGTGCACGAGGATCCGCATCTTCTCGCCGTCGACCCCGAGCCACGCCGGGACCTGGCGCTCGCCGACCTCGGCCTTGGCGACCTGGAACGGCGTCATCTCCATCGACTTCGGCTTGACGTCGATGATGTCGGCCTCGCTGACGAGGGCCGACGGGATGTTGACCTTCTTGCCGTTGACCCGGATGTGGCCGTGCCGGATGAGCTGGCGGGCCATGTCGCGGGACTTGGCGAAGCCGGCCCGGTAGACGACGTTGTCGAGCCGGCGCTCCAGCAGCGTGAGCAGGTTGTCACCCGTCTTGCCCTGCTGGCGGTTCGCCTCGACGTAGTAGTTGTGGAACTGCCGCTCCAGCACGCCGTAGATGCGCCGCGCCTTCTGCTTCTCACGGAGCTGCAGCAGGTACTCGGTCTCCTTGGGCCGACCGCGACCGTGCTCACCCGGCGGGTAGGGACGGATCTCGATCGGGCACTTCGGGCCCTCGCACTTGCTGCCCTTGAGGAACAGCTTCATCTTCTCGCGGCGGCAGAGCTTGCAGTCCGCACCGGTGTAACGAGCCATTGTTCTAGATCTCCCCTGCTCAGACCCGGCGGCGCTTCGGCGGGCGGCAGCCGTTGTGCGGAACGGGCGTGACGTCCTGGATCGAGCCCACCTCCAGGCCGGTCGCCTGCAGCGACCGGATGGCGGTCTCGCGGCCCGAGCCCGGGCCCTTCACGAAGACGTCGACCTTGCGCATGCCGTGCTCCATCGCGCGCCGGGCGGCGGCCTCGGCGGCCTGCTGCGCGGCGAACGGGGTGGACTTGCGCGAGCCCTTGAACCCGACGTGGCCCGAGGAGGCCCAGGAGATCACGTTGCCGTTGGGGTCGGTGATCGAAACGATCGTGTTGTTGAACGTGCTCTTGATGTGGGCGTGCCCGTGAGCGACGTTCTTCTTTTCCTTGCGGCGCACCTTCTTGGCGCCGACACGGCTCTTAGGAGGCATGTGCTCTCTCTACTCTTGAGGTCATCGATCCGGAGGACCGACTCCGGACTACTTCTTGCCGGCCTTCTTCTTGCCGGCCACGGTCTTCTTCTTGCCCTTGCGGGTGCGCGCGTTGGTCTGCGTGCGCTGACCGTGCACCGGAAGCCCGCGGCGGTGCCGGATGCCCTGGTAGCACCCGATCTCGATCTTGCGGCGGATGTCCGCCTGGACCTCGCGGCGAAGATCACCCTCGATCTTGTAGTTCGCCTCGATCCAGTCGCGGAGCTTGACCAGCTCGTCGTCGCCGAGCTGGTGCACCCGCAGGTCGCCGCTGATGCCGGTACCCGAGAGGGTCTCCAGCGCCCGCGTCCGGCCGATGCCGAAGATGTAGGTGAGAGCGACCTCGAGGCGCTTTTCGCGCGGGAGGTCGACGCCGAGGAGGCGTGCCATCGTGGGCAGTTCCCTTCATTCGTCCGGAGGTATGGACACACCGCGTCCGCACACACCCTGCCCGGGTGGCGGCCCCGGCCTCCGGAGGTCCGGGGGTGCTCCTCCACACGACGGTGCCGTACGGCCGGATCCCGGTCTTCCGGGGCCCGGCGCGTACGGCCGTGTGAAGGCTGCGATGCGCTTGCTGGTTGTTGAGCGTCAGCCCTGACGCTGCTTGTGGCGCGGGTCGGAGCAGATGACCATGACCCGGCCGTGCCGGCGGATGACGCGGCACTTGTTGCAGATCTTCTTGACGCTCGGCTTGACCTTCACTGGGTCTCCTAGAGATAAGGGTCACCCCCGCGCCGCCACGCACGGGGAAGGCAACCCCAGTGGGATTTACTTGTAGCGGTAGACGATCCGACCGCGCGTGAGGTCGTAGGGGCTCAGCTCCACAACGACGCGGTCGTCCGGCAGGATCCGGATGTAGTGCATCCGCATCTTGCCGCTGATGTGGGCGAGCACCTTGTGCCCGTTGTCGAGCTCCACCCTGAACATGGCGTTGGGCAGCGACTCGATGACGGTGCCCTCGATCTCGATGGCCCCTTCTTTCTTGGGCATGTCCTCCGCGCTTCGCTGATCGGCTCATTGGACGCGGCCCGGCTCTCCAGGGGAGAATCGGCCGCAACCCGCACCGCGGCGCGGAAGCGCCAAAGGGGAGATGGGCGGCCGTCGACGGACCGACAAGGGAGTCTACGTCAACCGGCCGTCCAATGCGAAATCGACGCATGATACGTGTCCGGAGACTGCTCCCGAGTCAAGCATACATCGCGTCCGCGTTGTACCTTTCCAGGAGAGAGACGTACGAGGAGGGTCAGCATGCCGAGCTACGACTTCGCGCTGATCCTCAGCCGTCCCCTCTACGAGGACGAGCTCGACCCGCTGTTCGACCGCACCCACGGCGCGGTCACGGTCTCCATCATCAGCGAGCCGCACCACGCAGAACGCCCCGGCAACGCCTCCTGCAACTGGACGGGCCCCACCCTCGCCGCCGCGATCATGGAGGTGGTCGGGCACGTCGAGGAGAGCGCGCCCGGCGTGCACGTCCTGCGGGTGGAGGCCGACCCGCTGCTGACCATCCGCGACATCGCCGAACGGGTCGGGCGCTCCCTCGACTCCGTCCGGCACGCGATCACCGGGGCGCGCGGCGCCACCGGCTTCCCGTCCTCGGAGATGTCCACCGCGGGCCACCGGCTGTGGCGGTGGTCCAAGGTCGCCGCCTGGTACGGGCTCGACGACCCGCAGCTCATCGAGGCCAAGCCGACCGTGCAGGCCATCAACGGCTGGCTGGCCCTCCGCGACGTCGTCCCGGACGTCGCACCCGCTCCCGAAGAGGTCACATCGGCTCTTTCCCTGGTCATCCCGCACGTCGCCTGACGCGGGGGGTGTGGGGGTCGCCCCCCCACAGGCAACTCGCTTGACGCGAGGGTGTGAGGGGCGTCTCCCCCGCCAGGAAGCCGCCTGAGGCGTAACGGTTCCTCAGGGGGCACCTGGTCCGCCAGGGAGGCGAGTCGACAGTACGGGCGCCAGGACGCGAAGATCGTCCCGGCGCCCCGCTCGCCCCGGGCCGCCCGGAGCGTGCGGTTCCGTGATGTGCTTGGGCAACGGGGAGGGGATTGATGGCGATCATCGCGCAGCTCAGCGACATTCACCTGGCGGCCGGACGCGACGGCGGGGTGGACGACGACTCCGGGCCGGTCCGCGCGCTGCGGGCCGCCGTGTCGAGCCTGCTGTCGCTGCCCGCGCGGCCCGACGCCGTCGTCCTCACCGGCGACCTCGCCGACGGCGGCCGGCCCGCCGAGTACGCCCGGCTGCACGCGCTGCTGTCGCCGCTGCCGATGGCCGTGTACCCGATGTGCGGCAACCACGACGACCGCGACGAACTGCGGCGGGCCTTCGCCGACCATCCGGCGGTCGCGGCCACCGGGACCGGCCCGCGGGCGCCCCTCCAGTACGCCGTCGACGTGGCCGGGGTGCGGCTCGTGTGCTGCGACACCACCGTCGACGGCCATTCCCACGGGCACATGAGCGAGGAGCGGCTCGCCTGGCTGGACGAGGCACTGAGCGCCGCGCCCGACACGCCGACCGTGGTCGCCACCCACCACCCGCCGTACCCCATCGGGATGCGGTTCATCGACGACCTGCGGTTCGTCGACCCCGCCGGGTTCGCCGCCGTGATCGCGCGCTACCCGCAGGTCGTGCGGGTGATCTCCGGGCACGTCCACCGGGCGTCGGTCGGATCGCTGGCGGGACGGGTCAGCACCACCTGCCCGAGCACCTACCGGCAGCTGTTCCTCGACCTCACCAAACAGGGCCGCGCGGCCGTCACCGGCGAGCCCGCCGGGTTCGCCCTCCACCTCATAGGCGAGGACGGCACCGCCACCACCCATTTCGCCCCGACCGGCAACTACCGCCCCCTGATGGACGTGGAGTGACCCGGCCGCCCACGCACTGAGCGTCGGCGGTGGACTGGGCGAGGGGCGGGGTCTAGCAGCCGCCCTGGCGGCCGCCGAAGATCGTCCGCATCAGCAGGACGGCGCCCCAGGGGCCCACCACCCAGATCCACCACGGGTAGACCGCGCCCGTGGTCACCAGGATGATCAGCCAGACGGTGAGGTTGATCGCGCTGACCGCGGCCCAGGCGCCCCACATCGCCCGCATGCGCCGCGTTTCGAGGTCGCCGGAGGGCGGCCGCGCCGGCGACGCGGTGCCCTTGCTCCGCGCCGGGACCGGGAGCTGGTAGAGGTCCTCCTCCGGCAGGTCGGAGGTGACCTCCTGGAGCTGCCCGAGCGTCTTCGCCGCGTAGACCGCGTCCAGCCGCTCCTGCAGTTCGTCCATCGTGATCCGGCCCTCGGCGCAGTGCTCGCGCAGGCTCGCGGCCACCCGGTCGCGGTCGGCGTCCGACGCCCGGATCTCAGGGTTCGGCGCCATCGTTCCTCCGCTCCTCAGGACCTGCCCCGTCGGAGGGGCCTGCCCTCTCCATCCATACCGCGCCCTACGGCCATACTGCGCCTTCCGACCAGACCGCGTCTCTCGATCAGGCCGCGCCTTCCGATCAGACCGCGCCCCTGCTCAAGCCGCGCTCAGACCGTGCCCTTGCTCAGGCCGCGGCTGTCGACCGGACCGTGGCCTCGGGCCCTGGTGGGCCCTCTATCCATTCTGCGGCGCGGATCCGAGCTTCGCGAACCACTCGCGGCCCTCGTCGAGCGCGGTCAGGACGCGGGGGCCGTCCGGCGTGACCGCGAACGTGTGCTCGAAGTGCGCCGAGGTGCGGCCGTCGGTCGTCACGACCGTCCAGCCGTCGTCGAGCTCGGCGGTCTCCTTGGTGCCGAGGTTCACCATCGGCTCCACCGCGAAGCACATCCCGGGCTCCAGGACGGGCCCGTGGCCGGGCGCCCCGTGGTTGGGGATGAGCGGGTCCATGTGCATCTCGGTGCCGATGCCGTGCCCGCCGTAGCCCTCGACGATGCCGTAGGCGCCCTGAGAGCGGATATGAGCCTCGATCGCGTGGGAGATGTCCGTCAGGTGGGCCCCCGCGCGTCCGGCCGCGAGACCGCGCCACAGGGACTCCTCGGTGACCTCCAGCAGCCGCCGCTGCTCGTCGGTGATCTCCCCGAGCGGGACCGTGACGGCCGCGTCGCCGTGCCAGCCCTCCACGATCGCGCCGCAGTCGATGGACAGCACGTCGCCCTCGCGAAGGATCTTGTCGGCCCGCGGGATGCCGTGCACGATCTCCTCGTTGACCGACGCGCAGATCGTCCCGGTGAAGCCGTGGTAGCCCTTGAACGAAGGGACGCCGCCGTTGTCGCGAATGTGCTCCTCGGCGAGCGCGTCCAGGTCCAGCGTGCTCATGCCGGGCTTGGCGGCCTCGCGCAGCAGTTCCAGCGTGCGGCCGACGAGCAGCCCCGCCGCGCGCATCAGCTCGATCTGCTCCGAGGTCTTCATCTGGATCGTGAGCCTGCGCCGTTTGAACATCTCTCCCCTTGCACCCGTCCCCGCACCGGGCCGGTCGCCCCGGTATCGGGCCAGTCGCTTCCCCTACCGGGCCGGTCGCTCCGGTATCGGGCCGGTCGTTTCGGTCCCGGGACGGCCGCTCGGTTCCGAAACGGCCGCGCGGACGCGGGATCCCCCGCGTCCGCGCCGGTGTCTGTCCGCCGGGCCCGCCGCACTCGTCGACGGGCCCGTCACTTCTCCTGTGGCCCTGCTTCCCGGTGACCCTGCCGTTCGGGTGGCACCGCCTTCCGGCGGCCCTGCCTTCGGGTAGCACTGCCTTCCGGTGGCACTGCCTTCCGGTGGCCCGACCTGCCGGTGGCTCTACTTCTCCAGCGGACGCAGCGCGGTGAGGGCGCGTTTGGTGACCTCTTCGACCGGGCCCGTGGCGTCGATGCCGACGAGGATGTTCTCGTCGGCGTAGAACTGGACCAGCGGGGCCGTGTCGTGCCGGTACACCTCCAGGCGGTGCATGACGACCTCTTCCTTGTCGTCGTCCCGCTGGAACAGGTGCCCGCCGCAGTCGTCGCAGATGTCGTCCTGCTTGTCGTCGAAGTCGACGTGCCAGATCCGGCCGCACTTGTCGCAGGTGCGCCGGCCCGACAGCCGCCGGACGACCTCGTCCTCGTCGACGACGAGTTCGAGGACGATGTCGAGGCGGGTGTCCCACTCGGCGAGGATCTTCTTCAGCGTCTCGGCCTGCGGGACGTTGCGCGGAAACCCGTCCAGCAGGAAGCCGTCGCGGGCGTCGTCCTCGCCGAGCCGGTCGCGCACCATCGCGATGGTGACCTCGTCGGGGACGAGGTCACCGCGGTCCATGTACTGCTTGGCCTGCCGGCCGAGCGGCGTCCCGCCGCTGACGTTCGCGCGGAAGATGTCACCTGTCGAGATCTTCGGGACGGACAGGTGAGATGCGATGAACTGGGCCTGCGTCCCCTTGCCCGCACCCGGGGGGCCCACCAGGACGATACGCACTACCGGAGGAAGCCCTCGTAGTTGCGCTGCTGGAGCTGACTCTCGATCTGCTTCACGGTATCCAGTCCGACGCCGACGACGATGAGGATGCTCGTGCCGCCGAACGGGAAGTCCGAACTCGCCTTCATGAGTGCGAAGGCGACCATCGGGATGAGGGACACGAGCCCCAGGTAGAGCGCACCGGGTGTGGTGATCCGGGTCAGCACGAAGTCGAGGTACTCGGCGGTCGGCCGACCAGGACGGATACCTGGGATGAATCCACCATACTTCTTCATGTTGTCGGCGACTTCAGTGGGGTTGAAGGTGATCGCGACGTAGAAGTACGTGAAGAAGATGATGAAGACGAAGAAGATCCCCATGTGCCAGGCGTTGTCCTGCTGGAGATACGGCTGGACCTTTTGCAGCCACTTGGTGTTCGGCCACAACTGGGTGGCCAGAACCGGCAGGTAGAGCAGCGACGAGGCGAAGATGATCGGGATGATGCCGGCCTGGTTGACCTTCAGCGGAATGTAGGTCGACGTGCCGCCGTACATGCGGCGGCCCACCATGCGCTTGGCGTACTGGACCGGGATGCGCCGCTGCGCCTGCTCGACGAACACCACGCCGGCCATGATCGCCAGGCCCACCAGGACGACGATCGCGAAGACGAAGCCGCCCTTGCTCTTGTAGATGCTCCAGAACTGGGCGGGGAAGACCGCCACCACCTGGGTGAAGATCAGGATGGACATGCCGTTGCCGACGCCGCGGTCGGTGACCAGCTCGCCCAGCCACATGATGACGGTCGTGCCCGCCACCATGATGATCACCATGGTGATGATCGGGAAGACGCCCGTGTCGTACAGGATGTCGCCGCTGCCGGAGATGCCCTGGAACAGCTGACCGGTGCTCGCCATCGCGACGATGCCCGTCGCCTGCAGGATCGCCAATCCGACCGTCAGGTACCGCGTGTACTGGGTGATCTTCGTCGTGCCGGCCTGGCCCTCCTTCTTCAGGGCCTCCAGCCGCGGGATCACCACCGTCAGCAGCTGCAAGATGATGCTGGCCGTGATGTACGGCATGATGCCGAGCGCGAAGACCGAGAGCTTCAGCAGCGCGCCGCCGCTGAACAGGTCCACCAGGCCGTAGAGGGTGTTCTGATCCTTGGCCGCGTTGGCGGTCTCCCTCAGCACCTTCACGTTCACGTTGGGCGTGGGCAGGATCGATCCGATCCGGAACACCACGATCATGAACAACGTGAAAAGGATTTTCTTACGCAGGTCAGGCGTACGGAAAGCCCGAGCGAACGCGGTCAGCACCATTCCTCCTGCGCGACTGGCGGGTTCATGGCCGCCGAGGGGGCGGTTTCAGGTCCATGAGTTCGGGCGGAGAATACCCGGTGTGACGGCAGAGTGCGCAATCTCACGCAGGGCACCTTCGCTCGTGTGACTCTAACAGCAGATGACACCGGGGCCGCCCCGCCGGGCCCGGCGGCCTCAAGGCCCCGGACCTCACGCGGGCACGGCCCCGGCATCAGAGGTGTTTCCTTACAGCTCGTCGGCGGATCCGCCGGCGGCGGCGATCTTCTCCTTGGCGGCGCCGGAGAAGGCGTGCGCCTTCACCTGGACCGCGACGGAGATGTCGCCGGTACCGAGGATCTTGACCGGACGGCCGCGGCGCACCGCGCCCTTGGCCGCCAGGTCCTCGGCCGTGACCTCGCCGCCCTCGGGGTAGAGCGCGGCGAGCTTGTCCAGGTTCACGACCTGGAACTCGACCCGGTTCGGGTTCTTGAAGCCCTTGAGCTTCGGCACCCGGCGGATCAGGGGCATCTGACCGCCCTCGAACCCGACGGGGACCGTGCTGCGGGCCTTGGTGCCCTTGGTGCCGCGGCCGGCGGTCTTGCCCTTGGACGCCTCGCCGCGGCCCTTGCGGGTCTTGGCCTTGTTGGCGCCGGGGGCCGGACGCAGGTCGTGCACCTTGAGCGGGGTGCCCTCGGTCTCCGCGGCGGAGTCCTTACCGAGATCAGCCGCCATGTCAGTCGACCTCCTCGACGGTGACCAGGTGCGCCACCGTCCGGATCATGCCGAGCACCTCGGGGCGGTCCTCGCGGACCACGCTCTGCCCGATCTTCTTCAGGCCCAGGGTGCGCAGCGTGTCACGCTGGTTCTGCTTCTCGCTGATCACGGACTTGGTCTGCGTGATCTTCAGGTTCGTCATGACGACGCGACCTCCGCCCTCGGCTCGCTGCCCGCGGCGCGCGCGCGCAGCATGGCCGCCGGGGCGACGTCCTCGATCGGCAGGCCGCGCTTGGCCGCGATCTCCTCCGGACGCTTCAGCGACTTCAGACCCGCGATCGTGGCGTGCACGATGTTGATCGCGTTGTCGCTGCCCAGCGACTTGCTCAGCACGTCGTGGATGCCGGCGCACTCCAGCACCGCGCGCACCGGACCACCGGCGATGACACCGGTACCGGGGCTGGCCGGGCGCAGCAGGACCTCGCCCGCCGCGTCGCGCGCCTGCACCAGGTGCGGGATGGTGCCCTGGATCCGCGGCACCTTGAAGAAGTGCTTCTTGGCCTCTTCGACGCCCTTGGCGATCGCCGCGGGCACCTCCTTGGCCTTGCCGTAGCCGACGCCGACGGTGCCGTTGCCGTCACCGACGATCACCAGGGCGGTGAAGCTGAAGCGACGCCCGCCCTTGACGACCTTGGCGACACGGTTGATCGCCACGACCTTCTCGATGTACGACTGGCCCTTGTCGGCGCCACCGCGGCGGTCGTCGCGGCGGTCGCGACGGTCGCCACCCTGACCGCCACCACGCCTCTGCGCTGCCATCAGTGGTTCCTCTCGTTCACCTTGTAAAGGGCCATCAGAGCTCGAGGCCCCCCTCACGCGCACCGTCCGCGACCGCGGCGATGCGACCGTGGTACTTGTTGCCGCCGCGGTCGAACACGACCGCGTGGACGCCGGCCTGCTTGGCCCGCTCGGCGACGAGCTCGCCGACCTTGCGGGACTTGGCCGTCTTGTCGCCGGAGTCGGCGCGCAGGTCCGCCTCCATCGTCGACGCGCTGGCCAGCGTGTGGCCCTTGTCGTCGTCGATGACCTGGACGAACACGTGCCGGCTGGAGCGGGTCACGACCAGGCGCGGCCGCGCGGCGCTGCCCACGACCTTCTTGCGGACCCGCAGGTGCCGACGCTTGCGAGCAAGCTGGCGACCGCTCGTGGCCTTGCCGGCCAGGGTCTTGGTGCCTGCCATGACTACTTACCAGCCTTTCCGACCTTGCGGCGGATCTGCTCGCCCTCGTAGCGCACGCCCTTGCCCTTGTACGGGTCGGGCTTGCGCAGCTTGCGGATGCGAGCGGCGATCTCACCGACGAGCTGCTTGTCGATGCCCTCGACGACGAGCTGCGTCGGCCTCTCCACCGTGAAGGTGATGCCCTCCGGCGCCTCGAACGGGATCGGGTGGCTGTAGCCGAGCGAGAACTCCACGTTCTTGCCCTTGGCCACCACCCGGTAGCCGACGCCCTGGATGACCAGGGTCTTCTTGTAGCCCTCGGTGACCCCGACGACCATGTTGTTGATCAGCGTCCGGGTGAGCCCGTGCAGGCCGCGCACCTTGTTGACGTCATTGGGCCGGGAGACGACGAGCCTGCCGTCCTCCTGGCTGACCTCGATGGGCTCGGCGACAGTGTGCGAGAGCGTGCCCTTCGGCCCCTTGACGGTGACCTCGCGGCCCTCGAGCTTCACCTCGACACCGCTGGGGACGGAGATGGGGAGACGTCCGATACGAGACATTTGAAGTGCCCTCCCCTCACCAAACGTAGGCGAGGACTTCCCCGCCCACTCCGCGCTTGCCCGCCTGGCGGTCCGTCATGAGACCGGAGGACGTCGAGATGATCGCGACGCCCAGTCCGCCCAGGACCTTCGGCAGGTTGTCCTTCTTCGCGTACACGCGCAGACCCGGCTTCGAGACGCGCTTGATGCCGGCGATCGAACGCTCGCGGGTCGGGCCGAACTTCAGCTCGATCAGGAGCTTCTTGCCGACCTCGGCGTCCTCCACGCTCCAGCCCGAGATGTAGCCCTCCTGCTGGAGGATCTCGGCGATGTGCGCCTTGATCTTCGAGTACGGCATGGCCACGGAGTCGTGGTACGCCGAATTCGCGTTGCGCAGACGCGTCAGCATGTCTGCGATCGGGTCGGTCATCGTCATGGCCTACTGGCCCTCCCTCGCCACGGTTTCCTCGGGTTGATGCGGCCCGTGGACCTTTGGCGCGGTCGTGGGCGCCCTCTCAGGCGCCCGGTTGGTCATTACAGGCCGGCTTACGCCGCCCCCGGAGCGGCGCTCCGGGGACGCGGTCACCAGCTGGACTTCGTGATGCCAGGCAGCTCGCCGCGGTGGGCCATCTCCCGGAAGCAGACGCGGCACAGGCCGAACTTCCGGTAGACGGAGCGCGGACGCCCGCAGCGCGAGCACCGAGTGTACGCGCGCACGCCGAACTTCGGCTTCCGCGCCGCCTTGGCGATCATCGACTTCTTCGCCATGCTCAGCTCTCCTTGAAGGGGAAGCCCAGGAGCTTGAGCAGCGCCCGGCCCTCGTCATCGGTCTTCGCGGACGTCACGACCGTGATGTCCATGCCCCGCGAGCGGTCGATCTTGTCGGGGTCGACCTCGTGGAACATGACCTGCTCGGTCAGCCCGAAGGTGTAGTTGCCGTTGCCGTCGAACTGCTTCGGCGACAGCCCGCGGAAGTCGCGGATACGGGGCAGCGCCGTGGCGAGCAGGCGGTCCAGGAACTCCCACATCCGGTCGCCGCGCAGCGTGGCGTGCGCGCCGATCGGCATGCCCTCGCGCAGCTTGAACTGCGCGATGGACTTGCGGGCCCGGTTCACGGCGGGCTTCTGCCCGGTGATCGCCGCCAGGTCGCGGACGGCACCCTCGATCAGCTTGGCGTCCTTGGCCGCGTCGCCGACCCCCATGTTGACCACGATCTTGGTCAGCGAGGGGATCTGCATGACGTTGTCGTAGCCGAACTGCTCGCGCATCTTGCCCGCGATCTCCTCGCGGTAGCGCAGCTTCAGCCTCGGCGCCGGGACGGGACGCTCGGTGGTCTCGGTCATCGGTCTCAGATCTCCTTACCGCTACGGCGCGAGATCCGAACCTTCGTGCCGTCGTCGTTCGTGCGGTAACCGACCCGGGCCGGCTTGCCGTCCTCGACGATCGCGACGTTGCTGACGTGCAGCGGCGCCTCGACCGTGACGCGACCGCTCTCCTTGCCGGCACGCTGCTGGTCGGCCTTGATGTTCTTGGTGATGAGGTTGACGCCCTCGACGACGACCCGCTCCTCGCGGGGGATGACGCGCAGGACCTTGCCCGTCGCGCCCTTGTCCTTGCCGGCGATGACGATGACCTCGTCGCCCTTGCGGATCTTCATCAGAGCACCTCCGGCGCGAGCGAGATGATGCGCATGAACTTCTTCTCGCGCAGTTCGCGGCCCACCGGGCCGAAGATACGGGTGCCGCGGGGGTCGCCGCCGTCCTTGATCAGGACGGCGGCGTTCTCGTCGAAGCGGATGTAGGAGCCGTCCGGGCGCCGGCGCTCCTTGCGGGTGCGCACGACGACCGCCTTGACGACGTCACCCTTCTTCACGCCGGCGCCGGGAAGGGCGTCCTTCACCGTCGCGACGATGATGTCGCCGACTCCCGCGTAGCGCCGACCCGAGCCGCCGAGAACCCGGATGCAAAGGATCTCCTTCGCACCCGTGTTGTCGGCGACCTTGAGTCGCGACTCCTGCTGGATCACGTCTAACTCCTGTTCGTCACACCGGTTCTCGGCGCCGGCTTCTCCGGGGCCGAGCCTGGTGGAACCAGACTGTGGTCAATGGCGGGACTGCGTCCCACGGGCCCTGGGGCCCTACTTGGCCTTCTCGAGGATCTCCACCACGCGCCACCGCTTGGTGGCGGACAGCGGGCGGGTCTCCATGAGACGGACGCGGTCGCCGACGCCGCACTCGTTGGCCTCGTCGTGCGCCTTGTAGTTCTTCGTGCGGCGGATCACCTTGTGGTACTTGGGGTGCTTCACGCGGTCCTCGACGGACACGACCACGGTCTTGTCCATCTTGTCGCTGACCACGAGACCCTCAAGGATCTTGCGGCTGCTCCGCTGCTCGGTCTGCTGCTCGGTCATTCGTTGCCCTCCGCGGCGTCCTCGACCGTGACGATGCCGAGCTCGCGCTCCCGCATCACGGTGTAGATGCGGGCGATCTCGCGCTTCACGGTGCGCAGCCGCCCGTGGCTCTCAAGCTGGCCGGTGGCGGCCTGGAAGCGGAGGTTGAACAGCTCCTCCTTGGCCTCCTTGAGCTTGGTGACCAGGACGTCCTCGGGCTCGGTCCGCAGCTCGTCGGCGGTAAGACCCTTGGCCATCAGGACTCACCCACCTCTCGCTTAACAATCTTGCACTTCATCGGGAGCTTGTGGATCGCGCGGGTGAGCGCCTCCCGGGCGATCTCCTCGTTGGGGTAGGAGATCTCGAACAGCACGCGGCCCGGCTTGACGTTGGCGACCCACCACTCCACGGAGCCCTTGCCGGAGCCCATGCGGGTCTCGGCGGGCTTCTTGGTCAGCGGGCGGTCCGGGAAGATGTTGATCCAGACCTTGCCGCCGCGCTTGATGTGGCGGGTCATGGCGATACGCGCGGCCTCGATCTGCCGGTTGGTCACGTACGCGCTCTCGACGGCCTGGATGCCGTACTCGCCGAACGTCACCCTCGTGCCGCCCTTGGCCATGCCGCGGCGCTTCGGGTGGTGCTGCTTGCGGTGCTTGACCTTGCGAGGGATCAGCATCGGTAATTCAGCTCCCCTCACCCTGCGGAGCAGCCTCGGCCGTCGGCGCCGGCTGCTCGGAACCCTGCTGCTGCTTCTGCTCGCCGCCGCGGCCGCCACCGGCGCCGGCGCCGCCACGGCCGCCACGGCCGCCGCGGCCGCCGCCACGGCGGTCGCCACCGCGGCGCTCACGGCCACCGCCGCCGCCACCGGTGGCGCGCTGCTGCGCGGCCTTCTGCTCGCGCTCGGCGCGCGTCGCCGCGGCCTCGCCCTTGTAGATCCACACCTTGACGCCGATGCGGCCGAACGTCGTACGGGCCTCGTAGAACCCGTAGTCGATGTCGGCGCGCAGCGTGTGCAGCGGGACCTGGCCCTCGCGGTAGAACTCCGACCGCGACATCTCGGCGCCGCCGAGACGGCCGCCGCACTGGACCTTGATGCCCTTGGCGCCGGACTTCATCGCGGACTGGATCGCCTTGCGCATGGCGCGGCGGAACGCGACGCGGCTGGACAGTTGCTCGGCCACGCCCTGCGCGACGAGCTGCGCGTCAATCTCGGGGTTCTTGACCTCGAGGATGTTCAGCCGGACCTGCTTGCCGGTCAGCTTCTCCAGGTCGCCGCGCAGGCGCTCGGCCTCCGCGCCGCGGCGGCCGATGACGATGCCCGGCCGGGCGGTGTGGATGTTGACCTCTACGCGGTCACGGGTCCGCTCGATCTCCACCTTGGAGATGCCCGCCCGGTCCATGCCCTTCTGCAGCATGCGCCGGATCTGGACGTCTTCCTTGACGTAGTCCTTGTAGAGCTTGTCGGCGAACCACACGGACTTGTGGTCGGTGGTGATGCCGAGCCGGAACCCGTGCGGGTTGATCTTCTGACCCACTACCGGGCCCTCCTCGTCTTCTTACCGCCGCCGGACGCCCCGCTCGAGGCTTCCTCGCGCGACTCCACGACCACGGTGATGTGGCTCGTGCGCTTGTTGATGCGGTAAGCCCGGCCCTGGGCGCGGGGGCGGAAACGCTTCAGCGTCGGCCCCTCGTCCACCCACGCACGGCTGACGACGAGCGTGCCCGAGTCGAGCTTGAAGTTGTGCTCGGCGTTGGCGATGGCACTCGCCAGCACCTTGCCCACCGGCTCACTCGCTGCCTGGGGGGCGAACCGCAGCACCGCCTGAGCCTCCGCGGCAGGCAGGCCGCGGATGAGGTCCACCACGCGGCGGGCCTTCCTGGGCGTGACGCGGATGAACCGCGCCTGGGCCCTGGCTTCCATCGCTGTTCCCTCTCTCCTACGTGCTAACTGCTCTGCCTGCTCAGCCTCGGCGGCTGCGGCGGTCTTCCTTGACGTGGCTGCGGAACGTGCGCGTCGGCGCGAACTCGCCGAGCTTGTGTCCCACCATCGCGTCGGTGACGAACACCGGGACGTGCTTGCGGCCGTCGTGCACGGCGATCGTGTGACCGATCATGTCCGGCACGATCATGGAGCGCCGCGACCACGTCTTGATGACGTTCTTGGTGCCCTTCTCGTTCTGCGCGTCCACCTTCTTCATGAGGTGGTCGTCCACGAACGGGCCCTTCTTCAGGCTACGTGGCATGACGAGCGACTCCTACCGCTTCTTCTTGCTGCGACGACGGACGATCAGCCGGTCGCTCGACTTGTTCGCCTGGCGAGTGCGGCCTTCCTTCTTACCGGCCGGGTTCACCGGGTGCCGGCCACCGGAGGTCTTGCCCTCACCACCACCGTGCGGGTGGTCGATCGGGTTCATGGCCACGCCGCGGACGGTCGGGCGCTTGCCCTTCCACCGCATGCGGCCGGCCTTGCCCCAGTTGATGTTCGACTGCTCGGCGTTGCCGACCTCGCCGACCGTCGCGCGGCAGCGCACGTCCACCATCCGCATCTCGCCGGAGGGCATGCGCAGCGTGGCGTACTTGCCCTCCTTGGCCAGCAGCTGGACGCCGGCGCCCGCGCTGCGGGCGATCTTGGCGCCGCCGCCGGGGCGGAGCTCGATGGCGTGCACGACCGTACCGGTCGGGATGTTGCGCAGCGGCAGGCAGTTGCCCGGCTTGATGTCCGCGCCCGGCCCGTTCTCCACCCGGTCGCCCTGGCGCAGACCGCGCGGGGCGAGGATGTAGCGCTTCTCGCCGTCCACGTAGTGCAGCAGCGCGATCCGCGCGGTGCGGTTCGGGTCGTACTCGATGTGCGCGACCTTGGCCGGGACGCCGTCCTTGTCGTGCCGGCGGAAGTCGATCACGCGGTACGCGCGCTTGTGCCCGCCGCCCTGGTGCCGGGTCGTGATGCGGCCGTGGTTGTTGCGGCCGCCCTTCTTGGGGAGCGGACGCAGCAGCGACTTCTCGGGCTCGCGGCGCGTGACCTCGACGAAGTCGGCCACGCTGGACCCGCGACGACCCGGAGTCGTCGGCTTGTAATTACGGATGCCCATCTTTTTCGTTCATCCCTTGTCAGTCTTCGGGACGACCCGGCCTGCTTAGGCCGGACCGCCGAAGATGTCGATCCGCTCGCCCTCGGCGAGGCTGACGATGGCGCGCTTGGTGTCCTTGCGCTTGCCGTAGCCGAACCGCGTGCGCTTGCGCTTGCCCTGCCGGTTGAGCGTGTTCACGCTCGTCACCTTGACGCCGAACACCGACTCGACGGCCTGCTTGATCTGCGTCTTGTTGGCGTCCGGGCGGACGACGAACGTGTACTTGTTCTCGTCCAGCAGCCCGTAGCTCTTCTCCGAGACGACCGGCGCGATGATGATGTCGCGGGGGTCAGCGATCTTGTTCATGTGCGACCCTCCTTACTTCTTCTTCGCGCGCGAGATGAACTCGTCGTACGCCGTCTTCGTGAAGACGACGTCGTCGTTCACCAGCACGTCATAGGTGTTGAGCTGGTCGGAGACGATCACGTGCACGCTCGGCTCGTTGCGCAGGCTCTTCCAGGTCACGTCGTCCTCGCGGTCCAGGACCAGCAGGACGCGCTTGGCCTCGGTGACCTCGCGCAGCGCCTTCAGCGCCGTCTTCGTCTTCGGGGTGTCGCCCTCGATGAGGTTGTCGACCACGTGCACCCGGCCGAACCGGGCGCGGTCGGACAGGGCGCCGCGCAGCGCGGCGGCCTTCATCTTCTTGGGCGTCCGCTGCGAGTAGTCCCGCGGCTGCGGGCCGTGCACGACGCCGCCGCCGGCGAACTGGGGCGCGCGGGTCGAGCCCTGGCGGGCGCGGCCGGTGCCCTTCTGCCGGTACGGCTTCTTGCCACCGCCGGAGACTTCGCCCCGGGTCTTGGTGGCGTGCGTGCCCTGGCGCGCCGCGGCCAGCTGCGCCACCACGACCTGGTGGATCAGCGGCACGCTGGTCTTCGCGTCGAAGACCTCGGCGGGCAGGTCGATGTCGAGCTTGGAAGTCACTTGCCCGCTCCCTTCACTGCGTCGCGGACCAGCACCACGCCGCCGTTGGGACCGGGAACCGCGCCCTTGATGAGCAGCAGGTTCTTCTCCGCGTCGATGGCGTGGACGGTCAGGTTCTGCACGGTGGTACGGGCGTTGCCGTGCCGTCCCGCCATGCGGAGGCCCTTGAAGACGCGACCAGGGGTCGCGCAGCCGCCGATCGAACCCGGCGAGCGGTGCTTGCGCTGGGTGCCGTGCGAGGCGCCGAGGCCCTTGAAGCCGTGGCGCTTCATGACACCGGCGGTGCCCTTGCCCTTGCTCGTGCCGGTAACGTCGATCTTCTGGCCGGCCTCGAAGACGCTGGCGGTGATCTCCTGGCCGAGTTCGTACCCGGTGGTGTCGTCGGCCCGCAGTTCGACGAGGTAGCGGCGCGGCGTGACGCCGGCCTTCTCGAAGTGACCCGTGCTCGGCTTGTTCACCTTGCGCGGGTCGATCTGCCCGAACCCGATCTGGACGGCGCTGTAGCCGTCCTTCTCCTGGCTCTTGAGCTGGGTGACGACACACGGCCCGGCCTGGACGACGGTCACCGGAACGATCCGGCCCTCATCGTCGAAGACCTGGGTCATGCCGAGCTTCTCGCCCAGGACGCCCTTCCTCTGCGTACTCATCTCTCGGTGCGTCCCTTAGAGCTTGATCTCGATGTCAACGCCGGCCGGAAGGTCGAGTCGCATCAGCGAGTCGACCGTCTTGGGCGTCGGGTCGATGATGTCGATCAACCGCTTGTGCGTGCGCATCTCGAAGTGCTCGCGGCTGTCCTTGTACTTGTGCGGCGAGCGGATGACGCAATACACGTTCTTCTCGGTCGGCAGCGGCACCGGGCCCGCGACCTTGGCGCCCGTCCGCGTCACCGTCTCAACGATCTTCTTCGCGGAGGTGTCGATGACCTCGTGGTCGTAGGCCTTGAGCCGGATGCGGATCTTCTGTCCCGCCATGGTGGCCTCGGTGTCCTTTGCTGTAGTGCCGCTGTTTACTTCACTGTTCGTGACGCGGCGGCCCGGTCTGTGCCTTTTCCGGGGGGCGACCCCCGGACCCCCGCGAAAAGCAGGGAGCCCGCTGACCGGGCCGCCGCGTGACGAGGGGTGTTACTTGATGACCTTGGTGACGCGACCGGCGCCGACCGTCCGGCCACCCTCACGGATGGCGAACTTCAGGCCCTCCTCCATGGCGACGGGCTGGATCAGCTCGACGCGCATCTCGGTGTTGTCGCCCGGCATGACCATCTCGGTGCCCTCGGGGAGGTTCACCACGCCGGTGACGTCCGTGGTCCGGAAGTAGAACTGCGGACGGTAGTTGTTGAAGAACGGCGTGTGCCGGCCGCCCTCGTCCTTGGACAGGATGTAGACCTGCGCCTCGAACTCGGTGTGCGGGGTGTTCGTGCCCGGCTTGATGACGCACTGGCCGCGCTCGACCTCCTCGCGCTTGATGCCGCGCAGGAGCAGGCCGACGTTGTCGCCCGCCTGGCCCTGATCGAGGAGCTTGCGGAACATCTCGACGCCGGTGACGGTGGTCGAGGTGGACTCCGGCTTGATGCCGATGATGTCGACGGTCTCGTTGACGTTCACGACACCGCGCTCGATGCGGCCGGTCACGACGGTGCCGCGGCCGGTGATCGAGAAGACGTCCTCGATCGGCATCAGGAACGGCTTCTCGGTGTCACGCACCGGCTCCGGCACGTTCTCGTCGACGGCGGCCATCAGCTCGACGATCGACTCGGACCACTTCTCGTCGCCCTGCAGCGCCTGGAAGGCGGACACGCGCACGACCGGGACGTCGTCGCCCGGGAACTCGTACTCCGACAGCAGCTCGCGGACCTCGAGCTCGACGAGCTCCAGGATCTCCTCGTCGTCCACCATGTCGCACTTGTTCAGCGCCACGACGATGTAGGGGACGCCGACCTGGCGGGCCAGGAGCACGTGCTCCTTGGTCTGCGGCATCGGGCCGTCGGTGGCGGCGACCACCAGGATGGCGCCGTCCATCTGCGCCGCACCGGTGATCATGTTCTTGATGTAGTCCGCGTGACCCGGGCAGTCGACGTGCGCGTAGTGCCGCGCCTCGGTCTGGTACTCGACGTGCGCGATCGAGATGGTGATACCGCGCTCGCGCTCCTCCGGCGCCTTGTCGATGTCCTCGAACGGCGTGAAGGGGTTGAGGTCCGGGTACTTGTCGTGGAGCACCTTGGTGATCGCCGCGGTAAGCGTGGTCTTACCGTGGTCGATGTGTCCAATGGTGCCGATGTTCACGTGCGGCTTCGTCCGCTCGAACTTGGCCTTCGCCACTGGTTGCTCCTTGTTGCGATCCTCGGCCGCCTAGACGACCGCTTCGATGTACGTCCTTGGTGATCTGTGGGCAGGCCCGGTACTACTCGCCCCGCGCCTTGGCGATGATCTCCTGCGCGACGTTCCCGGGAACCTCGGCGTAGGAGTCGAACTGCATGGTGAAGACAGCCCGGCCCTGGGTCTTGCTGCGCAGATCACCCACGTAGCCGAACATCTCGGACAGAGGCACGAGCGCCTTGATGACGCGCATGCCGTGCCGCTCGTCCATGGACTGGACCTGGCCGCGGCGGCTGTTGAGGTCGCCGATCACGTCGCCCATGTTCTCTTCGGGCGTGGTGACCTCGACGGACATCATCGGCTCCAGCAGCGTGGGGGACGCCTTGCGGGCGGCCTCCTTGAACGCCATGGAACCGGCGACCTTGAACGCCATCTCCGAGGAGTCGACCTCGTGGTAGGCGCCGTCCTGCAGGGTGACCTTGACGCCCACCATCGGGTAGCCGGCGAGGACACCGAACTCTGCGGCCTCCTGGCAGCCCGCGTCGACCGACGGGATGTACTCCCGCGGGATGCGGCCACCGGTGACCTTGTTCTCGAACTCGTACCCGTCGGACCCGCCGCCCAGCGGCTCCAGGTCGATGATCACGCGGCCGAACTGGCCCGAGCCACCCGTCTGCTTCTTGTGGGTGTACTCGACCTTCTCGACCTTGCGGGTGATCGTCTCGCGGTAGGCCACCTGCGGCTTGCCGACGTTGGCGTCGACCTTGAACTCCCGCTTCATCCGGTCGACGAGGATCTCCAGGTGGAGCTCGCCCATGCCGGAGATGACGGTCTGGCCGGTGTCCTCTTCGGTGCGGACCTGGAAGGACGGGTCCTCCTCGGCCAGCCGCTGGATCGCGGTGCCCAGCTTCTGCTGGTCGGCCTTGGTCTTCGGCTCGATCGCGACGTGGATGACCGGCGCCGGGAAGTTCATCGACTCCAGCACGATCGGGTTCTTGTCGTCGGACAGCGTCTCACCGGTGGTGGTCTGCTTGAGACCCATCACCGCGACGATGTCGCCGGCGCCCGCGCGCTCGATCTCGGTGCGCTTGTTGGCGTGCATCCGGTAGATCTTGCCGATGCGCTCCTTGCGCTCCTTGACGGAGTTCATCACGTTCGCGCCCGACTCCATCACCCCGGAGTAGACGCGCACGAAGGTGAGCTTGCCCAGGTGCGGGTCGCTCGCGATCTTGAACGCCAGCGCGGAGAACGGCTCGTCCTCGCTCGGCTTGCGGGTGAGGACCTTCTCCTCGTCGCGGACCGCGTGGCCCTCGATGGCCTCCACGTCCAGCGGCGAGGGCAGGTAGCGGACGATCGCGTCCAGCAGCGGCTGCACGCCCTTGTTCTTGAAGGCCGTGCCGCAGGTCACCGGGGTGAGCTTCGCGGCGATCGTCGCGCGGCGGATGCCGTCGTGCAGCTGCTCCACGGTGGGCTCCTCGCCCTCCAGGTACAGCTCCATGATCTCGTCGTCGTTCTCCGCGAGGGTCTCGACGAGCTTGTCGTGCCACTCGCGGGCCGTCTCGGCGTGCGACTCGGGGATGTCGACGACGTCGTACATCTCGCCGAGCTTGGCCTCCTCGTTCCACACGAGGGCCTTCATACGGACGAGGTCGACGACGCCCTTGAAGTCGGCCTCGGCGCCGATCGGGAGCTGCAGCACCAGCGGCGTCGCGCTGAGCCGGTTCTCGATCATGTCGACGCAGCGGTGGAACTCCGCGCCGACCCGGTCGAGCTTGTTGACGAAGCACATGCGCGGCACGCCGTACCGGTCGGCCTGGCGCCACACGGTCTCGGACTGGGGCTCCACACCGGCGACGCCGTCGAAGACCGCGACCGCACCGTCGAGCACCCGCAGGTTGCGCTCCACCTCGATGGTGAAGTCGACGTGGCCGGGGGTGTCGATGATGTTGATCGTGTGCTTGACGTCGTCGACGGGCCATTCGCAGGTGGTGGCGGCGGAGGTGATGGTGATCCCCCGCTCCTGCTCCTGCTCCATCCAGTCCATGGTGGCGGCGCCGTCGTGCACCTCGCCGATCTTGTAGCTCATCCCCGTGTAGTACAGGATGCGCTCGGTCGTCGTGGTCTTGCCCGCGTCGATATGGGCCATGATCCCGATGTTGCGGACCTTGGCCAGGTCTACACCGGTTTTGGTAGCCACTGTCGTCCTCGCGTCGTCTCTCGTCGTTGCAGATCCGCCGGGATTACCAGCGGTAGTGGGCGAAGGCCTTGTTGGACTCCGCCATCTTGTGCGTGTCCTCGCGCTTCTTGACAGACGCGCCGAGACCGTTGCTCGCGTCGAGCAGCTCGTTCATCAGCCGCTCGGTCATGGTCTTCTCACGGCGCTGCCGGGCGTAGAGCACCAGCCAGCGCAGGGCGAGGGTCGTGCTGCGGGCCGGCCGCACCTCGACGGGGACCTGGTAGGTCGCGCCACCGACGCGGCGGCTGCGGACCTCCAGCGTGGGCTTGACGTTGTCGAGCGCGCGCTTCAGCGTGACGACCGGGTCGTTGCCCGTCTTCTCGCGGGCGCCCTCGAGGGCGTCGTACACGATGCTCTGCGCGATGGAGCGCTTGCCGTCCAGGAGAACCTTGTTGATGAGCGCGGTGACCAGCGGCGAGTTGTACACCGGGTCAGCGATCAGCTGGCGCTTGCCAGCGGGGCCCTTGCGCGGCATCAGCTCTTCTCCTTCTTCGCGCCGTAGTGGCTGCGCCCTTGCTTGCGGTTCCGGACGCCCTGGGTGTCGAGGGAACCGCGGATGATCTTGTACCGAACGCCGGGGAGGTCCTTCACACGGCCGCCGCGCACGAGCACGATCGAGTGCTCCTGCAGGTTGTGGCCGACGCCGGGGATGTAGGCCGTGACCTCGATCCCGCTGGTCAGCCGGACACGGGCGACCTTCCGGAGCGCGGAGTTCGGCTTCTTTGGCGTCGTCGTGTAGACGCGCGTGCAGACGCCCCGGCGCTGGGGGCTGCCCTTGAGCGCGGGCGTCTTGTTCTTGGTCACCTTGTCCTGGCGGCCCTTGCGGACCAGCTGCTGGATCGTGGGCACCGCGTCTCCGTCTTCCTCGTACCGAGCCGGTAAGTCCTATTGCTGCAATCACCACCTCAGGTGAGGCTGTGACCTGCCGGTTTCCCGACCTCTCCGACCCACGCGGTCGGGCGTGTCGCCGCCCCACGGAAATACAACCGCGCGAAACCGACACAGACCGCCCGGCCCTTAACTGGGCCGAATCAAGCCGGGGAGTAGATGCGGCGCTGGGGCTGGCCTCCCGGCCTCGCCGACGCGCACGCATAGCGGCCCGCACACAGCGGGCACAAGTGAAGAGGTTACCGACCACTCAGCCAAAGTGCAAAGCGGGGAAGGGAGGCGTGCTCATCGCAGCGCTCTCCTCCTTCGGGCCTGGGGGCCCTGCTGTGCCTACTGCAGTGCTCTCCTTCTTCGGGCCTGGGGGCCCTCCATCGTCGAGCACTGCTGCGATCGCTGGCATCGCTCCGGCTCGCCTTGCGGCTCGCTGCGCGATCAGGTTCTCGCTTCGCTCGAACCTGGCTTCGCACGCGATCGCGAGAGCCGGGGTGGTCGACGGCCGGGGGCGCCTCTGCTGCATTGTTACCCACATCCCCGCACTTGGGGAAGTCGTGGAGCAGCTTTTGTGCGTTCCCCGGCCGTCTCGCGTTCTGGGCGTGTCGCGTCCTACAGGACGAAAGCGACCACCAGCACCACGATGATCACCACGGCGGCGACGGCGCCGCCGACCAGCAGGAGGGTGTTCTTGTTGCCCTTGCCCTCTTCGGCCCCGTAGGTAGACGGCTGACCGTATTGGCCCTGCTGTCCGTACTGCGGGTGCTGGCCTGGCTGGCCTGGCTGGCCGTATGCCTGCGGCTGGCCGAACTGCTGGCCCTGCTGCTGCTCGCCGCCGGGCTGGCCGAACTGCTGGCCGTAGCCCTGCTGGGCCTGCTGGCCGAACTCCTGCTGCTGGCCGTAAGCCTGCTGGCCGAACTGCTGCTGCTCGCCCTGCTGGCCGCCGAACTGCTGCTGGCCGTAGCCCTGCTGCTCGCCCTGGCCGGCGGGCTGGCCGAAGCCCTGCTGCTCGCCGTAGCCCGGCTGCTGCTCGGGCTGGCCGTAGCCGGGCTGCTGGCCGGGCTGCTGGCCGAACTGCTGGCCTTGCTGCTGACCCTGCTGCTGGCCCCACTGCTGCTGGCCGATGTCGAGGCGGGTGTGCTCGGCCATCCCGGACGACTCGGCGGCGTGCCGGCCCTGGGAGGCGGCGGACGGGTCGAACGCCTCGGTCGGGCGCGCGTCCTCCACGTTGCTCTCGCCGGGCGGGCGATACAGGTCGTCCACTGAGGGACCGGTCTGCTGCGACCCCGCGCCGTAACCGGAGTCGGGCGGCGGCACCATCATGGTCCGCTCGTGGTCGGCCTGCCCCTGCTGGCCGCCCGGCTGGCCACCCTGCTGACCTGCGCCGGGCTGGGGCTGACCAGCGCCGGGCTGGCCCGACTCGGGCGTCCAGGGCTCCGGCGTGGACGGCGGGGTCGGGGCCTGCCACGGCTCGGCCGGGGCGTCGTGCTTGCGCTCGGGTCCGGTCGCGACCGGGATGTCGGTGCCGGGCGACCAGTGCAGCGTCGCCTGGTCGTCCACCACGGGGCGCTGCTGCTGCTCGGGCTCGGGCGCGCCGGCGGCCGGACCGGGGACGATCATCGTCCGGTCCGCCGCGGACTCCTGCTGCTCGGCCTGCGGCGCCTGCTCGCCGGGCGCGCCGGGCGCGCCGGCCTCGGGCGACGCGAACCCGCCGTACTGGGGCTGACCGTACTCGGGCTGGCCGTACTGGGGCTGCTCCTGCGGCGCACCGTGCATCGGCTGCTGCGGGTACCCGGTCTGCTGCTGCGGGGGCTGCTGTCCGTACTGGGGCTGCTCAGGCTGCTGGCCGTACGAGGGCTGTTCCGGCTGCTGGCCATACTGCGGCTGGCCGTACTGGGGCTGCTCGTACTGAGGCTGCTCCTGCGGGGGCGGGAATCCGCCAGGGCCAGGGGGCGCGCCGTAGGGCATCTGCCCGGCGGGCTGGCCGTACTGGGGCTGCTGGTCCTGCGGAGCGCCGAAGGGGGGCGGGGGCGGGGGCTGCTCGCCGAACTGCTGCATCGGCTGCTCGACCATCGTGGGGGGCGGCGGGGGCGGCGCCTGCCGTTCCTCGTCGCGGGGCTGCGCCGGCTGAGCCGGGGGACGGCCACCCAACTGCGGAGCACCGAACACCACGGTGCGGTCTCCCAGCGGCCGGGCGGGGGGCTCCTGGCCCTCCGGCGGCCTGGGCTGCCCCTCCTCCTCCGGCATCGGCCGCTGCGGTCCCTGCGTGCCGTCGTTCTCGGTCATCGTCGGGCTCCTTCAGCGCCGTCGTCCCGGGGCTCCTCAGCTCCCGGAAGTCCGGAGGCGCGCGGCGCATAACGCGGCCTCCGAACCTTGTCACCCATGTCCCCACGTGGCGGTCTTGCCATGCGTGGGCGTTCTCGCCCCCAGCCTGCCCCGATCGCCGGTGGTATCGCAAATCACCACCCCTGATAGACGCGGGACGCCCCCGGCGCGTTCCGCCCCGGAGGCGTCCTCCGCCGGGATCGTCAGGAATGCCCGATAACTCCGTGGGGGCGGTACGGGGCTTGCATCCGCTCTGTCTCCTTCTCCTCCAGCCGGAGGTCCGCCGCGGCGATCGCGTCGTCCACGTGAGTGAGTTTTGTCGCTCCCACGATCGGCGCGGTCACCCCCGGCTTGGCGAGCAGCCAAGCGAGCGCCGCCTGCGCCGGCGGGACACCCCGTCCCGCCGCGACCTCGCGGACGGCGTCGACGACGTCGAAGTCCGATTCCGTGTACAGGCTGTCGCCGAAGGAGTCGTTCTGGGACCGGACGGTCTTGCGCTCGCCGCCCCTCTCCCGGTTGCCCGCGAGCATCCCCCGCGCGAGCGGGCTCCACGGGATGACGCCGACCCCCTGGTCCACGCAGAGCGGGATCATCTCCCGCTCCTCTTCTCTATAGATGAGGTTGTAGTGGTTCTGCATGGAGACGAACTTCGTCCAGCCGTGCTTGTCGGCGACGTGTTGGGCCTTGGCGAACTGCCAGGCGTACATGCTGGACGCTCCGATATACCGGGCCTTGCCCGCCTTCACGACGTCGTGCAGGGCCTCCATGGTCTCCTCGATGGGCGTCCCGTAGTCCCAGCGGTGGATCTGGTACAGGTCGACGTAGTCAGTGCCGAGCCGGGCGAGGGAAGCATCGATGCTCGCCATGATGTGCTTGCGCGAAAGGCCCTTGTCGTTCGGGCCGTCTCCCATGGGGAGGCACACCTTGGTCGCCAGCACGTAGTCGTCCCTGCGGGGGAACAGCTTCGGCAGGAGCCGTCCGGTGATCTCCTCACTCACGCCCATCGAGTACACGTCGGCGGTGTCGAAGAACGTCACGCCGCCCTCCACCGCCCGCCGGACGATCGGCTCCGCAGCGTCCTCGTCCAAGGCCCACGGCCGAACCGCCGGGTCGCCGTAACTCATCATGCCGAGGCAGATCCGCGAGACCTTCATACCGGTCTTTCCGAGACGTACCTGTTCCATGGGGTTTCTCCTTTCAACGGTCTCCACGGTGCACCGCCACCCCGGCGATCACCAACCCCACTCCGGCGATCTCCGCCGGGGCGGGTGCCTGCCGCAGCACCACCAGTCCGGTCACGGCGGCGGTCGCCGGAAGCAGCGACACCATCAGCGCGTAGGTGGCGCGACTGAGCCGCGCCATCGCGAGCTGGTCGCAGACGTACGGGATGACGGACGAGGAGATCCCGACACCGACCCCCGCGGCCAACGCGACCGGATCGGCCACCGCAGGCACGGCCTGCACGCCGCCAATGGGAAGGACGAGCACACCCGCGACGACCATCGCCAAAGCCAACCCGTCGATCCCCCCACCCCCCGACTGGGCGGCCTTGTGGGCGAAGACGATGTACAGCGCGAACAGTGCGGCATTGGCGAACGCGAAGACGAACCCGAGCGGCTCCCCTTCTATCCGCACCTCCGTCAGGACGTACACACCGCCGACCGCCGCCAGGAGTGCGGCGATGTTGCGTCTTGTCCTTATACCTAGGGCCGCCAGGACGACGACGGGCAAGAACTCGATCGCCGCCACGGTCGCCAGGGGCAACCGTGCGATCGCCATATAGAAGGACGAGTTCATCGCCGCAAGGACGGCGCCCCACACCAGCATCGTCCGCCAGGTGTGGCGCGTGAGCGTCCGCCAGGGTCTGCGCCAGACGGCGAAGACGAGGGCGGCGCTCCAGATCCTGATCCCGGCAACGCCCAGAGGGCCGATGCGGGAGAACAGCAGCACGGCGAACGAGGGCCCCAGGTAGTGGAAGACCGCACTTCCGACAAAGTACGACCAGGGCGGAAAGCGCATGGTCGTATCGTCGGCCGGTCCGTAAGTTGGAGGAATGGCGAACCGAAGGGGCCGACCGGGCCGCGCCTACGAACCCAAACCGCTCGACCCGATCGACCTACGGATCCTCACGGAGCTGCAGCGGGACGGCCGGGCGTCCCTCGCCGAACTGGGCCGCCGCGTCGCCCTGTCGGCCCCGGCCGTCGCCGAGCGCGTCCAGCGCCTGGAGGACACCGGCGTCATCACCGGCTACCACGCCACCGTCGACCCCGTCGCGCTCGGGTTCCCGATCGCCGTCCTCGTCCGGGTGAGTCCGAGCCCGCGCGAGCTGAGCCGCATCCCCAAGATCGCAGACGAGATCCCGCAGATCGTCGAATGCCATCGCATCACGGGTGACGACTGCTTCTACTTCATCGCGCACCTGCGCGCCGTCGAGGAACTCGAACCGATCCTCGACCGCTTCACCCCGTACGCGAAGACGACGACGTCGATCCTCCAGTCGTCCCCGGTCCCCCGCCGTCCCCTCCCTCTCGCCTGACAGGGACCTCGGCCGGCAGAGGCCCTGTCTGACAGGGCATGGCTAACAGGGCATGGCTAACAGGTCTTGACTGACAGGGCTCGGTTGGCCGGGGCGCGCCTAAAAGATCGTCGGGAGAAGCAACCGGCGCGCGGGCTTCGGGATAGAGGGGATGTCAGCACTCCCCCAGACACGGAGACGCCCTCTATGAAGAGACGCCCATGGCCGTGTTGAGCCACGCCCGCGACGAGCTCGACGACGCGGCGCTCGTCGCCGCCTCGCTGGACGAACCCGAGGCGTTCGGCGAGCTGTTCCGCCGGCACGCGCCGCGGCTCCACGCCTACGCCAGGCGGCGGCTCGGGACCGCCATGGCCGACGACGTGGTCTCGGAGGCGTTCGCGACCGCGTTCCGGCGCCGCGACAGGTTCGACGGCCGCGCCGAGTTCGGCGCCTGGTTGTGGGGCATCGCCAGCAACCTGATCGCCAAGCACCACCGCCACGAGACCCGCATGTACCGGGCGTTCGCCCGGACCGGCGCCGACCCCGCCGAGGACGGTGTCGCCGACAGGGCGAGCGAGCGCGCCTCCGCGGCGGCGTGCGGACCCGGCCTGGCACGGGCGCTGGCCTCGCTGGGCGCGCAGGACCGCAACGCCGTCCTGCTGCTGGCGTGGGGCGAGATGTCCTACGCCGAGATCGCGGTGGCGCTCGGCCTGCCCCTCGGCACCGTCAAGGCCAAGATCCACCGAAGCCGCGCCAAGCTGCGCAAGGCCCTCCCCACACACGCCCTCTCCGAGGAGTAGAGCATGGACGAAATCGATGCCCTGCGGCAGATGCGGACCGGTCTCGCGGTGGAGGAGCCCCCGGAGCGGCTCGCCCAGCGCATTGACTGGCAGGACGGCGGCGGAGCTCGTCCGCGGCCCCGCCCCCGCAATCGGCGCCGTATGCGGATCCAGTTGGTGAGCGTGGCCGCCACGGCCGCCGTCGCCGCCGGGACCGTGGCCGTCGTGGTCTCCACGGGGGACGGCGACCCGACCGGCAAGCCCCGCGTGGAGAACACCGTCCCCCTGAACGGCAACGTGCTCCTGGTGGCCGCGACCAACGCCGCGAAGGCGCCGGCGGGGAAGTACTGGCACACCAAGACCGTCATGGGCGAGATCTACGCGGTCGGCGAGAGCGCCGAGAACCACTACAAGGTCGATTCGAGGCAGGGGAACGAGATGTGGACAGACCGGACCGGTCTGCGCCGCGGCACCCACTTCGACCTCCAGGGCCTCCCCGTCACCCCGCAGGACAAGCAGAAGTGGCAGGCGGCAGGGTCACCGTCCTGGGTCCACGTGCCGAATCCCGAGGGGGGAGGCGGACAGGTCAACCTGGACATGTCCCCGAAGACGGGCAGGGGAGCCCCGTGGCCGGCGTCCGTCGAACGGTTCTACGGCATGACACCGGGACAGATCGCCGCGCTGCCCACGGAACCGGAGGCACTGAAGAAGGTCTTGCTGGGCCTCAAGGGACACTGGCACGCGGTCTCGACGGACGGTGAGAAGGAGGAGCCGATCCGCGCCTTGCGGGGGCAGGAGCGTATTCGGGCTCTCAGCGATGTCGCCGGGGAACTGCTGTCCACCGAACCGGCGCCGCCCAGGGTGCGGGCAGCGGTCTTCCGGATGCTGTCCGACATGCCAGGCATCAAGCCCGAGGGCCGGACGACCGATCCGCTCGGCCGCGTCGGAACGGTGGTGTCGCTCCCGCTGAAGACCACCACGCCCCTCGGCATGTTCACCGCCCCCAAGCAACTCGGAACCTACCGGCGCCAGTTCGTCGTCGACCCCGCCACCGGGTCTCTGCTGGCCATCCGCGACCTCGTGGCCACGCCGCCGCACGGCAGCCGGCCGCTGCCCCCGGGAGACAACGGCAAGCCGCGCGCGCTGAGGGCGCAGGACATGCCCGACCGCTTCCACAGGCCCGGAGAGATGGCCGCCTACCGGGCGTTCGAGATCACCGAGTGGACCGACGCGGAGCCGCCGCGCTGAGCGTCCCCGCGTGATGAGGGCATGACGAGGGGCCCGTCCCATACGGGACGGGCCCCTCATAGCGCCGGATCCCCCCCAGCGCACTGGACCCCCTCCAGCGCACCGGCCCCCAGCGCATTGGGTCACTCGGCTCACCGGTCCCATCGGCGTGCCGCGTGCCCTGGGGCTATGCGAACGCGTGGCACTCCACCGTGGCGCGGCGTTCGGTCATGCCCTGCTGGACCGCCGAGTCCACGCACGCGCGCTGCTTCTCGTTCAGCTTCGGCTGCCCGCACTGCTCGACGCTGGAGTAGGTGCGGCAGTCCTGGCGCGTGTTCTGGTCCCCGGAATGGGACGCCTGGGCGGCGGCCGCGCTGCCCAGTCCCCCGATTCCGACCACAGCGGCGATCAGTGCACCGGTCATGACCCTCTTCATCTGCTTCTCTCCCCGTCGCGTCCTTCAAGCAACGAGAGCGTTCCTCCCCGGCCCCCTTCACCCCAAAACCCGACAAAAGAGTAAAAAACGACGACCATCTTCCAGGAATCCTGCCCAGGTCAGCGGACGAACTCGGCGCGCACCCCCAGCAGCCGCACAGGACGCCGCCCGGTGAACCGGGTCAGCGCGGCGAGGGCGCCCTCCTCGATACGGGACGGCTCGCTCGTCGGCGTCTCCAGCGTCCGGCCGTGGGTCTGGGTGATGAACGGCGCATACCTGACCTTGACGACGACGCGGGCGACGTCCCTGCCGTCCGCGGCCACATCGTCGGCGACCCGTCGCGCCAGCCGGACGACCTCCCGGCGAACGGTCTCCCAGTCGTCCAGATCCTGCTGGTACGTGGTCTCCCGTCCGCACGAACGCGGGACGTACGGTGCGTCGCTCACCGGCGAGCCGTCCCGTCCCTGCGCGAGCCGCACCAGCCACGGCCCGGTCGCGGGGCCGATCTCCCCGGCCAGGACGTCAGGATCCGCCGCCGCGAGGTCGGCCACCGTGGCGATGCCGAACCCCTTCAACCGCTTCGCGGTCTTGGCCCCGATGCCCCACAGCGCGTCGACCGGCCGGTCGCCGAGCACCTCGAACCAGGTCGCCCCGGTGAGCCGGAAGACCCCGGCCGGTTTGCCGAACCCCGTCGCCAGCTTCGCCTGGAGCTTGTTCTCCCCTATGCCCACCGTGCATTCGAGCCCCGTCGCCGCCCGCACCCGGTCCCGGATCTCCCGGGCCGTCGCCTCTGGGTCGTCGCCGTCGACCGCCAGGAACGCCTCGTCCCACCCGAGGACCTCGACCACGAGGCCGAGGCCGCGCAATGCCGCCATGACCCGCTCCGAGACGGACTCGTAGAGCTCCCGGTCGACGGGCAGGAACACGGCGTCCGGGCAGCGCCGCGCCGCCGTGCGCAGCGGTAGGCCGGATTGGACGCCGTACTCGCGCGCCTCATACGAGGCCGTGCTGACCACGCCCCGCTTCGTGGGATCGCCGTCGCCGCCGACGACCACCGGCCGCCCGCGAAGCTCCGGACGGCGAAGCACCTCGACGGCCGCGATGAACTGGTCCAGATCAACGTGCAGGACCCACCGACCCACACCCCCATTGTCCCCTCACCAGCACGAATACATCCCTGCGGATACATCCCTGCGGACCGGACGCGAACCCGCCTCTGCCGTGCTCCTGGCGCGCCGCCTTCGCCGTTCAGACCGACGGGCCTCGTCTCCGGCTGCTGCTAACTTGCCGCCATGACATGGCAAGAGTTCGGGCCAGAGCGAGTGGGTCTACTGAAGGCGTTCGAGTCCGGCTCTCCGCTGCCGTTCCGCCTGAAGATGCGCGGTTACCACCGCCTCCAGGTCGAGGCGTTCTTCCGCAAGCTCGCCGAACTGGCCGGCACCGAAAGCCCGCCCGAGATCGAGCCGCCGGCCTTCGTGGTCGTGATGCGCGGTTACGATCGCGCCCAGGTCGACGCCTTCCTCGCCCCGCTCTTCCAGTCGCCGAGGAACTGATGCGAGCCCTGAGCGTCCGGCCCGAAGTGGGGCGGCAGGCACCGTCCGAGCCTCTGCCGAGGGAGCGATGAGCGCCCCGTTCCGCACGCGCGCCGAGCGACGCCGCGACGCCGAACACCGGCTCGTCCACGACGTCGACGTCTGGGTGGCCAGCGCGTCGCCGGACGGTGCGCCCTACCTGGTCCCGCTGTCCTTCGATTGGGACGGCGAGGCGCTACTGCTCTCCACGCCGGCGGACAGCCCGACCGGCAGGAACCTGGCCGCCACCCGAACCACCCGGCTTGGACTGGGCCTGACCCGAGACGTGGTCATGATCGAGGGCATGGTCGAGGTGCTCGACATGGACGCGCTGCCCCAGGAGCAGGGCGACCGCTTCGCCGAACGCACCGGCTTCGACCCACGCGCCCTGGCCACGCCGTACCGCTGGTTCCGCGTCACCCCGCGGCGCGTCCAGGCATGGCGCGAGGAGAACGAACTGTCCGGCCGCGACCTGATGCGCGACGGCCACTGGCTCCCCTGGCCAGATGCGGCGGGCACCCTGCGGCCTGCGTCGGAGCGTGGCTGCTCGTCCTAGTGGCGATCGCCTTCTGGAAACAGCCACTCCAGTGCGGCCAGGGACTTGTCGAGGTACGCGCTGAAGCCGGTCTCAAGCCCGTAGGCCATGTCCTCCAGCACGCCACATCTGGCGTAGAAGCCTGAGCGCAGTTTGATCTCCCCGACGTCGACGCCGGGCCGATACGCGTCCAGGGCCCGGTCAAGAGCGGCGGGCCCGAGATCGCGGTAGAGCAGACCGAAGTCACGGGCCGGGTCGGTGATCGCGGCGTCGCTCCAGTCGATGACCCCGGTCACGACCCACTCGTCCGGGTCGACGAGGACGTGCTCGATTCCCAGGTCGTTGTGGGAGAACACCAGCTCACGCGGGCCGTCCGGGGGCGAGGTGCCGAGGAACGACTCCACCACGGGACGGTGCACCGGCGGCACCGTCTCGATGATCGTGGCGTAGATCTGCGCGGTCTCCTCCAGCCACACGGTCATCGGCTCGTCATCGGTATCCACCAGGTCCACCATCTGGCCCACCGGAACGGCATGGAGCGCGCCGAGGAACCCCCCGAGCTCGGCGGCGACCGAGTCGATGTGGACCGCCCGTTGTCGCGGATCCGCGTCGATCAACGGAAGGCCAGGGAGCTTGAAATAGGCCAGGCACCCCTGCTCGGCAACCGTGAAGGTGGGCTTGGGCACAGGCAACGGCGACACATCCGCAACAGCGGCAAGAAGGCGGCCCTCATCACGGACGCGCCCAGCCCGTTCCGCGGGATCGGACTCCTTGCCGAACCGGACGATCAACTCGTCATTGACCTGGAAGGCGACGTTGTCCTCGCCCTCCCCCAACAACACCACGGAGTCAACGCGATAGCCCGGCATATGCGCAGCCACCACATCCCGGACATCCGCAGCCAGGTCACCCCTCCGACTCACCACCCGCCGACCCCCGCCCGGCCCTGGACCTTCATCACCCACCGACGCTATCGCGCGAGCCCAGCCACCAGCACCGCAAACACCCGCCGCCCACGAGTAGCTCGGCCTGTCCCGCCCGTCCGGCCCCTTTGCTCCCACATCGCCGACTCCCCATGAACGGCACCCACCCAACTCTCCGCGTCACACCCCAGGTCGGCCCCACTAACAAGGACTCCGGCGGCGGAGTTCCCTAGATCGACCAGCCCACGACCCGGCAGGCCGCGCGAACGACGTCGACTTCACCGGGACGCTCGAGCCGCTGGATGGGCGGGCGATGCGTAACACGCTGCGGCGTGAACGTAGCCAGCGGCACAGGTACGGGGAGTCGTAGCCCTTGCCACCATGCAACCCGTCAGAACGGCGACCGCGCGGTCCGCAGTGTCGACGGATCGGCGGGATGGCGCGCACCAGTGATTCCACCTGGTGGCTGTCGCGGGCTATCGGCCGCGAAGACCTCCAACACAAAGTGGCCGGACGTGCCGGGACGCGAACTCGGCCCGGCGCGCGGGCTGGCCTGCAGCGGGGCCGCCCGGACGGCCCTGTCGATGACAGGCCCGTGGCCGCACGAGGTCGTCCAGAGCCGGCAGCGCCCAGTGCGGGCTCCAGGTGCCTGCCAGCGCCTGGTCGGCGCGGGTGAGAGGGAGGCGACAGGCATCCGCCGAGCGATCCAGTCCGCTCGGCGAGTGGGGCTTCGATGCGCCGCGCGCGGTAGTCAGCCAGCAGCATTGCCGTCTCGTGGGCTTCCGTCCCGGAGTTGGCGAAGAACAACTTTGCGTCCGAGCTGCCCGGCGTAGTGATGCCCCTCAGAACAGGCCGGCCAGCGGCGGGCACGCCTCCCTCGGCCATGAGCTAAGGAGCGCTGGCTGGGCCGCTATGGAGGCACAGGCGGGGGGGACTGGCGGAGGGGACTGGCGGAGGGACTGGCCGTTCCGGAGCCTTCAGGCTGTGAGCTGGCACGATGTGTCGGCATTTCGGATCCTGAGGAGGATCGTAACGGCCGGTAGCAACAGGAAAGCGGTCAGCGGTGGCGCTGGCGTTGGCGTTCAGCGGGCTCGACGATGACGGGCGCAGCCTCACCTGCCGCAGTCGACAGGAATTGGGACCTGGCGACTTCCTCCCTTCGCGGCGCGGACACTTACCGAATCGATCGCGCACCACGACCTGTCCGGTTCCCCTGGGGCGCCAAGTTGATCCTGCATGACCGGTGCAGCTCGATTCACACCCGGGCGCTTCTCCATTCGGCGAAGCGCCGGTAGATGCTCTACCAGGAGGTGCCAACACCGACGGGACCTACCGTTAGGCGCAACCGGTGGGGGGCCGGAACACGGCCGCAACCACCACCTCTCGATCAGCAGCGCGGCGCCGCCCACCATCCTGCGGACGCGTCGGTGCAGGTGGCACCGCCCGCTGAAACGACTCCCACAAACTCGTCTGCCCTGAGCGCTCCATCATCGTCACGACGAAGCACCCTCGAGCACACCAAACGAAACGACCATCTAAGCGGCCCAGTGGATGGTCGTGGATGGCTCGGTTGTTCGCAGCTCGCTTGGTCGCGGCTCGCTTGGTCGCGGCTCGGCGGCGCGCGGCTCGACGGTCCGCGGCTCGACCGTCCGCGGCTCAGTTGTTCGCCGCCTCGCTTGGTCGCGGCTCGGCCGTCCATGGCTCGGCCGTCCATGGCTCAGCCGTCCATGACTCGACTTCCCATGGCTCGACTTCCCATGGCTCGACTTCCCATGGCTCGGCTGTTCGTGGCTGGGCTGTTCGTGGCTGGGCTGTTCGTGGCTGGGCTGTTCGTGGCTGGGCTGTTCGTGGCTGGGCTGTTCGTGGGTGGGCTGTTCGTGGGTTGGTGGTGGGTGGGTGGGCTGTTCGTGGGTTGGTGGTGGGTGGGTGGGTTGTTGGTGTGCCGGGTGGGTGGAGTCGGTAGGTGTAGCGGCCGGTGGCGGGGTCGTGGGTGGTGTGGATGTGTTGGGGGTGGGTGTGTTTGTAGCGGTTGTGCCATCCGCAGCACAGGGCGAGTTTGTCGATGTCGGTGGGGCTGTCGCCCAGGGCCCATCCGTTGACGTGGTCGACCTCGCACAGCGTCCCGGGCACCTCGCAGCCCTGCACCGCGCACGTGGGATAGAGCGTCTCCAGGACTTGGCGTTGGGCGGCGGTGGCGAAGCGGACTTTGTGCCCTAGGTAGAGAGGCGTGTTGCCTCCTGCGAGCAGCAGGGGTGAGACTCCGGCGGCCAGGGCGATGCGGCGGGCTTGGGGCGCGGGGATCGGTGTGCCGTCGGTGAGGCGGGCGGGTGCGTGGCCGCCGGTGAGGGTGTCCAGGTCGCAGATGACGGTGACCTTGGTGGCCTTGTGCCCGCCCGACAGCACGCTGCTCAGTGCGGCGGCGGTGCGCTCGGGCAGGTCGCGGTGGTCGTCGGGCCCGGACGGCTTGGCCAGCGGACCCAGCGTCCCGTCCCAGACGGCGGCGTCCTCGGCGTTCAGCCAGCCCTTGATGTAGCGGCCGCCGTCCAGCGAGCGGGTGGAGTCGATCCAGGACCGCTCGTACCCGCGCTGCACCTCCTCGGGTGGCTCCTCGCAGCCGTCGCGTTCGGCGATGACCTCGCGGATGCGGCGGCCGAACGCGGCGACCTTCCCGGGTGAGAAGCCCTGGCCGATCATGTCCAGCAGCAGGGTTTCGGCCTTGGCGCAGTCGTCATCGTCGAGGCGGGCCACGGCGTCGGCGACCGTGGCGGCGTAGCCGTAGGACAACTCACCTCTGGCCAGGAGCTCGGTGACCACAGGGAGCCGATGGAGCTGCCGGGCCAGCGTGACGCGCTCCTTGGCGCGGGCATCGCGCATGCCCAGCCGCGACCGCAGCCACGCCTGCGTGGACGGCAACCCCCAGCGGCGCGTCTCACTCGCCGCGTCCACGCGGGCGACGAACCCGGCCAACGCGGCCTCATGGGCGTCCGACGCCGCCGCTAACGTCTCGGCGAGCTCCATGCACACCGCAGCCGACTCGGGCGCGGGACGGGCAGCGAGTTCGGCGGCGATCGCGGCAGCGGCGTCCACCAACTCCTGCGTGGACGCCACACCGAAATCCATACCCGTAACCGAACACATACACAGAGTATATCGAACTAGTGGGCGAACAGACGCGAGATCGGAGGCTAATTACTGTCACCACCGAGATAGGTGAAGCTTGAGACTGGAATCATATTTCGCGTTATCAGAAGAGACAGATATTTCCGCCCGATAGCACCCAGTTCACTAACTTTGCGAATGCCATCAAGGGGACCAACCTGGTCAGCGGCCTCGCCATGTAGCATGAAACCTACATTCGGGACTTCTCTCGGCTAAGTGGTGGGTTCGCTGTTAGCAGGCGACCTGCACCCTTAACGGTGACTCCTCCCGCTTCAGCAGACCAGCAGCTGGCGCCCCTGTCATTTGGCGGCCCCCCGGACTCGGGTCGCTTGCCCATCGGAAAGTCCCTGGTGGTGAGCCTGCGTGTGGCAGGCCGTTGGCCTCTGCCAGCCGTTGTCCCAAGACATGCTGGTTCTTCCTGGCGAACCGGCTCTTTCTATGTCGACACCCGGCACCTTGGTGCACCGTCGGGCATTGCCTCTAACCTAGTCCGTGCACGCCCTGGCATGAATTGCGCCCCTTTTCTTGATCGCCGGTGCGCTTCCCGACCACCGACGCACTCCCTGACCACCGACGCACTCCCTGACCACTGACGCACTCCCTGACCACTGACGCAACTCCTGGCTGCCAGTGCGCTGCTCAAGCTGTACCAGAGGGTCGCCCTCGCGCCGAGCCGACTCCCTCAAGCGGGCGAGGTTCCTTTGATGGGCGGGTTTCCTTTATGGGCTGCCTTGCTCCGGAGAGCGGATTCCCTTGTCGGTGGAGTGGCTCTTGGAGAAGTGGGGTGGCGCGTCGGGCGGGGGCAGGCGGAGCCTGCCCGACGAAACCTGCACCAGGGGCCGCAGAGGCTCCGAAGTCAAGGGTGGGACGAAGTCCCATCGCGAAGCGACGCCGAAGGCGCCCTTGACTTTGGAGGGGCGGCCCCGTACGCAGCGCCACCCCACCCGGCGCCCCCTACCCAGCACCCCCACCCGGCCACTCAACCCGGTTATGGCGGCTATGGGTAGGGGGCGACCTCGTCTCATGACTCGCCGTCGGGTGGAAGACGCCGCTGGTGCTGGAGGAGGAAGGCCACTTGGGCGGACTACTGAATGCGCACCTGGAGCACTTCCTGTTACGGGGGCGAACGCGGCTGGGGCAGAAGAGCGCGTGCCCGTACCTGTGTTTGCTCGCGCCGGCGCTAAGGACCCCTGGGCTGCGTCAGGCCACAGGACTGGGCTCAGAGGCCGCGAGGCTGGCGTCAGGCCACAGGGCTGAACCTCAGCCGCAGGGCTTGCGCTCAGACCGCAGAGCTGGCGCCAAGCCGGGGCCGGCGCTCAGACCGCGGGGCTGGCGCTCAGACCGCAGAGCTGGCGCCAAGTCGGGGCTTGCGCTCAGACCGCGGGGCTTGCGTTCAAGCCGGGGCTGGAGATTCGTGAAGCTCTACCGGCCCGCGCCCGTCCCGCTTCTGCAGGTCTACGGGAATGGGACCGAGGAGGTCAGTATCGCGGTGAGCGCGCTGCCGGTGCCGGGCAGCGCGTGGGCCTGCCACGACGCCCGGCTCGGGCGGCTCGGCTAGCTGCATCCGTGTGACGACGCCGAAGGCGCGGCCAAGGTGGTCGGCGACCTTTCTCAGAGACCAGGAGTGCACGTCCACCTGGTGAGCCGCCACACCCTTGCGCAAGTGATCCACGCTTCTGATACGGCTGGCCCGATCAGACATCCCAGCGGGCGGCTTCGAGAAGGTCGGCGACGTAGGCGGCGGCTTCCGGGGAGAGGCGTGGCAAGCACTCCTGGAGGGGCTCTACGAGGGCCTGGGGGACGGTGCCGTACTCGACGAAATGCCCCAGGGAATGGGCGATCTCCTCTTGGACCAACGGATCGTTCTCTCTTACGAGCGCCTCCGCAAGCGGGAGCACTATCGAGGATGTGTCTCGTCCGGTCTTGCACGCGCCGATGAGCAGGTCCCCGAGATGGGCGGCCGCCAGTTCGCGGACGTCGGGCTCCCCTTCTGCAAGTCTCATCGCCAGATGCCGGATCTCTCTCGTCACCTGGCGAGAACCAGCGTCATCCCGCGCGGCGGCGGCCAAGTCTTCCGGGCCGCCGCCGGCCGCATCAAGGGACTTCACGCCATATCCGGGACGGAGGGCACCGCAACGGTGGCGTCCAAGGCATGCGCCAACCGGTCGACACGCCTGATGACGGGCTCTGCACCGACCGCCTCAAATCGCGATAGAGCGGACGGCATCATGCGTTCCGGCACGCCGGTTCCAGCAGAGTCATCCCAAGCTCTAGACGCCGCTCACGCACTGCCTTGCCCAGTTCATCGGCACATGGAGCAGCCTGACTGTCCTCGTGCTGCCGATCCTTGTCGGTCATCGCCAACTCGAAGCGCTCATCGCCCATGTCCCGGCTCCTGCGGCTTCTCTGATCCGCTCGATCATAGGGCTGACCGGCCATCCGGTCCCGCTGTCCTAGCGCTTCCACTCTTCGACCTGATTACTCAGGGGCGAAGGACGATCTTGCCGTGGGTGTGGCGTTGTTCCAGGTCGCGGAAGGCGTCCTGGACTCGGTCCAGGGGGTAGGTGCGGGCTATCGGCACCTCCAGTTCACCGCGGGCGGCCAGCCGGGCCAGTTCGCCTAGGACGACCGCGCACGCCGCGCCGCTTTCTCCGACGGTCTGCGCACCGAACTTTGCCGCTGTCCCCCAGTCGCGGATCGTGTTGATCCGCTCGGACCGCACGCCCAGTTCCACCGCCAGTTCGACGTAGCCGGTCCCGAACGTGTCGATGAACGCGTCGACGTTCCCGCCGCTGGCCTGCCGGATTCGTTCGGCCACACCGTCCCCGTACTCGACCGGGATGACGCCGTGCTCCTTCAGCCACGCATGGTTCGGCTCGCTGGCCAGACCGATCACCGTGGCACCGCGCCGTCGCGCTAGCTGGACCGCGAGGGACCCGACGCCGCCAGCTGCGCCGGAGACCACCACCGTGTCGGAGGGTCCGGGGTCGACGGCAAACACGCAGGCGTAGGCGGTGGCGCCGGCCACGTGCAACGACCCGGCCACTTCCCAGGACAGACCCTTCGGACGCGGGGTCAAGCGCACGTCGTCCACCGCGACGAACTCCGCGTGGCTTGCCCTGTCGTGCGTGAAGCCGAGGACCTCGTCGCCCACCGCGAAGCCGCGCACATGCGATCCGACCTCCACGATGACTCCGGCCAGGTCGCTGCCCTGTCCGGAGGGGAACGTCGCCGGCCAGCGCTCATGCAGCCCGCCCGAGCGGATCATGGCCTCGCCGGGCTGGATCCCGGCCGCGCGGACCTCGACCAGCACCTGGTCGGGACCTGGCACCGGACGCTCCACCTCCTCGACCCGCAGGACATCGATCCCGCCGTACTCGTGGAACCGGACCGCCTTCATCGCATGATCACCGCTCTTCCTCGTTCGGCTAGCCGGATGGCCGCGCCTTGAAGCGTGCCTTCGTCCCGGCGGCGGAGGAACGGAGCGGTTTCCCTAGGATCAGCGGTCCGAGGATGTGGTGGGCGAACAGTGGTATCACTGCCGATATGGGGATGCACCGCGACGACCTCGCCGATTTCCTGCGTCAGGCGCGGGGGCGGCTGACTCCACGGGACGTCGGGCTGATCGAGGGGACGAGGCGGCGCACGCCGGGCCTGCGCCGCGAGGAGGTCGCGGCGCTCGCCGGGATGTCGGTCGACTACTACATGCGGCTCGAACAGGCCAGGAGCCCGCAGCCCTCGGTCCAGATCCTGGCCGCGCTGACGCACGCGCTGCGGCTGACGACCGACGAGCGGGACCACCTGTACCTGCTCGCGGGGCACCGTCCCCCGGAGGGAGCGCGCGCCGGGGAGTACCTGCGGCCGAGCCTGCTGTACCTGCTCGACCGGCTGGAGAACGTGCCGGTCCAGGTCTTGAGCGATCTCGGCGACCTGCTGGCGCAGAACGACATGGCGCAGGCGCTGTTCGGATGCGTATGCACGGTGGCGGCCGAGGACCGGAACGTCGTGCTGCGCTGGTTCACCGAGCCGGACGTGCGGGGCCACTTCGCGGACGAGGATCGCGAGGAGCAGGCCCGGCAGCTCGTCGCCGACCTGCGCGCCGCGGTGGCCCGCCGCGGGAACGACGCCGCGTCCCGCGCGCTGGTCACCCGGCTCCGCGCGGCCAGCGAGGAGTTCGCGACGCTCTGGGACCGGCACGAGGTCGCGGTGCGCAGGTCTCACCCGTGGCGGCTGAAGCATCCCGAGCTCGGCAAGATCGAGTTTGACTGCGAACTGCTGGCGACACCCGCGGCGGACCAGCGCCTGCGGATCTTCACACCACCGCCCGGCGGCACCGAGCCGCTGGACATGCTGCGCCTCCTCGGCCCGCAGCACCGGCACGGCATTGCCGCGGCGAGGACGGAGGAGAGCGGCGCCCCCGCATAGGCCGCGTGCCGGTCAACGGTCGGCGTACCGCCGGCATTCGCCGGTGAAAACGGTGGCCAGCTCGGTTACGGGGACCGCCGCGGCGCTGACCCACGCGGCGCTGACCCACGCGGCGCTGACCCACGCGGCGCTGACCCACGCGGCGCGGTCGGCCGTGCCGAGGGCCTCCAGCGTCCGGGTCGCGGTGAACCTCCGTCGCGAGTCCTTCGATGACGGGCGCGAAGCAGACGGCGGCGCAGACGGCCGGTTAGCCCCAGGTCCAGGTCCGCCTCGGCCTCCCTGCACTCCTTGCCGTTGTGGACGGCCTGGGCGATCTCGGCGCGCGGCGCGCGAGCGGTCGCGGCGTCTACCTCGGCGAGGGCGGGGCGTCGAGTGCGCGCCCGGCGAAGGCCTTGGCGACCCGAGACTCGGCCCGGCGCGTCGCTCGCCGGCGCCCGCGCCCGTCCGGTGGGGTGCTGCCCGCACCACCGCGCGGCTGGCGCCCGCTCGGCGGGCAGGCACGCCGGGGCAAAACTAGGTCATCCAGGCCCACCGCACCGGCCCGCCGCCGTCGCGCCGACCCCGGCGCGGCGCCCGGCCTGGGGCTCGCGTCCAGGGGGAGAAACTCGGCCAGCGCCTCCGCCAGGCCCGGGCGATGGGCCTCCGGTGCTGGATCCCGGCCTGGATCCCGGGCTGGACCCCGCAGCCTGGGCCCCGCAGCCTGGACCCCGCGGCCTGGATCCCGGGCTGGATCAGGGCGTCGGCCCTGCCCCGGATGGAGGCGCTGGTCCGCCACCGCGCCGGTCCGCCTCGCAGTGACCGTCGGTTGGGTGGTGATGGGCGCTTCCCCACTTCTCGCTCGCGCCGCTGGGCGGCCCGGGTCAGCTGCGACCGCTGCTGGCCTGGGTACCCGATGTCTTCATCGCCGGGAAAGCATCACCGGGAAAGCATCACCGGGAAAGCATCGCCGGATGTGCGGCCGCGGCGGTCGGGGCCGCCCTCGTTCTCCTCCGCGTCATCCGCGCGGTCCGCTCGCGCCGGCGAACCGCGTGAGCGCCCCGCCGGTGTCGGGCGTCGCTGTTAGCGTCGCGGCCATGATCGACAAGGCAGCCGTGATCGACAAGCCGCATGCGGCTCTCCCCGACGAAGACGTCCTGATCATGCCGGAGCACTGGCGCGGCGGTCTGCATCCGCGGCGCGATGGGGCGCCAGGTCCGGAGATCACGCTCGACGCGGCGGCGGGCAAGGCCGTCGCGCAGGCTGTGGACGAGGCGCGGGACGAGATCGAGCGGACCCTGGGCGACCGGGGAACCGCGCCGGAACTCGCCGCCGCGGCGCGGGCCCATCTCGGCGGCGAGCCCGACCCGCGCGGTGCGGCCGTCCTGTCGCTGATCACGGCGGGCGAGTCGGTCTGGGGGCGCGAGCACCGGCGGTACGTGGACGCGTGGGCCTTCGAGCACGGCGTCGTGTTCGCCGCGTGCGCGCTCGCCGACCGGTGGGGACTGGAGTCGAGCCCGGACGGGGAGATGCTGGACGGGCGGCGGAGCAGGATCGTGCGCGCGGTCGCGCAGGGCGAGCGCCCTGTCCGAGGGCTGCCGGACGGAGCGCCGCGCGTGCGCTCCCTGCTGGCCGCCGCGACCGAGGAGCAGTACGCCGAGGCCGTCGAACGGCTCGCCGAGCGGCGGGTCTCGGTCCGGCAGCGGCTCCTGACCGCCTACCTGGTCCCGACGCACGACGACTGGGTGAGCGAGCTGTGCCGGCACGCCGACAGGGTCCCCCGTCATGTGCTCCTCCGGTGCCTGGGGACATCCGCGCACCTTGGGCTGCTCGGCGCCCGGGCTCGGCTGACCGCAGCCGACTGCCATGAGCCGGAGAACCTGCACGCGCTCGCCGACGGTCTCGGGCCGGCCGCCGTTCCGCTCCTGGTCCCCGCGCTGGACGAGTACCTCGACTCCCCGCAGCGGCGGGACGCGCTGCTGGACGTGCTGGGCGTCCTGCCGTCCGATGAGGTCTTCCGCGCGCTGCTCCAGAGGCGTTCCAACCCGCACGTCAGCGGTGAGCTGATGAAGGCGATGAAGCGGTTCCCGGTCCGGGCGGTGAGGGAGTTGGCCGCGGAAGCGAACGCGGCAGGGGTCGCGGAACTGGCGGAACTGCTCGACGAGCACGTGCGGGGCAATCTCGACGTGGTCAGGGCGGCCCTGCCGTTGCTTCCTGAAGAGGCCCGGACGGCGGTCGAACGGATCGTGGCAGGGCTCGCCGCCACCGCCGACGCCGACCCCGCGGACCTGCCGGTCGTCCTGGTGGACCCGCCGTGGGCCCGCAAGCGGGAGCGGCCGGAGCCGGTGGTCATCACGGGGCTGTCCGCGCCCGAACCGTCGATCGTCTGGGCCGAGGACGGGCGCGACACCCTGTGCGAGTTGGCGCTCCCCGTCCCCTATGCGTGGAGTCACGACGGCGAGGTGCGCGGGCCGTGGGACCAGCGGATCGCCGACTTCGAAGCGGGCCGGCTCAGGGGCTTCGAACAGGTGGCCTTGCTCTGCTTCGGTCCCGCCGAGCAGGTCCGGCGCCTCGTCGCCGGCTGGTCCTTGCGGAAGGACGGCTACGACACCTACCAGGAGCCCGAATGGTGGGTGCCGATGCTGGCCGAGCGGTTCGGCCTGGACGCGCTGACCGCCGTCGTGAAGGGCGCCCGGAGCAAGCCCGGGAGCTGCGGGCATGTGGTCGTCCCGTATGCCGCCGAGCCGGTCGCGGATCTGGTCGCCGGCTGGCTGCTGCGCGGCAGGACCGGCAAAGAGCACGCGGAGGCGTGGCTGCGGAGGCACGGCCCCCAGGCGGTGCGGCTGCTGCTCCCGGCCGCGTTCGGCAAGCCGGGCAAGCGGCGTGACGCGGCCGAGTACGCCCTGACCTTCCTCGCCCGGGACCTGGGACGCGACACCGTGGTCGAGATCGCCCGCGACCAGCGACCCGAGGCGGGCGCGGCACTGGACATGACGTTGGACCACGATCCCGAGCAGCTCGTCCCGCGGAAGATCCCGGAGATCGGGCCGTTCGCCGACCCGGCCGTCCTGCCCCGGGTGCGGCTGGCGGACGGCGGGCGCGTGCTGCCGGCCACCGCCGTCCGGCATCTGCTCACGATCCTGGCGATGTCGCCGCCGGACGCCCCCCACCCCGGCCTGGAGGCCGTGCGGGACGCGTGCGACGCCGATTCGCTGGCGGCGTTCGCCTGGGCGCTGTTCGAGCGGTGGCGCCGGTTCGGTGAACGGGCCGAGGACGCGTGGGCGCTGACGGCCGTCGGGTGGTTCGGCGACGACGAGGCCGCGCGGCGCCTCACCCCCGCCATCCGCGCCTGGCCGGGCGAGAACGGCCACCACAAGGCGGTCAAGGGCCTGGACGTGCTGGCGATGATCGGCACCGAGACCTCGCTGATGCTGCTCGACGGCATCTCGCACCGGGCCCCGTTCAAGGCGATCAAGAAGCGGGCCGAGGAGAAGATCCAGGAGGTCGCCGCACGGCTCGGGCTGAGCGGCGAGCAGCTCGCCGACAGGCTCGTCCCCGGCATCGGCCTGGAGGCGGACGGGAGCATGACGCTCGACTACGGTCCCCGGCGCTTCGTGGTCGGTTTCGACGAGCAGCTCAAACCGGTCGTGTCGGACGAGGCCGGCCGCCGCCGCGCCGCGCTCCCCAAGCCCGGCGCGAAGGACGACCCCGACCTCGCCCCCGCCGCCTACGCCGCATTCACGCAGTTCAAGAAGGACGTCCGGGCGACCATGCCGAACCAGGTCCGGCGGCTGGAGCTGGCGATGGTGACCGGCCGCCGGTGGACGCCGGCCGAGTTCCGCACGCTGCTGGTCGACCACCCGCTGATGTGGCACATCACTCGACGCCTCCTCTGGCTCGCGGAACCCGGCGCGGACACGGAGACGGACGCCGCTGCCATCGCGTTCCGGCTTGCGGAGGACCGATCCTTGGCCGATGTCGACGACGGCGAGTTCGTCCTGCCGGACGGTGCCCGGGTCGGGGTGGCGCATCCCCTGGCGCTCGGCGACGCGCTCGCCGCCTGGTCGGAGGTCTTCGCCGACTACGAGATCATGCAGCCGTTCCCGCAGCTCGGCAGGGACGTCCACCGGCTCACCGAAGAGGAGCGGCAGGACGTCCGGCTCGCTCGGTTCGAGGGCCTCACCGCCCCCTGGGGCAAGGTCGTCGGGTTGGAGCGGCGCGGCTGGCGGCGCGGCACCCCCATGGACAACGGCACCGAACGTTGGATCTCCCGAGCCGTTCCAGGCGGCCTGTTTGTCGTGGTCGAACTCGATCCCGGGATCCAGGTCGGCTGGGCCGACGGCAACGAGGACCAGAATCTCCGCACGGTGTGGCTCGCCGACGAGCCAGGCGACTTCCTGCACTGGAACACCGGCTCCCAGCACCGGTTCGCCGAGCTGGACGAGGTCACCGCGTCCGAGGTCATCACCGACCTGCGGTCCATCACGGCATCGTGAGCCAGCGCATGGCCTCTTGCCGGAACGGCACCTCCGCGCCGAGCTGGCAGAGCACCCCTATGCCCACCCCGATCGCGCGTTGGGCGGCCACGTATTCGGGCGGGAATGCCAGGCTGAGGCCGACCGGAACCGAGGAGGTCATCCCTTCGAGGACGGCGCGGAGGAAGGCGCCGTCGAAGTGGAACGTCTCTGTCCGGACGACCGCCCCCGACCGTTCGAAGAGGGCCGTCAGCCGCGCCCCGTCCGCCCGCACCCCCGGCCGGAGGAACCCGAGCTCGCGGAGCACGGCGACGAGTTCGTCCGGATCGTCCGCTAGATGGATCAGCATCCACTGGTGGAGAGGGCTCATCGCATCCGGCCGGTGGCGGTACATCGCGCCGAAGTCGAGGACGCCCAAGCGGCCGTCGCCGAACAGCCGGAAGTTCCCAGGATGCGGGTCGCCGTGCAGCATCCCCGTCCGGGGTATCCCGGAGAACATCAGCCTGGTCGTCAGCAGCCCGGCCCGGTCCCGCTGCGCCCTGGTCCCGGCGGCGATGATCCGTGCCAGCGGCGTTCCGCCGAGCCATTCCGAGACGAGCACCCGTCCCTTCTGGAGGATCACCTCGGGGACGACGAAGTCGGGGTCGTCCAGGAAGCCCTCCCGGAACGCGGCCTGTGCCTCGGCTTCCCGCGCGTAGTCCAGCTCTTCGGCCAGGCCGTCCATCAGCTCGGCGGCCAACGCCCTTCCGTCCAGCTCGGGCGCGACCAGCGAGGTGAACCAGCGCATCGCGAACACCGTCAGGTCGCGGTCGTCGAGGAGCTGCTCCCGGGCGGAGGGGTACTGCACCTTGACCGCGACCGGGCGGCCGTCCGGCAGGGCCGCCCGGTGCACCTGGCCGAGGGAGGCGACCGCGGCGGGCTCGGGGTCGAAGGAGTCGAAGAGGCCGCGCCAGTCCGAGCCGAGGTCGTCCTCCAGGACCTGCCGCACGCGGGCCGCGTTCTCCGGCCGGGCCGCCTCCTGCAGCCCTGCCAGCCGCTCCCGGTAGACCGCGGAGATCGTCGGCGGAAGGACCGTCTCGTACACCGACAGCACCTGCCCGAACTTCATCACCCCGCCCCTGAGCCCGCCGAGGACGTCGAAGAGCTGGTCGGCGGTGCGCTCGTGCAGGTCGAGGGAGGCCTCGTCGGTCAACCGGCCGAGGGCCTTGAGACCCCCGGCCACGGCCATCCGCCGACCGACCCCGAGCGGGATCGCCGACAACCTCGCCAGCCTGGGAAGTGCCTGGATTCGCATGCCGACAGCGTCACCGGCGGTGCGGCCGGGCCGCATCGCCCCGCGGTCCCGTCCTCTCTCCGCCCCTGGCCGGCGTCGCCTCCGACCGTGGTGGCAGCGGCACTGCGACCGGGGTCCGATGACGGCGCGGCCCCGCGAAACCTAGGATCTGCGCATGCGATGGACCACCCCGCCCTGGCCGTTGCTGCGGCTTCTCGCCTGGGTGGGGACGTGCTGGGCTGTGCTCGCGGTGCTGCTCGCCCCCGCCCCGCCGACGCGCACCGTGCTGATCGGCGGCTATGCCGCGCTGTGGGCCTGGCAGGCGGTCCGTCCGTGGAGCCCGCCCGCCGCCGCGGCGCCCGTGCTGGCCCCGCTGCTCCTCCTGGTCGTCGTCGCGGCGCCCGGCGCGGCGGGTGGCGACGGGTTCCGCCCGTTCCCGTTCGCCGAGGGCACCTACTCCGACGGAGCCCTCGCCATCGCCGGCGCGCCCGCGTGGATCCACCTCGTCGTCCTCGCCCGGGGACGCGACCTGGCCTGGTCGGTCCCGGCGGCCCTGGCGCTCGCCCCCGCCCGGCACCTGCTCGCCGGCGGGCTCCCGCTCTGGCCGACCTGGATCATGTGGGGGGTCGGGTTCATGCTGCTCGGCTCGGCCTTCCGGATCCACGGCGCGCTCTATGAGGCGCGGCTCCGGCTCGACCGGGAGGCCGTGGCCGAGGAGCGCAGGAAGGTGGCCGAGGAACGCAGGAAGATCGCACGTGAGGTCCACGACCTGGTGGGGCACGGGCTGGGCGTGGTGATGCTGAACATCACCGCGGCCCGGCTCGCCACCGCGCGGGGCGACGCCGAGGCGGCCGGGAGGGCGCTGGCGGAGGCCGAGCGGGCCGGTCGGCAGGGGGTGCGGGACGTCCACCGGGGGCTGGTGCTGCTCCGCGAGCCGACCGCCGCCGCGTCGCCGATCGCCCCCGCCCCGCCCACGGCGGACGACACCAGGGCCCTGATCGACGAACTGCGGGGCGGGGGGCTCGACGTCGCGCTCACCACCCGGGGCGACCTCGGCGCGGTCGACCCGGCGGTCGGGCTCACGATCTTCCGGGTGGTCCAGGAGGCGCTGGCCAACACCGCCCGGCACGCTCCCGGCGCGGCGGCCGCGGTCACCGTCGAGGTCGGCGACCGCGCGACCGAGGTGACCGTCACCGACCCGGGCACGGCACAGCCGCCGGGACGGGCCTCGGCCGGCGGCCTCGGTCTCGTCGGCATGCGCGAACGGGTCACCGCCCTCGGCGGGACGCTGCACGCCGGCCCCGACGGCACCGGCTGGACGATCCACGCGACCATCCCCCTCACCAGAACGACACCGTGACCAGAGCACACCGCGACCAGGACGGCACCGCGACCAGGACAGCACCATGACCAGGACAGCACCATGACCAGGACAGCACCGTGATCAAGGCGGCACCGTCATCAGGGCGGCACCGTCATCAGAACAGCACCGTCATCAGGACAGCACCGTCATCAGAACAGCACCGTCATCAGAACAGCACCGTCATCAGAACAGCACCGTCATCAGAACAGCACCGTGACCAGGACGGCACCGTCATCAGAACAGCACCGTGACCAGGACGGCACCGTCATCAGAACAGCACCGTGACCAGGACGGCACCATGACCAAGACAGCACTGTGATCAGGCTGCTGCTCGTCGATGACCAGCAGCTCGTCCGTGCCGGGCTGACCCGGATCTTCGACGGCGAACCGGATGTGGAGATCGTCGGCGAGTGCGCGGACGGCGACGAGGTGGCGCGGGCCGTGGCGCGGTGCGCTCCCGACGTCGTGTTGATGGACGTCAGGATGAAGCGGGTGGACGGCGCCGAGGCGACCCGGCTGCTGCGGTCCCGGACCGATGCTCCGCCCGTCCTCGTCCTCACCATGTTCGACGATCCGGAGGTCGTCGCGGCGGCGCTGGCGGCCGGCGCGGCCGGCTTCGTGCTGAAGGACGCCCCGGGCGAGGAGATCATCCAGGCCACCCGGGCCGTCGCCGCCGGGAAGGGCTGGCTCGACCCGGCCATCACCCCGCACGTCCTGCGCGCCTGCCGGACCGCGTTCCGTCCCCGCCCGGCCCCGTCCGGCGGCCTCTCGGACCGTGAGCGCCAGGTGCTGTCGCTCATCGGCGGCGGCGCCACCAACCCGGAGATCGCGGCCCGGCTCAACATCGCCGAGGGCACGGTCAAGACCCACATCGGCAGCATCTTCACCAAGCTCGGCCTCCGTGACCGCACGGCCGCGGTCATCTACGCCCTCCGGCACGGCCTCACCGGCGACGAAGCCGACGCGTAGCCCGAAGACACGCGTAGCCCGAAGATACGAAGAGGCCCCTCCCGGCAGGAAGGGGCCTCTCGCATGTCGCATTCGGTCATGCGCCCGCGGGACGCCGTGTGCACGGCGTCCCGGGACGGACGTCAGCGGTTGTACTGGCCGAAGTCGTACTCCTCCAGCGGGACGGCTTCGCCGGAGCCCTGGCCGAAGGCGTACTCGGCGCCGTCGTCGTAGGAGCCGACGGAGTACACCGCCGCCTTCGCCTCCTCGGTCGGCTCGACCCGGACGTTGCGGTACTGCGGCATGCCGGTACCGGCCGGGATGAGCTTACCGATGATGACGTTCTCCTTGAGGCCGAGCAGCGGGTCGCTCTTGGCGTGCATCGCGGCCTCGGTGAGCACCCGGGTCGTCTCCTGGAAGGACGCCGCCGACAGCCACGACTCGGTCGCGAGCGAGGCCTTGGTGATGCCCATCAGGACGGGGCGGCCGGCGGCGGGCGTGCCGCCCTCGGCCACGACGTTCCGGTTCGTCTCCTCGAAGATCGGACGCTCGACGAGGTCACCCGGGAGCAGGTCGGTGTCGCCCGACTCCAGGATGTTCACCCGCTTCAGCATCTGGCGCACGATGATCTCGATGTGCTTGTCGTGGATCGACACGCCCTGCGACCGGTAGACCTCCTGGACCTCCTGGACGAGGTGCAGTTGCACCGCGCGGGGGCCGAGGATGCGCAGCACCTCGTGCGGGTTGATCGCACCCGCGATGAGCTGCTGGCCGACACCCACGGGCTCGCCCTCCTTGACCAGGAGGCGGGACCGCATCGGCACCGGGTAGGCGATCTCGTCGGAGCCGTCGTCCGGGACGATGACGACCTTGCGGGCCTTCTCCGTCTCGTCGATCTTGACGCGGCCGGCGACCTCGCTGATCGGGGCCACACCCTTGGGGATGCGGGCCTCGAACAGCTCCTGGACACGCGGCAGACCGTGCGTGATGTCGCCGCCCGCCACACCACCGGTGTGGAAGGTGCGCATCGTCAGCTGCGTGCCGGGCTCACCGATGGACTGCGCGGCGATGATGCCGACGGCCTCGCCGACGTCCACCCGCTTGCCGGTGGCCAGCGAGCGGCCGTAGCAGGCGGCGCAGACACCGATCTTGGCCTCGCAGACCAGGGCGCTGCGGGTGCGGACCTTCTCGACCCCGGCCTCGACCAGGCGCGTCACGACCGCGTCGGACAGGTCGGTGTCGGCCGGGAAGATGACCGTCCCGTCGACCACGACCTCCTCGGCGATGGTGCGGCCGACCAGGCTCGTCTCCGAGGTGGCGAGCTTGACCAGGGTGCCGTCCTGCAGGCGGTCGGCGACCTCGAAGGGGATCGTGCGGTCGGTGCCGCAGTCCTCCTCGCGGACGATGACGTCCTGCGCGACGTCCACCAGGCGCCGGGTCAGGTAACCCGAGTCGGCGGTGCGCAGCGCGGTGTCGGCCAGACCCTTGCGGGCGCCGTGCGTCGAGATGAAGTACTCGACGACCGACAGGCCCTCGCGGAAGGACGACTTGATCGGACGCGGAATGGTCTCGCCCTTGGGGTTGGAGACCAGGCCGCGCATACCGGCGATCTGGCGGAGCTGGAGCGGGTTGCCTCGGGCACCCGACTGGATCATCATCCAGATCGGGTTGTCCTTCTGGAACGCCTTCTCCATGTCCACCGCGACGTCCGCGGTGGCCTTGTTCCAGATCTCGATGAGCTCCTGCTTGCGCTCGTCGTCGGTGATCAGGCCGCGGTTGAACTCCCGCTGCACCTTCTCGGCGCGCTGCTCGTAACCGCCCAGGATCTCCGCCTTGTTGGGCGGCGTGATGACGTCGTCGATCGCGATCGTGACACCGGACCTGGTCGCCCAGTGGAACCCGGTGCTCTTGAGCGCGTCGAGCGCGTTGGCGACGGCCACCTTCGGGTAGGTCTCCGCCAGCTCGTTGACGATCGCCGAGAGCTGCTTCTTGCCGATCTCGTCGTCCACGAACGGGAAGTCGTCCGGCAGCGTCTCGTTGAACATGGCGCGGCCGAGCGTCGTCTCCAGCCGGTAGGGCTGGCCGGGCTCGTAGCCCTCGGGCGCCTTCCAGCCGCGCGGCGGCGGGACGTCCTTGAGCCGGATCTGGATCTTGGCCTGCAGGTCCAGTTCGTGCCGGTCGTAGGCCATGATCGCCTCGCCGATCGAGCCGAACGCGCGGCCCTCGCCCGTGGCGCCGTCCTTCTGCGTCGTCAGCCAGTACAGGCCGATGACCATGTCCTGGGTGGGCATGGTGACGGGCTTGCCGTCCGACGGCTTCAGGATGTTGTTGGTGGACAGCATCAGGATCCGCGCCTCGGCCTGCGCCTCGGCGGACAGCGGCAGGTGCACCGCCATCTGGTCGCCGTCGAAGTCCGCGTTGAACGCGGTGCAGACCAGCGGGTGGATCTGGATGGCCTTGCCCTCGACCAGCTGCGGCTCGAACGCCTGGATGCCGAGCCGGTGCAGGGTCGGCGCCCGGTTCAGCAGCACCGGGTGCTCGGTGATGACCTCTTCCAGCACGTCCCATACGACCGGGCGGGCCCGCTCGACCATCCGCTTGGCGGACTTGATGTTCTGCGCGTGGTTGAGGTCGACCAGCCGCTTCATGACGAACGGCTTGAACAGCTCCAGCGCCATCTGCTTGGGCAGGCCGCACTGGTGCAGCTTGAGCTGCGGGCCGACGACGATGACCGAACGGCCGGAGTAGTCGACGCGCTTGCCCAGCAGGTTCTGCCGGAACCGGCCCTGCTTGCCCTTGAGCATGTCGGACAGCGACTTCAGCGGACGGTTGCCGGGCCCGGTGACCGGGCGGCCGCGGCGGCCGTTGTCGAACAGCGCGTCGACGGCCTCCTGCAGCATCCGCTTCTCGTTGTTGACGATGATCTCGGGCGCGCCGAGGTCGAGCAGGCGCTTGAGCCGGTTGTTGCGGTTGATCACCCGGCGGTACAGGTCGTTCAGGTCGGACGTGGCGAACCGGCCGCCGTCCAGCTGGACCATGGGACGCAGGTCCGGCGGGATGACCGGGATGCAGTCCAGCACCATGCCGAGCGGGCTGTTGCGGGTGTTGAGGAACGCCGAGACGACCTTCAGCCGCTTGAGGGCGCGGGCCTTCTTCTGGCCCTTGCCGGTGCGGATGATGTCGCGCAGCTTCTCGGCCTCGGCGTCGAGGTCGAAGTTCTGCAGCCGCGCCTGGATGGCCGCGGCGCCCATGCCGCCCTCGAAGTACTTGCCGAAGCGGTCGCGCATCTCGCGGTAGAGCAGCTCGTCGCCCTCGAGGTCCTGGACCTTGAGGTTCTTGAAGCGGCTCCAGACCTCGTCGAGGCGGTCGAGTTCGCGCTGCGCGCGGTCGCGCAGCTGCTTCATCTCCCGCTCGGCGCCGTCGCGCACCTTGCGCTTCTGGTCGGCCTTCGCGCCGGCCTCCTCCAGCTCCGCCAGGTCGCCCTCCAGCTTCTGCTGGCGGGCCTCGACCTGCGCGTCGCGGGCCTGCTCGATCTGCTGGCGCTCCACGGAGATGTGGGCCTCCAGCGTCGGCAGGTCGCGGTCGCGCCGCTCGGCGTCCACGCTGGTGATCATGTAGGCCGCGAAGTAAATGATCTTCTCGAGATCCTTCGGGGCCAGGTCCAGCAGGTAGCCGAGCCGGGACGGGACGCCCTTGAAGTACCAGATGTGCGTGACGGGCGCGGCCAGCTCGATGTGGCCCATCCGCTCACGGCGCACCTTGGCGCGGGTCACCTCGACGCCGCAGCGCTCACAGATGATGCCCTTGAACCGGACGCGCTTGTACTTGCCGCAGTAGCACTCCCAGTCGCGGGTAGGACCGAAGATCTTCTCGCAGAAGAGCCCGTCCTTCTCCGGCTTCAGGGTCCGGTAGTTGATCGTCTCCGGCTTCTTCACCTCGCCGTGCGACCACTGGCGGATGTCGTCGGCGGTCGCCAGACCGATGCGAAGCTCGTCGAAGAAGTTGACGTCAAGCAACTGTTTTCCCCTTGAGTTCTCAGACCTCGTCGACGCTCATCGCGCCCTCGTTCGGACGGCGGGAGAGGTCGATGCCGAGCTCCTCCGCGGCGCGGAAGACGTCCTCGTCGGTGTCGCGCATCTCGATGGACATGCCGTCGCTGGAGAGCACCTCGACGTTGAGGCACAGCGACTGCATCTCCTTGATGAGCACCTTGAAGGACTCGGGAATGCCGGGCTCGGGGATGTTCTCGCCCTTGACGATGGCCTCGTAGACCTTCACGCGGCCGAGGACGTCGTCGGACTTGATGGTCAGCAGCTCCTGGAGGGCGTAGGCGGCGCCGTAGGCCTCCAGTGCCCAGACCTCCATCTCACCGAAGCGCTGGCCGCCGAACTGGGCCTTACCGCCGAGCGGCTGCTGGGTGATCATGGAGTACGGGCCGGTCGAGCGGGCGTGGATCTTGTCGTCGACCAGGTGGAGCAGCTTGAGGATGTAGATGTAGCCGACCGAGATCGGGTCCTTGTAGGGCTCGCCGGTGCGGCCGTCGAACAGCCGCGCCTTGCCGCCCGGGCCGACCATGCGCTGGCCGTCGCGGTTCGGGAGCGTGCTCTCGATCAGACCGGTGACGTCGTCCTCGCGGGCGCCGTCGAACACCGGCGTCGCGGTGTTCGTCCAGGCCGGGGCCTCGTCGGCGCCGATGGCCCGGAGGGCCTGCTTCCACTCGGCGTCGTCGCCCTCGACCTTCCAGCCGCGGGAGGCGACCCAGCCGAGGTGGGTCTCCAGGACCTGTCCGACGTTCATGCGGCCGGGGACGCCCAGGGGGTTCAGGACGATGTCGACGGGGGTGCCGTCCTCCAGGAACGGCATGTCCTCCACCGGCAGCACCTTGGAGATGACGCCCTTGTTGCCGTGCCGGCCCGCGAGCTTGTCCCCGTCGGTGATCTTGCGCTTCTGCGCCACGTACACCCGGACCAGCTCGTTGACGCCCGGGGGCAGCTCGTCGCCGTCGTCGCGGGAGAACACCCGCACCCCGATGACCTTGCCCTGCTCGCCGTGCGGCACCTTCAGCGAGGTGTCGCGCACCTCGCGCGCCTTCTCACCGAAGATCGCCCGCAGCAGCCGCTCCTCCGGCGTCAGCTCGGTCTCCCCCTTCGGGGTGACCTTGCCGACCAGGATGTCGCCGGGGACGACGTCGGCGCCGATGCGGATGATCCCGCGCTCGTCGAGGTCGGCCAGGACCTCCTCGGAGACGTTGGGGATGTCGCGGGTGATCTCCTCGGGGCCCAGCTTGGTGTCGCGGGCGTCGACCTCGTGCTCCTCGATGTGGATCGAGGACAGGACGTCGTCCTGCACCAGCCGCTGCGACAGGATGATGGCGTCCTCGTAGTTGTGCCCCTCCCAGGGCATGAACGCCACGAGCAGGTTCTTGCCCAGCGCCATCTCACCGTCGTCGGTGCACGGCCCGTCGGCGATCACCTGGCCCAGCTCCACCCGCTGGCCCTCGTCCACGATCGGCTTCTGGTTGAAGCAGGTGCCCTGGTTGGACCGCTTGAACTTCGACACCCGGTACGTCGTCCGGGTCCCGTCGTCGTTCATCACGGTCACGTAGTCGGCCGAGACCTCCTCGACCACACCCGCCTTCTCCGCCGTGATCACATCACCGGCGTCGGTCGCGGCACGGTACTCCATACCGGTTCCGACCAGCGGCGCCTCACTGCGCAGCAGCGGCACCGACTGACGCTGCATGTTCGAACCCATCAGCGCACGGTTGGCGTCGTCGTGCTCCAGGAACGGAATCATCGCGGTGGCGACCGAGGTCATCTGCCGCGCCGAGACGTCCATGTACTGGACCTCGCGGGCGGGGACCAGCTCGACCTCGCCGCCCTTGCGGCGGACGAGGACGCGGCTCTCGACGAAGGTGCCGTCGTCGTTCAGCAGGGAGTTGGCCTGCGCGATGACGTAGCGGTCCTCCTCGTCGGCCGTGAGGTAGTCGATCTCCTCGCCGACGACGCCGTCGGTGACGCGCCGGTACGGGGTCTCGACGAACCCGAACGGGTTGACGCGGCCGAACGCGGCGAGCGAGCCAATGAGGCCGATGTTCGGGCCTTCGGGCGTCTCGATCGGGCACATGCGGCCGTAGTGCGACGGGTGGACGTCACGGACCTCCATGCCCGCCCGCTCACGGGACAGACCACCGGGACCCAGGGCGGAGAGCCGCCGCTTGTGGGTGAGGCCGGCCAGGGGGTTGGTCTGGTCCATGAACTGCGACAGCTGGCTGGTGCCGAAGAACTCCTTGATGGAGGCCACCACCGGCCGGATGTTGATCAGCGTCTGCGGCGTGATCGCCTCCACGTCCTGCGTGGTCATCCGCTCACGCACCACCCGCTCCATGCGGGCCAGACCCAGACGCACCTGGTTCTGGATCAGCTCACCCACCGTGCGCAGCCGCCGGTTGCCGAAGTGGTCGATGTCATCGACCTCGATCGGCACCGCCACGCTCCCGAGGGTCGCCTCCTCCTCGCCCGCGTGCAGCCGCACCAGGTACTCGATCGTGGCGACGATGTCGTCCTCGGTCAGCGTCCCCTGGTTCATGTCCAGGTCCAGACCGAGCTTCTTGTTGATCTTGTAACGGCCGACCTTCGCGACGTCGTACCGCTTGGGATTGAAGTACAGGTTCTCCAGCAGCGTCTGCGCCGACTCCCGCGTCGGCGGCTCACCCGGCCGCAGCTTGCGGTAGATGTCCAGCAGCGCGTCATCCTGACCGGAGGTGTGGTCCTTCTCCAGCGTCACATTGATCGACTCATACGAGCCGAACCGCTCCCGGATCCGCGCCTCGTCCCACCCCAGCGCCTTCAGCAGAACCGTCACCGGCTGCTTGCGCTTGCGGTCGATGCGCACACCCACGTTGTCGCGCTTGTCGACCTCGAACTCCAGCCAGGCACCCCGGCTCGGGATCACCCGGCAGCCGTAGATGTCCTTGTCCGACGCCTTGTCCAGCGCGCGGTCGAAGTACACCCCGGGCGAACGCACCAGCTGGGAGACGACGACACGCTCGGTGCCGTTGATGATGAAGGTGCCCTTGGGGGTCATGAGCGGGAAGTCGCCCATGAACACCGTCTGGCTCTTGATCTCACCGGTGGTGTTGTTGATGAACTCCGCCGTGACGAACATCGGGGCGGAGTAGGTCATGTCCTTGTCCTTGCACTCCTCCACGGAGTACTTGGGCGGCTCGAACCGGTGGTCCCGGAACGACAGGGACATGGTTCCGGAGAAGTCCTCGATCGGACTGATCTCTTCGAAGATCTCCTCCAGCCCCGACTGCGTCGGGACGCTCTTACTTCCGGCCTTCTGGGCCGCCTCGACCCGGGCCTTCCACCTCTCGTTACCCAGCAGCCAGTCGAACGAGTTGGTCTGCAGAGCAAGGAGGTCCGGGACTTCGAGCGGCTCCTTGATGCGCGCGAAGGAGACGCGGTTCGGACCGGTTGCGGTATTCGAGGCGTTGCGCGAGGCTGCCAAGAGTGGTCCTTCCGAGGGCTCGCGGCGTAACAGATGACACGCACGCCAGACGATCCACGTTCGAGACCTGCTCAAAGAGGCCCAAATCGGGCCTTCACAGGGGTGCTCTCACACGTGGATAGTCAGAGGGCAGCGCAAAGGGGCAGTGTAGCCGAACCGGTACACCGCTCGCAACTCTAGCGCCGCAGTATGCATCACGTTGCCATGGAGCATCGCCCCTCAGCGCCTCTCAGTCAAGAGCGGACATGGACTTTTCGGGCCCTGACCTGCAGTGAGGAAGGCCATAGTTTAGGGATCCGGGTTGACAGCCCGCGAACCGGCGTCGACGGCGTGTCGCGCGACCGCGGGCCGTGCTCCCCGTCACCTCGGCTACACCGGCCCCTGAAGGGTTAACACCGAGTCGTCCAGAGTCCTTCCCGAGCGACCTGGAGCGTTGGAGAGAGCCGAGGGTCGAGCGGGCTCCAGCGGCCGCGAGAACCAGCGTCCGGGTCCCCCCGGCGCCTAGGAGACTCGGACGCCCAGGAGACCCGGGTACTCGGGAGACCCAGGCATCCGGGAGACCCAGGCATCCAGGAGAACCAGGCATCCAGCGGCCAGGCCCAGGACATGAGCCTGATCCGCCCTGCGAGCTTGGCCGGCCCGCGAATTGGCCGGCCCGCGAACTGGCCGGCCCGACGAGCTTGGCCGGCCCGACGAGCTTGGTCAGCGCCGCGGGCTGGGGCCTGTCTCGAAGTCGCCTCGGCCACGCGCGCGAACGTGTGACCTGCCCGGTGCGGCGAAGCCGGAGGCGAGCGGAACCGGGCAGATCGCGAAGCGATTCCGCGTTCGCCCAGGCACGGTCACGTAGCGAGCCGCCAGGCGAGCGAAGGCCGGGACTTCGAAACGCAGGCTAGGACAGGACCGTGAGTTCGGAGGCAAGCCACTTGCCGTCCTTCTTGACCATCGTCAGCCTGATGCGCAGCGGCTCGGGGAGGCGCTGCTGCTTGTCGTTCTTGGTGGCCGACGAGCGGTTGGCGTAGACGAGCGCCACGACCTTGTCCGGGGTCGCGCTCACGACGCCGACCTTCATCACGGTCGTGGTCGAGACGGCCTGCTGCTGGACGGCGACGGTCTTGAGCGTCTGGGCCAGCTTGTCGTAGTCGTTGTGCAGCTTGCCCGTCGTCGTGGCGGACGCGGCCTTCAGGTCGGTGTCGAGGGTCTGGTAGTCGTACGAGGACAGCTTCTGGGCCGCGCGGGACGCCGCGAACGACGCCTCCTTGGACGCCTGCTCGGTCGCCTCCTGCTTCTGGACCTTCAGCGCCAGAACCGTGGTGCCGACGCCCAGCGCGATCGCCAGGACGACCAGCACGGCGATGACGGTCGACAGGCCGCCCAGCCGGGACCGGCCGGTGGGCTCGTCGTCGTCCTCGTCCTCGTCCTCGTCCTCGTCGGACTTCTTCAGGTACAGACGCTTCGTTCGGGGGGCTTTGGCGGGCTTCGCAGCCTCGCCGTCCTCGCTGTCCTCGCCGTCCTCGGCGGCTTCCTCGTCCTCGGCGACCTCGGCCTCCTCGGCGGCTTCCTCGACCTTTGTGGTCTTGGTCTTGGCGGCCTTGGAAAGCTTGGTCTTCCTTGCGGGCTTGACGTCGGAGGCGGCGTCGGAGGCGGAGTCAGACTCGGCCTTCTCGTCGTCGGCGACGGCCTCGGTGTCCGCGTCGGCCGCTGAGTCGTCCTCTGCGGCTTCGGCGTCGTCGGTCGCGCCTTCGGACCCCTTGCGCCCACGGCGGGGCTTCTTAGGGGATTTGAGGGCCTTCGGGCTCTCCTCGGGGGCGTCCCCCTCGGGCTCCTCGGACTCCCCCGGCTTCGCGTTCGCCGCGGCCGCTTCGGCGGCGGCCGCCTCGTCCGCGGCGATCTGGGCGAGGCGCGCGGCCTCCCGGGCCTTCGCGGCGGCCTCCTCCGCCAGGCGCGCCGCCTCGGCGGCCTCCTCGGCCCTGGCCGCTCGATCCGCCTTGATCGTCACGGGACAACCTCCAGTCCGGACACCAGCCAGCGCCCGTCGACCCGCGTCAGGTCCATCTGGTAGCGGTAGCCCTGCGGCGTACCGTTCTGCACCTTGTCGTTGGTGACGGTCCCGGTGAGGGACACCATCACCTCGGCGGAGTCGCCGTCGATGGAGACCAGCGCGGCGTCGACGTCACTGACCGTCGACTTGGCCTTGGCCTTGGTGATCTGCTGCATGAAGGCGTTCGACTGGCTCCCCAGCTTGTTCTTGAGGTCGCCGGTGGTGCCGCTCACGATGCGGTCGAGGTCGCGCTGCGCGGTGGCGGCGTCGAGCGACATCAGGTTGACGCCCATCTGGCGCGCCGACTGCATCGCCTTGGCCTTCTGGTCGGCGTCGTCCTTGTTCCTGAGGGTGACCACGCCGAGCCAGCCGGACGCGATGGCGAGGCCCACCACGACGATGCCCAGGGCGATCGCGGTGACCATGGGTAGACGGCGCCTCATCGTGCCCGCCTCACTGGCTCAGCGGTCCGAGCAGGAGCCACTTCCACGAGGATTCCTCTCCCAACTGGCGAGTTCCGGCGCTGCGCGGCATCACGTACTTCTTGCCGTCGGGCCCGTAGACCGCACCGGTCGTTGGATCGTATCCAGCGAATTCGACTGAACCGGCCGGATACGACAGGTACAGGTTGCCGTCCGAAATCTGGCCCGTGGGGGCCGCCGCGGCCTTCGCCTTGGTCTTCCCGGAGCCCTTGGCGTCCGTCTTGGCCCCGTCGCCGTCACCGCTGCCGTCGTCGCCGCGGGTGCCGTACGCGCCGCCGTCGGGGAACCCGGCGCCGGTGGTGGCGCCCGCGGGGACCTGCGGGTAGGGCGCGATGGCGTCGCGCGGGAAGTTGCGGGCGCCGCGCACCGCCGTGGGGGCGTTGTGGGGCGCCTTGCAGCCGGCGTCCAGGCGCGGCTTCTTCTTCGACGTGTCCTGCGGCCAGCGGTGCTTGACCTTCTCGTAGCCCTGGGTGCAGGCGGGCGGCGCGTCGATGTTCAGGTCGAGACCCAGGTGCTGGGTGCCGTCCCCGGGCGTGACGGTGAACGCGCCCGCGACCGTCACCGGGTAGAGGATGAACAGCGACCGGAGGCCGGCCTTGCGGGACGTGACGACCTGGCCGGTGGTGGTGAGGTTGGCCAGGAGGACGGGCAGCGTCGGCGCGAGCTGGTTGATGGCCTTGTGGGTCTCGTCCACCGCGCCCGGCGCGTTGTCGATCGTCTTGCGCAGCGCCGGGTCGTCGTTGCGCAGCGAGGTGGTCAGCGCGTTCAGGTTGCGGGCGAAGCCCTGGATGTTGGCGGCCTGGCCGCGCTGCGTGTCCAGGACGGTCGCGCCGCTGTTCAGCAGCCGCTCGGTGTCGGGGTAGGCCTCGTTGGCGGTCTTCAGCAGCCGGTCGGTGTCGTCCAGGATCGACTGCAGGTCCGACGCGGAGCCGGAGAACGCCTTGTTCAGCTCGTCGACGATGATGCCGAGGTCCTTGGTGTTCACCGAGCCGACGAGGGAGTCGACGTTGCGCAGCAGTTCGGCGGTGGACACCGGCAGCGTGGTGCGGCTGCGCGGGATGGTGTACGGGTCGCCCTCGTCGAGGTAGGGCCCGGACTTCGTGGTGGGCTCCAGGTCGATGTACTGCTCACCGACCGCCGACCGGTTCGCCACGACGGCCTTGGTGCCCTCGCGCGGGATCCGCTTGCCCCGCTCCAGCAGCAGCTTGACGCGGATGCCGTCCTTGGTCAGCTCGATGGGGCCGACGCGCCCGACCGGGACGCCCCGGTAGGTGACCTCGGCGTTGGTGAACACGCCGCCGGAGTCGGTGAGGTCGACGTAGGCGACGTACTGCTTGCCGAGCAGGTCGCGTCCGATGCCGATGTAGTTCACCGAGACGATCGCCACGCCGACGACGGTGATGACCGCGAAGGCGATGAGCTGGACGATGACGCCGCGCTTGAGGATCACGAGAGGCCCCCCGTCATCAGGGTCCGCAGACCGCCGTCACCGGGGTCGGGGGCGAGCGCGCCCGGCCGTCCCTGGGTCTTCGTGCCGGCCGGTGTCTTCCCTGGGGTCTGTGTGGTGCCGCCTGGGAGCCCGGGCAGGCCGCCCTGTCCCGCGCCGCCCTGGCTCCCGCCGCCCGGCATCTGCGGCAGGACGCCCAGCGGGGAGTCCGGCAGCGTCACGTTCGGGACCTGGAGCATGCTGCGCATCTGCTTGCCGCTGCCCAGCATCCCCTCCAGGTCGGTGCCGCCGAGCAGGTTCCGCGCGATGGACTCGAAGTCCAGGTCGACGGTCAGGCGCACGTTGCCGTAGTCGCCCGCGATGACGTTCTCGAACGTCGCGGGGAACGGGAAGGTGATCAGCGTTTCCAGCGACTTCGGCAGGTCGGAGCCGGCCTTGTTGAGGTTGCGCAGGATCACGTCGAGGTCGCGCAGGTTGGCCAGCATGTCGGCCTTGGACTGGTTGATCACGTAGGTGGTGGTGCGGCTGAGCTTGTTCAGCGCCACCAGCATCTTGGTGAGGTCCGCGCGGTTGCGGTTGAGTACGGCGATCGCGGGCCCCGTCTCGTCGATGGTGTCCTGGATCGTCTTGCGCTCGGCGGCCAGCTTGCCGCTCAGCCGGTCGATGCTGTCCAGCGCCCGGGTGATCGCGGCGCGGTTCTGGTCCAGCGTCCCGGCGAAGGTGTTGACCCGCTGCAGCACCGACTTGATCGTGGACTCCCGGCCGCCCATCGCGGCCTGCAGCTCGTGGCTGATCGTGGAGACCTGCTCCAGGCCGCCGCCGTTCAGCAGCAGCGACATCGCGGAGAGGACCTCTTCGATCTCGGTGCCGCGGGACGTCCGGTTCAGCGGGATCAGGTCGTCATCGCTGAGCTCCCCGACCGGGGCCTCGTTCTTGGGCGGTTCGAGCTGCACGAACTTCTCGCCCAGCAGGCTGGTCTGGCTGATCGTCGCGATCGCGTTGTCCGGGAGCTTGACGTCGCCGCGGAACTTGACCGTGACGACCGCGTGCCAGCCGGCGCCCTGCGGGCCCGGCCCGCCGGCCAGCTGGATCTTCTCGACCTTGCCCACCGACACGTCGTTGACCTTGACCGCCGACTGCGGGACGAGGTCCAGCACGTTCGCGAACTCGATCTTCACGGTCCGCGGGTCCGAGCCGAGGTCGGGCCCGCCCGGCAGCGGCAGCGACTCCACGCCGTTGAACGAGCAGCCCGACAGGGCCGTCACGCCGGCGAGCGCGGCCGCGCCGAGCAGCCGTGCCCGGCTCATGGAGCGCCTGCCGCCGGTGCGCTTGTCCGCCGTGCTCTCGGTCACCGCGCGCTTGTTCATGAGGCTCTTGTTCACGGAGCGCTCGCCCGTCGACCGCCTGCTCATCGGCCACCTCCAGGCAGCAGCGCCGTGATGTCCGTGGGCTTGGTCTGGGTCCCGGTCGCCCCGGTCTTGTTGGTCGTGCCGGTCTTCTTCGTCGTGCTCGTCTTGCCGGGCCTGCCCTGCGGCCCGTAGGCGTCCGGCGGGATGGGCACCGGGTCGTAGTGCGTCGTCAGGGCGGTGATCCAGGACAGGTCCAGGCTGAACCCGGTCAGCGCCTTGCCGATGCCGTTGTACGGCGAGACGAAGTCGAGGCATTCCTTGGCGGGCGTGCCCACCGAGTACGCCAGCGAGCAGATCCAGTCGGCCAGGTCGTGGAACTGGCGGAAGTTGTCGCGGGTGTGGATCGTGCCGCTGATCGGGTCGTAGGCGCGGGCCAGGTTGTTGACGGCGAGCGGACCGGCGCTGAGGATCTCGGCGAGCGCACCCTTCTCCTTAACCAGCACGCCGGTGACCTGCGCGAGCTGCCGGACGTTGGCCGCCAGCTCGGTGCGGTTGCCCTTGACGAACTGCTGCACGTTCTTCAGCGTCGGCGCCAGGGTGTTGAGGGCCGCGCTCAGCTCCTCCTTCTCCCCCGCGAGCTGCCCGGACACGCCGTTCAGGTGCCCGGAGAACGACTTGATCTGCTGGTCGTTCGCCTTCATCGCCTCGGTGATGATCCGCAGGTTCTTGATCGTCTCGGCGACGTCGCCGCGGTCGGTGCTCAGCGTGCTGAGCGCCTTGGACGTGTCGGCGATCGTCTGCCGGATGTCCTCGCCCTGCCCGTCCAGGTTCGCGGCGCCGACCTGCAGCAGCCGCGACAGCGAGCCCTGCTGCCCGTTCGCGCCGGGGGCGTTCGCGCCCTGCGGGCCGAGCGCCTTCGACAGGTCGTTCAGGCTGGAGCCGACCTGGTCGACCTCGACCGGCACCGCGGTGCGGTTCGTGCCCAGCGTCGCGTTGTCCGCGAGGACGGCCCCGCCCTTGTAGACGGGCGTGATCTGGACGTAGCGGTCCGCGACGAGGGTCTGGTTGACGATCACGGCCTGCGCGTTCGCGGGGACCTTGTACTTGGCGTCGTACCTCAGCTCGACCTTCACCGCGTCGCCGACGGGCTCGACGCTCGTGACCTCGCCGACGGGGATGCCGAGGATGCGGACGTCCGCGCCCTTGTACAGGCCGACGGCCTTGCTGAAGTACGCCGTCATGTGCCGCTGCTTCGGCTCCTGGAAGACCAGCAGGAGCACGGCGGCCAGCACCGCGACGGCGAGGATCGCGCCGCCCAGGCGGAGGATGCTCGTTGAGTTACGCACTGGTGACCTGCCTGCTCACGGGAGGAAGGGCAACGGGTTGTCGCTGTTGCCGGTCTTGCCGGTGCCGGGCGTGCCGGTGCCGGAGGTACCGCCGCCCGGCCGGGCGCCCTGCTTGTTCGTCGCCGTCCCGCCGCCGGACGGGGGGTTCTGGATCGAGGCGGGGATCGGGATGAGGTTCTGGATCCACGAGTCGAACCAGCGCCCGGTGCCCGTCACGTCGGAGAACTGCCGGGCGAACGGCGCGAACAGCTGGAGGATCCGGTCCAGGTTGTTCTGGTTCTTCAGCAGGATCCGGTTGACCTTGGCCAGGTTGTCCAGCATCGGGCGCAGCTGCTTGTCGTTCTCGCTGATCAGCGCGTTCACCTGCTGGGACAGGGCCACGGTGTTGAGCAGCAGCTGGTGGATGACCGCACGCCTCGCCTGCACCGCCTGGAGCACCTTGTCGCCGTCCTGGACGAGCTCGGCGAAGTCCTGGTTGCGGTCGGCGAGCAGCTTGGAGACGTCCTTGGCCTTGCCGGCCAGCTCGTGCAGCTCATCGTCGCGGGACGCGACCGTGTTGGACAGCCGGCGCAGCCCCTGCAGGGACGCCCTGACCTCCTCCGGGGAGTTCTTGAACGTGTCCGACAGGACGTCGAACGACTTCGCGACCTGCTGCACGTCGATGGCGCCGACGCGCTGGCTCAGCTCGCTGATCGCGGGGACGACCTCGAACGGGGTGTGCGTCCGCTCGATCGGGACGTTGCGGCCGAGCCGGCCGCGGCCGCGGGGGGTGAGCGCGAGGTAGTGCGCGCCGAGCACCGTCTTGATCTTGATGTCGGCCTCGGTGCGGTCGCCGAGCCGCACGCCGTCGTCGACCCGGAAGGTGACCTTGACGTGGTCGCCGTCCAGCTCCAGGCCGGTGACCTTGCCGACCTTGACGCCCGCGACGCGGACCTCCTCGCCGGCCCGCAGCCCGGCCGCCTCCCGGAACGAGGCGGTGTGGGTGCTGCCGCCGGAGATGAGCGGGATGTTCTCCAGGTTCATCGCCAGCGCCACCAGCACGATGATGATCGCGAACGCGGACAGCCCGATGGGGACCGGGTTGCGTTCCCGGAACGGGATCCTCATCTACTTGCACCTCGCGTTCTCGTTCACGATCGCCGGCGTCTGGTAGACCGGTCCGCCCGGCAGCCGCACCCGCGCGTCGAGGCCGCAGATGTACATGTTGAACCAGGAGCCGTAGGAGGAGATGTTCACCAGCCCCTCCAGCCGCTTCGGCGTCCGCTGCAGGCCCGCGTCGAGCTCCTTGCCGTTGGCGTCGAACGTGGCGGTGAGCTTGCGCAGCCCGGCGATGTCGTTGCGGATGTCCGGGCGGGCGTCGGCGAGCAGGCTCTGCGTGGTGCCGGTCAGGTCGTTGATCGCCGACACCGAGTCGAAGATCGCCTGGCGGTCGCCGGACACCCCGCTGACGAACCCGCGCAGGTCCGTGATCAGCTGGTTGACCTCGTTGTGCCGCTCGTCGATGGTGCCGAGCACGGTGTTCAGGTTGTCGATCACTTCGCCGATGACCTTGTCCCGGTCGGCGAGCGTGTTGGTCAGCGACGCCACGTGCGCGAGCAGGCTGTTGATCGTCCCGCCCTCGCCCTGCAGCACCTGGATGATCTGCATCGCGAGCGTGTTGACGTCCTTGGGCTCCAGCGCGCGGAACAGCGGCCGGAACCCGTTGAACAGGGTCGTCAGGTCCAGCGCCGGGGTGGTCTGCGCCATCGGGATCGTCCCGCCCGGCCTGAGGTAGTCGTTGGCCTGCCCGGCGCCGTCGGTCAGCGCCAGGTACCGCTGCCCCATCAGGTTGCGGTACCGGATCTGCGCCTGCGTGGACGAGGGCAGCCCCGCCTTGAAGACGCTCTCCTTCTGGAGGCTGAACGTCACCTCGGCCTTGTCGCCCTTGTACAGCTCGATGTGCTCGATCTGGCCGACCCGGACACCGGCGACGCGCACGTCGTCGTTGTCGAGCAGGCCCGTCACGTCCGAGAAGATCGCCTTGTAGGTGGTCGTCTCCCGGAACCGCATGTTGGAGATCGTCATCGCCAGCACGCCGGTGGCCAGCGACGTGACGACCACGAAGATCGCCAGCTTGATCGCCGCACTCGTCGTCCTCACTTGACCGTCACCACCGATCCGTCCGCGAGCAGCGGCCCGAACATCAGCGCCGAGACGTCGGAGAGCCGGTCGGAGGGAATCCGCGTCACCGGTCCGAGCACGCTCTTGATCTTTTCCTTCTCGCTCATCGCGCCCGGGTCCACGAAGACGTTCGACAGGGCCCGGCCGCGGCTCCCGCCGCCGTTCGGGTCATCGGGGTTCTTCCACCACAGGTCGTCTTCCGTCCCGTCCAGCGCGAGGTAGTCCGGGGACGGGACCTTGGGGTTCGGCAGCCCGTAGCAGCGCGGGTTGCGCTGGTCCCTGACCTCCGGCTTGTCCAGCGGGTACTTGAAGCCCGGCCGGGGCTTGACGATCTCGACCGTCAGGTTGAAGGTCTTGGACCCGTTCCCGCCGGCCACCCGCTCGGCCTCCGGCCTGATCTTCATCAGCCCGGCGAACACGCACGGCAGCGACGGCGAGTAGCGGGCGACCAGGTCCAGCACGTCCCGGTTCGCGATGTTGAAGCCGATGATCTTCGGCGCGTTCTGCCGCATGAACACGTCGCCGTCCTGGGCCAGCGCGGTCGTCGCCGGGATCAGCTGCTCGATCGTGGCCTTCTTGTCGGTGATCGTCCGGCTGGTGACGTTGAGGTTGCGGAGCGTCTGCAGCAGGTCGGGCGCCGCCGCGTTGTAGATGTCGGACACGTCGGCGAGGGCGTTCAGGTCGTGCACCAGCGTGCCGAGCTGCGGGTTGATCTTCCGCAGCAGCTCGTCGGCCTCCTCCAGGTTCCGGCCGATCTGGTCGCCGCGGCCCTGCAGCGCCGTCGCCAGGGCGTTCAGCGTCGCGTTCAGCTCCGCCGGCTTCACCGCCTGCAGCAGCGGGAGCAGGTCGTTCAGCACCTTGTCGAACTCGACGGCGGCCTGGGAGCGGTCCTGCTGGATCACCTGGCCCGAGCGCAGCCCGACGGGGCCCGCGTCCGCGGGGATCCCGAGGTCCACGTACTTCTCGCCGAACAGCGTCTTCGGCAGCAGCCGCGCCTGGACGTTCCGCGGGATCAGCTTCGCCTTGTCCGGGTCGAGCGCCAGGTGCAGGGTCGCGCCCCGCGCGTCGGCCTCGGTGCTGCGCACCTCGCCGACGATCAGGCCGCGGACCTTCACGTCCGAGTGCGGCAGCAGCTGGAGACCCGCCCGCTCGCTCCGCACGCTCACGTTGAGCGTCGGCGTGAACGCCTTGTTGTAGAGCGCCACGGTCAGCGCCAGCAGCAGGATGATCACCAGGATCATCGAAAGTCCGAGGACCCGGAACCGCAGTCGTTGACTCATCCCGTCACCCCGCGATCCGCACGCTGGTCGTCGTGCCCCAGATCGCCATGCCGAGCATGAGGTCGGCCACGTTGATCACCACGATGCTGGTCCGCACCGCGCGGCCCACCGCCACGCCGACGCCCGCCGGGCCGCCGGAGGCGTGGTAGCCGTAGTAGCAGTGGATCAGCATCACCAGCACCGCGAAAGCGATCACTTTTCCGAACGACCACAAGATGTCGTACGGCGGTAGGAACAAATGGAAATAGTGGTCGTAGGTGCCGGTCGACTGGCCGTAGAACATCGTCACGATCACGCGGGTCGCGCCGTAGGAGGCGAGCAGGCCCACGATGTACAGCGGAATGACCGCGATCATTCCGGCGAGCATCCGGGTGGTGACGAGGAACGGCATCGACGGGACGGCCATGACCTCCAGCGCGTCGATCTCGTCGGAGATCCGCATCGCGCCGAGCTGGGCGGTGAAGCCGCAGCCGACCGTCGCCGACAGCGCGAGCGCCGAGACCAGCGGCGCGATCTCGCGGGTGTTGAAGTAGGACGCGACGAAACCGGTGAACGCGGCCGTGCCGATCTGGTTCAGCGACTCGTAGCCCTGCAGGCCGACCTGGCTGCCGGTGAAGAACGTCATGAACCCGACGATCACCACCGAGCCGCCGATCACCGCGAGGCCGCCGGTGCCGAGGCTCACCTCGGCCAGCAGCCTCAGCACCTCCGTGCGGTACCGGGTCAGCACCCGGAACACCCACGCGAACGCGCGGGCGTAGAACGACATCTGGTGGCCGAAGTCGTCCAGCCGGTCGAGCGGCGCGCTCACCACCCGCCGGGCCGCCTTGCCCGTCTTGCCAGGGGCAGCCATCTACATCCCCTTCGACGGGACGAACTGGAAGTACAGCGTGGAGATCAGGAAGTTCTCCAGGAAGAGCAGCATGAACGTGATGACGACGGTCTGGTTGACCGCGTCGCCCACGCCCTTCGGGCCGCCCTTCGCGTTGAGGCCCTTGTAGGCGGCGACCAGTCCGGCGGTGATGCCGAACACGAACGCCTTGAACTCGGCCTGCAGCAGGTCGGGCAGCTGCGCGATGGCGTTGAAGGAGGCCAGGTAGGCGCCGGGGGTGCCGCCCTGGAGCATCACGTTGAAGAAGTAGCCGCCGAGGAGGCCGACCACCGAGACCAGCCCGTTCAGGAACAGCGCGACGAACGCGCAGGCGAACATCCGGGGCACCACCAGGCGGTGCAGGGGGTTGATGCCCAGCACCTCCATGGCGTCGATCTCCTCGCGGATCTTCCGGGAGCCGATGTCGGCGCACATCGCCGAGCCCGCGGCGCCCGCGACCAGCAGGGAGGTGACCAGCGGGCTGGCCTCCCGGACGATCGCGACCACGGCGGTCGCGCCGGTGTAGGACTGCGCGCCGAGCTGCCGGATCAGCCCGCCGACCTGGAGGGACAGGACGCCGCCGAAGGGGATGGCGACCAGCATCGTGGGGACGACGGTGACGCTGACGATGAACCAGGCCTGCTGGATGAACTCGCGCCACTGGAACGGCCACTGGAACACCGCGCGGGCGGTGTCCAGGCACAGGGCGAAGAACCGTCCGGGTTCCTTGATCGCGACGTTGGCCGCGCCGTCCCCGATCTTGCGGAACGTCGCGGAAGAGCCCCCGCCCTTCCTTGCCCCTCGCTGGTCCGCGCCGATACCAGGAGTGGACATCAGTAGCCTGCACCCGCTCCCGGCCGGCCGGGCGGCGGGTTGCCCGGGAAGTTGCCACCGGGTCCGCCGGGCGGCGGACCGGAGGGAGGCATGCCGCCGGGCGCACCGTGCGCGCCGCCGGCGGGGGCGCCGACGGGCGTCATGGACGCCACGTACCGCGGCCACTCCTCGACCCAGTTGCGGCCGAGGTCGTCGATGAACGAGCCGGGCGGCGGGGTGACGCCGTGCGCGGCGCACCACGCGCCGGGCGCGTGCATGCCGGTGCGGAGCAGCCCGTTGCTCGGCATCTGCTGCGGCGGGATCGGCGGCAGCTTGCCGGGGTCGTGCCCCATCTTCGCCTCGGCCTCCAGCTCGGACTCGTCCTTCTCCTCGGACATGCCGATCGGGCCGATCTTGCTGGCGTTGAGGAACTGCCGGACCACGGGCTCCTCGCTGGACAGCAGCATCTCCCGCGGCCCGAACATCGCCAGGTGCCGCTGGTAGAGCAGGCCGATGTTGTCCGGGACGGTGCGGGCGGTGTTGATGTCGTGCGTGACGATCAGGAACGTCGCGCCGATCTGCGCGTTGAGGTCGATGAAGACCTGGTTGAGGAACGCGGTGCGGACCGGGTCGAGGCCGGAGTCCGGCTCGTCCACCAGCAGGATCTCGGGGTCCAGGACGAGCGCGCGGGCCAGGCCGGCGCGCTTCTTCATACCGCCGGAGATCTCGCCGGGAAGCTTGTGCTCGGCGCCGAGGAGGCCGACCATGTCCATCTTCTCGAGGACGATCCGCTTGACCTCGGACTCGGTCTTCTTGGTGTGCTCGCGGAGCGGGAACGCGATGTTGTCGAACAGGTTCATGGAGCCGAACAGGGCGCCGTCCTGGAACAGGACGCCGAACTGCTTCCGGGTGTCGTAGAGCTGCGACTCGGGCAGGTAGGGCAGGTCCCTGTCACCGATCCAGATGTGCCCGCGATCGGGCTTGAGCAGCCCCACGAGGGACTTCAGGAAGACCGACTTGCCCGTACCGGACGGACCCAGGAGAACGGAGATCTCACCTGCGGGAATGGTCAGCGACACGTCCTGCCAGATCACCTGGCGGCCGAAGGACTTCGTCAGTCCCTCGACTCTGATCTCGACGCCCACTCGTCACCTTTCGTCCAGGCCGGGGGAATCCCGAACCAATGAGCGAGTAGCACTCAGGCTCTTTCTGTCGTCACACCGCGTTGTGTTGTGTCACGCCGCGCCAGTCGTCACACCGCGTGTCCGCCGCATTGCTACCGTCCGGTAGCCGTGACGGGTGCCACTACCGTAGCGGCCCCCCGTCCAAATGGAAGGGGTTCCGACCCAGATCAGCAGCTAAATGCGACGTCGTAAGACAATCGTTACTTACGGCGTCTATGAGACTAGTGGTCCAAGAACCGGAGCCTCAAGACCGGGGTGCCGGCGGCGGCTTTCGACCGGGGGCCCGCCGCACTGCGGAGACGGCAGCGGCCGGGTGTGGCCACAGCGTCAGGACGGGACGCTACGCCGCGGGCGGGAATCGGCACAACCCGTCAAGGCACACGGTTTCCGGCGGGTGTTTGTCACCTCCGCACAGGAAGCGGACCTTCCCGGCGCCTCCGATCAACGTTCCGCGACAAGACCGCCCACCCGCACCACCGGAACCCCGCTCGGCGGCCCGGCGGACACGTCACAACGCAAAGGAGGCGGCCACCCCATCGGGGTGACCGCCTCCTGGAGAGCGGTGGAGCCTCGCGGCTCCGGAGCTCTGGAGCGTCTTACTTGACGGTGACCGAAGCGCCGGCCTTCTCCAGGGCCTCCTTGGCCTTGTCGGCCGTCTCCTTGTTGACCTTCTCGAGCAGCGGCTTCGGCGCGCCGTCGACCAGGTCCTTGGCCTCCTTGAGGCCGAGGCTCGTCAGGGCGCGAACCTCCTTGATGACCTGGATCTTCTTGTCGCCGGCACCCTCGAGGATGACGTCGAACTCGTCCTGGGCCGGGGCCTCCTCGGCGCCACCCGCCGGGGCGCCCGGGGCCGCGGCGACGGCGGCGACGGGGGCGGCGGCCTTGACGTCGAAGACCTCCTCGAACTGCTTCACGAACTCGGAGAGCTCGAGAAGGGTCATCTCCTTGAACGCGTCGAGCAGGTCGTCGGTGCTGAGCTTCGCCATGATGATTCCTCCGCTATGGCTTGTGATCTGGGGTGGTACTGAACCGCGGGTTGCCTACTCGGCGGACGCCTCGGCGGCGGGTGCCTCGGCGGTCTCGCCCTCGGCCTCGCGCTTGGCGCGCAGCGCCTCGGCGAGCTGGGCGGCCTGCGTCGGCAGGGCGTTGAACAGCGCGGCGGCGTTCGCCATCGAGCCCTTCATCGCACCGGCCAGCTTCGCGAGGAGAACCTCGCGCGACTCGAGGTCCGCCAGCTTGGCGACCTCGGCCGCGTCCATCGACTGACCGTCGATGAAGCCGCCCTTGATCACCAGCATCGGGTTCGCCTTGGCGAAGTCGCGCAGGCCCTTCGCGGCCTCGACCACGTCGCCGCGGACGAACGCGATGGCCGACGGGCCTTCGAGCAGGTCACGGAACCGCTCGTCGACACCGGCCTCGTTCGCGGCGCGCTTGGTCAGCGTGTTCTTCACCACGCGGAACCGCGCGGTCTCGCCGAGGTTGTCGCGCAGCTCCTTGACCTGCGCGACGCTAAGCCCGCGGTACTCGGTCAGCACGGCGCCGTTGGAGCTCTCGAACTCGCTCTTGAGCTCGGCGATCGCCGCGTCCTTGTGGGCCTTGGCCATAGCCCTCCTTCCGATTACCTGGGTGGTCCGATCCGCGCCTCGCCCGCGTGCGGGTTCCGGCGCCGATCCACCAAAAAACGCCCCGGCGCAGGCGCACGGGGCGTCCAGGCACGGCACGGAGGCCATGCGGGAAGCTCTCGTCTCACCTACGCAGGCCGCCCGACGTGAGTCGGGTCCTTCGGTCACCTCGCGGGAGGTGACGACCGGCGGTCTTCGGCACGGAACAGGATACGTGCGTCCCTCGATGAGACCAAATCGAAGGGACGTAGCGCGTCAGGGCGAAGCACGAAACGCGACGCGGCAAGACACGGAACGCGACGCGGCAAGACACGGCGAGCCACGAGACGTGACCTACGGAGCGGGGAGGTAAGGCGAGCGACGCCCGCGGGAGACGCAAGGAGGCGCGGGGCCGTGACAGAGCGAGGGACCGCGCCCCGGGTGGGGTGCGGTCCCTCGGTCGTGTTCAGGTGCGGGCCGACGGTGGGTCGACGGGCGGGCCGGGTCGGCCGCCGATCAGGCGCCGGGGAGGCCGTTGCCGTTGCCGATCCGGCTCATGATCTCGCCGAAGTCGGTGACCTCGCTCGCCGGCGGCTCGGCGACCTGCACCGGCTTGCCGAAGTCGCGGTACTTCATCGTCATGGTCATCGCACCGGCGGTCGACTGCGTCGAGTCCATCTTGACCTGGCGCGGCAGCTGCTGCCCGTCCACCCACAGGTCGAAGTGCATCGCCTTCAGGCCCGTCGTCTCGAGGCTCTTGCGGTAGGCCTCCTGCGAGTCGGGGGGCAGCTGCGCGACGGCGTCCTCCATCCGGTACGTGCCGGTGTAGTGGGTCGTCTCGACGCCGTCGATGGTCTCCTTGCCGACCTCGCGCGCGTCCTTGGACGCCGTCAGCAGCTTGGTGGTCTGGACCGGGTCCATCTGCCGTGACTGCTGGAGCAGCTGGTCGATGTTCATGCCGGACTTGGCGCCCACCTCGTCCAGCGAGATCTTCAGCCACGGCTTGGCCCCGCCGCCGAGCCGGGTGAGCGCCGGGATCTTCATGTACATGTTCCGGCCGACGAGCCGCTGCTCCATGCCGCCGGTCGACTTGCCCCCGACCGTCATCTGCCCGAGGTCCAGGCTGTAGGCCAGGTCGGGCTTCGTGCGGTACTGCATCGTGCCTGCCGTCGACACGTCGCCCTGGGGCGAGCCGGTCATCTTCATCGACACGTCGGCCTGGAACGAGTCGATCTGGCCGGTCTTCTCGGCGGCCTTGCCGAGGACCTGCGCGGCCGTCAGCCTCAGTCCCTTGCCGGCCTCGTCCACCGTCTTCCCGGCGTCCCCGAGGCAGCCGGTCAGCGAGAGGGCGAGGCCGGTGGCCAGCGCCGTGCCTGCGGCGAAACGACGGATCATCTGGGGGGTCTCCTTGGTCTCCTTGGCTCCCGGGCGATGGGGCCGAACGGTACATCAGACGCAAAGGGCCCCGCCGCGGTTCACCTTTCCCCGGACATCACGGTCGGTGGCCCGCCCTCGGCACCGTCCTCGGTCACCGCCACCGGGACGACGCCGCGGGCCGCCGCCGTCAGTTGCCGCCGAGGAAGCCCTGCAGCGAGAGCTGACCCACCTGGTCGGACGGGGGCGTGTTCACGTTGAAGGACTTGCCGTAGTCGCTGTAGAGGACGGTCACCGAGCCGTTCTCGCCCTGCGACCCGGTGGACTTGGACACGAGCTTGCGCGGCAGGTTGTCACCGTCCGTCCACAGGTCGAAGTTGATCTTCCCGTTGGCGCGGTCCTTCGGCAGCCAGTGCTGGACCTTCGAGCGGGCCTCCGCGTCCAACTGCTTCAGCGCGTCGTCGACGGTGACCGTCCCGGCGTAGTGCGTCGTCTTGACGCCGTCGACCGTCTCGGTGCCGACCCTGCGGGCGTCCTTGGAGCCGGTGAACATCTTCGTCTGCTCGGCCGGGTCCACCTTCTGGACCTGGTTCACCAGGCCCTGGACGTCGAAGCCCGTCCGCTGCGACACCTGGTTCACGTCGATCCGCAGCCACGGCTTGCCGTTGCTGACGAACTGCGCGAGCTGCGGGACCTTCGCGTACAGGACGTTGTCGGTGAAGACCGCCTGGCCCTTGGCGCCCGGAACGCTCTGCCCGTTCCGGCTGAACTCGTCCAGCTTCGCGCTGAACTCCAGCGACGGACGCAGCCGGAACTGCCCGTTCGCGTGGACCTTCCCGCCGCCGTCGCCCGTGCCCGTCACCGTCAGGTCGGCCTTGAACGTGTCGGCCTTGCCGGTCTTCTCGGACGCCTTCAGCAGCGCCTGGTTCGCGCTGAGCTTCATGTTGCCGGTGTTCTCCGACCCGTCCCCGTTGCACCCGGACAGGAGGAGCGCGGCACCCACCGCGGTGCCGCCGGCCGCCACCACGAATCGTCGGTTCATGAGGGTTGAGCCTCCCTAGTCGCCCTGCTGGTGTTCCCAGTCTCTTCGGGCGCTAACGGACCTACATCCCCCGGTGGTACGAATGGGCGCCCGCACGGTACGACCAACGGCGTAGCCGCGGCACTGGACGAAGGGCGCCGGACGGAGCCGTACGGCAGGGCAGAATCCCGCGTCGCGGAGCCGCGTCAGCGGTAGGAACCGAAGGTCATCGACCCCGCGAACCCCGCGCCGGGACCCTGCGCGCCGAGACTGATCGTGGTCGGGCGGGCCTGGCTGTCGGCCAGCATGTCGATCCCGCAGCCGGTGTCGTCCGGGATCCACTTGCGGAACGCCGCCGCCGCGTCCTGCGGCAGCAGCGGGTACACGCCGCCCATGAGCCCCTGCGCGGTGAAGCGCGTCAGCCCGGCGGCGTCCGGCTCGCCCGCCGTCATGCCCGGCAGCGTCCCGATCATGAAGGTGAACTGGCGGGGGTCGGACTCGTTCTGCAGCTTGCCCAGCTGCGCCTGGGTCAGCGTGGACTGCGTCCACTTCTGCCCGTCGTAGCCCTTGAGCGTGCTCCCCTGGACGATCACCTTCTGGGTGACCTTGGACAGCACGCCGCCCTTCATCGTCTGCGTGACGCCGGTGGCGCTCATCGCGAACTTCGGCCACAGCGTGAACGAGGCCGTCTCGGTCGCGTGCTGGTAGTCGCCGTCCGGCCCGACCGTCACCTTCATGTCCGTCTTGCGGGTGAAGGAGTGCAGGCTGGGACCGGGCTGCGGCGGTGCCGTGGGCAGGCCGTGCGCGGCGCCCCCGTTTCCGGAACCGGGCGTGCCGGGCCGGGCGCCCGCGCCGTTGCCGGCCCCGGGCGCGCCGGGCGTGGCGCCCGGAGTGACCGTGGCGGACGCGGCGCCGTTCGGGTTGGCGGGATCGCGCTGGGCCATCGCCGCGGAGGGGGGCAGCGCCCCCGCGTCCTTCGGCGAGTCGCCGCCGGTCTTGACCACCATCAGGATCGCCGTGGGCACGACGGCCACCGCGGTCACGGCGGAGATGGCGATGGCCCGATCGGTACGACGCTTCACCCGGGCAATTCAACACCAGGTTCCTCGCCAGTAACAAAACAATCGAGTACCAAATTGTCCGGTTCCGGACCACCCCCCGTGTATCCAGCCCGGCCCGCCCCCGGGATCCAGGCCCCTCCGGCCCGCCCACCAGGCCCGCCACGGCCCGTCGCCGCGAAGCACCCTGCAGGCACCGGCTCGGCGAACAGGCTCGGGATGGTCGGTCAACGTGCGGTTGGCGGTCGGTTCGGGGGATCGGCCTGCTCTGAGGGGGTGGTCGGGTCGGGGTGGGGGGTCAGTCGGGTGCGTAGGGCGGCTTTGCGGATCTTGCCGGTGCTGGTGCGGGGTAGGGCCGTCGTGAACTCGATGCGGCGGGGGGTCTTGAAGCCCGCGAGGCGGGCGCGGCAGGCCGCGATCAGCTCCTCGGGGTCCGGTGGGACGCCGCCCGGCACGATCACCGCGCACACCGTCTGGCCCCAGCGCGGGTCGGGCAGCCCCACCACCGCGACCTCGCGCACGCCCGGGACCGTGCGCAGGACGTCCTCGACCTCGCGGGACGAGACGTTCTCCCCGCCCGTGATGATCACGTCCTTGAGCCGGTCGGTGAGGTGCAGGTAGCCGTCCCCGTCGATGCGGCCCGCGTCACCCGTGCGGAACCAGCCGCCCGCGAACGCCTCGGCGGTGGCATCGGGGTCGTCCCAGTAGCCGTCCGCCACCTGCGCCCCGCGGACCACGACCTCGCCCAGCTCGCCGGGCGGCAGCGGCGTTCCGTCCTCGCCGATCACGGCGATCTCCGCGCCGTCGCCGGGACGGCCCGCCGACGCCGCCAGCTCCGGCCGCGTCTCGATCGCGGCGCGATGGTCCGCCGGGGACAGGAATGTCGCGTTGCCTGACAGCTCGGTCATGCCGTACCCCTGGTTGAGGTCGCAGCCCAGCACCTCGACGGCGCGGCGCAGCAGCGGTACCGGCATGGGCGCCGAGCCGTACGCGATCACGCGGAGGGTGGCTCGCAGGGCCTCCAGCGCCGCCGGATCCTCGTTCAGGTGCGCGAGCAGGTCCTCCAGCATCGTCGGGGCCAGGGACAGGTTGGTGACCCCGTGCCGGCGCGCAGCGTCCACCAGGGCGGGGGGAACGAATCTCCGGAGCACCACGGCGTGCCGCCGGAACACGTGATGCAGGATGACTTGGTAGCCCGCCACATGGCAGAGAGGGAACGGCGTACAGAACACGTCGCCCGGCAGCACGGGACGCCCCGACGCCGTCACCGTGATGGCCGCTAGCAGGCTCCTGTGTGTGAGCCGCACGCCCTTCGGCCGGCCGGTCGTGCCACTGGTGAACATCAGCCACGCGACTTCGGCCGGATCGCGCTCCCCTTCTTCTATGGCGGCCGGGCCGTCCCATGGGAGGTCGGCGATGTCGGTGAGCGGTGGGTGGCGGTCGGGCAGCCCGCCCTCACGGGCCAGCCTCTCCAGCAGCTCCGGTTCGCCGATGACCAGTTCCGCGCCGCAGCGGACGATCTGGTCGGCCCATTCGCGCGGGTGCAGCCTCTGGTTGAGCGGCACGAGGATCCTGCCCTCGCACGGGACCCCGTAGTAGGCCGCCACGTACTCCGGCCGGTTGTGCGCGAGCAGTGCCACTCGTGCTCCGCTCGAGCACCGCGCCGACAGGTGGGCGCTCAGCGCATCCGTCCGGGCCTGCAACTCCCGGAACGTCCACGTCGTGCCGTCGACCGAGAGGGCCGGGGCGTCGGGGGCCTCCGCCGCGGCCGCCTCAAGCACGTCGTACAGCCGTGGGACGTCGGACAACCGGTCGACGTCCCATTGCCGCGCCCCGCCCATCGCATCCCCTCACCGACGATCTGGGCGCCGAATCTAGTGGCGGGGACGCGGGCTCCGCCGGAGCCATCCCGGTGAGCGCGACCTCCGCGCCCCCGCAGCGGTGGGCAGTATGCGAGAGCGGAGGCGTGAGGTGTCCGCGTCAGAGGAGCATCTCGAAGGCTATGAACCCCGTGACGCCGACCAGCACGACACCGACCAGCAGGGCCGGGAGGACGCCGACCCCTTCATATCCCGGCAGTTCGATCGTCGTTGGGCTGGCCGGGTCGTATCGAACGTCGACCTTGCAGCCCACACCAGAGGCCAACCCCGGCGGATAGGGCTTGCCGGAGGGGGACTTGACCTCAATCCGGTCTCCGTCCGGGGGAGTGAAGACCACCACAGGGTAGAAGCGCGGGGCTCCGTCGCTGTCCTTGTCCTCATCGACACGGACTATCTCACCCTCGATCCACCGTCCTCGCGAATTGAGGCGGTACTTCTCCCACGCGACTCCGAAGGCGCCCAGGGAGAACACCCCGAACACGACGGTCCAGAACCACCCGAGGACGAGTTTCCAGCTCACGCTCGAAGGTTAGAGCGATGGTCACGGAAGGCCAAGCAGAGCCCCCCGATCCTGCACCTCGTGGAAGTGCGCGGCCAGTGGTGCTGAAGACTCGGCCGGACGCATCAAGGCGTAACGCGGCGGGGCGAGGCACCGGGGTGAAGGCGGCGGAGAACGCGGCAGGGCGCCCCCGGTCGTACCGGGGGCGCCCTGTTCTGCGGCGTTCGACGCCGGGCTCGGTCAGGCCTCTTCGAGCTCGGCCGTCAGGTTGCGGACCGCGTTCGGGTCCACCGGGATGCTCGGGCCCATCGACGTGGTCAGGGCCGCCTTCTTGACGTACCGGCCCTTCGCGGCGGACGGCTTGAGACGCTGGATCTCGTCGACCGCGGCGGCGTAGTTCTCCACCAGCTGGCGCTCGTCGAAGGACGCCTTGCCGATGATGAAGTGCAGGTTCGCGTGCCGGTCGACCCGGAACTCGATCTTGCCGCCCTTGATGTCGGAGACCGCCTTGGACACGTCCATGGTGACCGTGCCGGTCTTCGGGTTCGGCATCAGGCCGCGCGGACCGAGCACCCGGCCGAGCCGGCCGACCTTGCCCATCTGGTCCGGGGTCGCGACCACGGCGTCGAAGTCCAGGAAGCCGCCCTGGATCCGCTCGATCAGGTCGTCCGAGCCGACCAGGTCGGCGCCCGCCGCCTCGGCCTCCTGCGCCTTGGCGCCGACGGCGAAGACGAGCACGCGGGCGGTCTTGCCGGTGCCGTGCGGCAGGTTGACCGTGCCGCGGACCATCTGGTCGGCCTTGCGCGGGTCGACGCCCAGCCGCATGGCGACCTCGACGGTCGCGTCGAACTTGGTGACCGCGGTCTCCTTGGCCAGCTTCACGGCCTCGACCGGGCTGTACAGCCGCTCGCGGTCGATCTTCTCGGCCGCTGCGCGGTAGCCCTTGCTGCGCTTCATCTGCGTTCCTCCAAACGGAACTCGTGGTAGGGGCCGGCGCAGGCCCTCCCACTGGGGTGACTTACTTGACCTCGATGCCCATCGACCGCGCGGTGCCGGCGACGATCTTCTCGGCGGCGTCCAGGTCCTTGGCGTTGAGGTCGGGCATCTTGGTCGTGGCGATCTCGCGGATCTGGTCGCGCGTGACGGAGCCGACCTTGGTCTTGTGCGGCTCGCCGCTGCCCTTCTCCACGCCCGCGGCCTTCAGGATGAGCTGCGCGGCCGGCGGGGTCTTCGTGACGAAGCTGAACGACCGGTCCTCGTAGATGGTGATCTCTACGGGGATGACGTTGCCGCGCTGGGACTCCGTGGCAGCGTTGTACTGCTTGCAGAAGTCCATGATGTTGACGCCGTGCGGACCGAGCGCGGTACCGACCGGCGGCGCCGGCGTGGCCTGACCAGCCTGGAGCTGGACCTTCACCAGTGCGGCGACCTTTTTCTTGGGAGGCATGCCTCTCCCTCTGTGTTCCGTTTCGCTGTGGTCCCGACTCCCGGATACCGGGCAACACGGCGGGCGGAACTAGACCGCCGCGTTGGGACCTTGGCCGACCCCGTCGCCCCGCGTGCGCGGGGAGCAAAGCTGCACCTTGACGGACGCAGCGATGTTCTTGGGGTCATCCCCGCAGGAGCGGGGCAGATGGGTGCCCGTCCCGCCGAAGACCGGAGGGCGGGAACCCGAACCCGTCCCCGCTGGCGCGGGGACGACCTGTCAAGGATACGGCCTGACCGGAGCGGGCAGGACGGCGCTTCGAGGCCGTGTCGGATCTCGAAGACCTGGCAGATCTCGAAGACCTGGTCACATCTTGGAGACCTGGCAGATCTTGGAGACCTGGCAGATCTTGGAGACCTGGCAGATCTTGGAGACCTGGCAGATCTTGGAGACAGGGTCAGATCTTGGAGACCTGGTTGAAGGAGAGCTCGACCGGCGTCTCGCGACCGAAGATGGAGACCAGGACCTTGAGCTTCTGCTGCTCGGCGTTGATCTCGTTGACGGTCGCGGGGAGGGTGGCGAACGGGCCGTCCATGACGGTGACCGACTCGCCGACCTCGTAGTCGACGGTGGCGGGGGCCTTGGCCTGCTCCTTGGCGGCCTTGGCGACGCCCTCCTCCGGCTCGGGGGCCAGCAGGTTGGCGACCTCGTCCAGGCTGAGCGGGGACGGCTTGTTCAGCAGGCCGACGAACCCGGTGACGCCCGGAGTGTTGCGGACCGCGGCCCACGACTCGTCGGTGAGCTCCATGCGGACGAGGATGTAGCCCGGCAGGACCTTCTCGTTGACCTTCTGGCGCTTGCCGCCCTTGATCTCGGTCACCTCGTGCTGCGGGACCTCGATCTGGAAGATGTAGTCCTCCATGTTGAGGGTCTGCGTCCGGGTCTCGATGTTGGTCTTGACCCGGTTCTCGTAGCCCGCGTAGGAGTGCACGACGTACCAGTCGCCCGGCTGGAGGCGGAGCTGCATCTTGAAGTCGGCGTACGGGTCGACCGGCGGGGCGGCCTCCTCCTCGCCGGCCTCCTCGGCGGACTCGGCCGGCTCCTCGCCCTCGACGGACTCGGCGAGCTCGGCGGCGCCCTCGGCCGCATCCGGCGCGGGGCCCTCCTCGCCTTCGAGCTTCGTGTCCGCCGGCTCGGCGTCGCCGGCGGAGACGACCGCCTCGGCCGTCTCCTCGGCGGGACCCGCCTGGTCTGCCGCAGCAGCCGCAGCAGACTGGGCCTCTTCAACGGCCTCGTCGTAGGGCTGTGAGGGCTCGGACACGGTGGACTCTTCTCTCGGTCTGCGGTGATGGACTTGCGAAGGTACGGCGGGGCTCGGCACCCGGCCCGGGTCGTGCGGCGTCAGCCGAAGAGCTCGTAGACGCCCTTCTGCAGCCCGTAGTCGATGCCGGAGACGAGCGCGACCATGACCAGCACGAACACCAGCGAGACGGTCGTGTAGGTGATCAGCTCGCGCCGCGTCGGCCAGATGACCTTGCGCAGCTCGGCGATGACCTGGCGCACGAAGAGCGCGGGCGAGGTCCTCCTGGAGGGGGACTTCTTCTTGCCCTTGCCCTCGTCCTTGGCCTCGGGCTCGTCGCGAGTCTCAGTCGCCATTTGCCGCCGTTCACCTCATAGGTCGTGATCCAACCACCCTGTGGTTGCCGCGCGGTCCCGTGCCGCGGAGTGCCACGGAGGGCCATTGCGCCGCCATGGCGCGGCCGGCACGGGTGCGCGCACCGCACCTCGCAGGGCAGGAGGGACTCGAACCCCCAACCGCCGGTTTTGGAGACCGGAGCTCTACCAATTGAGCCACTGCCCTTCACTTCTCCGGCTAAGGAGAAAACCCGACCATGGGATCGGGCGGTGCCGGGTCCCAGCTTACGGCCTCATCGGTGCCCGCGTGCGGACAGGCTCGTATACCGGTGACACGTCACTTGGAGGAGGAGTCTACGTGCCGGAGGGGCCCGCGTCGAACCGGATATCCCGGAGATCCCGGAACGCCGCGGCGACGTCGCGGCGACGACCCGTCCGACCGGCTCGGATATATGGCTGCGGGTCCTGGTGCGCCGTCTGTAACGATAGGGGTATGAGCATCGACCGTCCTCGCATCTCCAAGCGCATCGCCGCGATATCCGAGTCCGCCACGCTGGCCGTCGACGCCAAGGCCAAGGCGCTGAAGGCGGCGGGCCGCCCGGTCATCGGGTTCGGCGCGGGCGAGCCCGACTTCCCGACGCCCGACTACATCGTCGAGGCCGCGGTGACCGCGTGCCGGGTGCCGCGCTTCCACAAGTACACGCCCGCGGGCGGGCTGCCCGAGCTGCGCGCCGCGATCGCCGAGAAGACCGAGCGCGACTCCGGGTACCGGGTCGAGGCGTCGCAGGTGCTCGTGACCAACGGCGGCAAGCAGGCGGTGTACGAGGCGTTCGCGGCGCTGCTCGACCCGGGCGACGAGGTCATCGTCCCGACGCCGTACTGGACGACCTACCCCGAGTCGATCAAGCTGGCGGGCGGGGTGCCGGTGGACGTCGTCGCCGACGAGACCACCGGCTACAAGGTGAGCGTCGAGCAGCTTGAGGCGGCCCGCACCGACCGGACGAAGGTGCTGCTGTTCGTGTCGCCGTCCAACCCGACGGGCGCGGTCTACAGCCGGGACGAGATCGAGGCGATCGGGCGCTGGGCCGACGGGCACGGCCTGTGGGTCGTCACCGACGAGATCTACGAGCACCTCGTGTACGGCGACGCCGAGTTCCACTCGATGCCCGTGGTGGTGCCGGAGCTGGCCGACCGGACGCTCGTCCTGAACGGGGTGGCGAAGACCTACGCGATGACCGGCTGGCGGGTCGGCTGGCTGATCGGCCCGGCGGACGTGGTGAAGGCCGCGCAGAACCTGCAGTCGCACGCGACGTCCAACGTGGCGAACGTCTCCCAGGCCGCCGCGCTCGCCGCGGTGACCGGCGACCTGTCGGCGGTCGCGGAGATGCGCAAGGCGTTCGACCGGCGCCGGCACACGATCGTGCGGATGCTGAACGAGATCCCGGGCGTGGTGTGCCCCGAGCCGGAGGGCGCGTTCTACGCCTACCCGTCGGTCAAGGCGCTGCTCGGCAAGCAGCTGCGCGGCAAGCGCCCGGAGACGTCGGTGGAGCTGGCGTCGCTGATCCTGGAGGAGGCCGAGGTCGCGCTGGTACCGGGCGAGGCGTTCGGCACCCCCGGGTACTTCCGCCTGTCGTACGCGCTGGGCGACGACGACCTCGTCGAGGGCGTCTCGCGCGTCGCGAAGCTGCTGTCCGAGGCGAGCTGACCTTCCCGCGCGAGACCTGCGCGGACGACCCGTCCGAACACGAGCTGGCATTACACGAAACCGGCCCCGGGTGCACAAATCCCGGGGCCGGTTTCGCGTGGGACGGGACCTCCGCCGGGCCCGTCACCAGGATGTCCGGCGGACGTCTCACGCACGGCCCCTCTCCGCCGTGGGACGCCCCGCCGGACGGAGTTCAGGGGCGCACGCCCTCGGCGATGCGCATGAGCCGGTCCTTCGCCGTTCCGGCGGCGGTCACGGTGACGCCGACGCCGGACCGCGCCACCCAGGAGATCTGCCGCGCCGAGTCGGGGCGGTCCCCGGTCAGCGCGGGCATCCCGTGGACGGACGTGTGGCCGGGGACGCCCGGAGCGCGCATCAGGTCCTGCGGTCCGGTCAGCCCGTCGCCCTTCACGAGCGCGATCTCCACCCAGCCGCCGCTGCCGCGCCACGTGCACGTCGTGGTCTCACGGCCGGCGCTGCGGGCGACATCGCACGGGCCGGTGGAGGCCAGGCCGGCCGGCAGATAGGTGATCCACTGCGGCAGCTTGCCGACGGCGCCGGGCACCCCCGGCTTGGAGGGGGCGTGCCCGCCGCCGGACGAGCCGTGCTCCTGCGGCTTCTGGGAGGCTCCCGCCTCGGACGTCCCCTTAGGGGACGGGGACCCGGGGACGCCCGAGGCGGGAGGTCGCTCCGGCAGCTGCAACGCCGAGACGGTGTTGCTGGGACGGGTCGTCTCGGAGTCGCCGGCCGGTGTGGCCCGGAACGACTGATAGGTGGGCACGAGGGCCAGGGCCGCGACCGAGGCGGCCGCTACGCCGGCGGCCGCGTGGACGCGGGCCTTGCGGCGGCGGTGGCGGCGCTTGACGTCGGCGACGAGCGACTGTGACGCGGTCGCCCCGGCCACCTGCTCGGCCATGGCCTTCCGCAGTTCACTCTCCAGATCCATCGCTCATCTCCCCAGTGGCGCCAGGTTCCGGTCGAGGCGTTCCCGGAGCCTGGCGAGCCCCCGGGACGCCTGGCTCTTGACCGTTCCGACCGAACAGCCGAGAGCCTGTGCCGTCTCCGCTTCCGACAGGTCCTCCCAGAAGCGCAGGACGAGCACCGCCCGCTGCCGCGGGCCGAGCTTGCGCAACTCGTCCATCAGGGTCCCTCTCAGCTCGACGGAGTGGTTGGGCGAGACGGTCGGCGTCTCCGGGAGCCTCGCCATGTGGATCTCCCGGAGCACCTTCCACCGCCGGGACCGGCTGATCACCAGGTTGACCAGGATCCGGCGGACGTAGGGCTCGGGATCGCTGTCGGGTTCCAGCCGTCCCCAGTGGCGGTAGGCCTTTTCAAGCGCGGTCTGCAGGATGTCCTCGGCGTCCTGCCGGGCCCCGCACATCAGTGCGGCGGTGCGCAGCAGGGCATCGCCGCGTGCCGCCACGAACTCCACGAACGACTCGTCGTCTCGACGCCCCACAGTGCTCCGTCCCGGCTAGAGCGGTTCCGGCAGTTTGTCTGGTCGGGGATGGGCGGCCTCCGCGCCTGGGCCGCCCATCCCTCGCCTGTGTTGTGTTCTGGTGCTGCTGTTGATGGTCTTGCTGTGTTGATGGCCTTGCTGTGTTGACGTTGTCGCCTTGTGTTACCGGTTTCTACGCTTTGTCACTAATGGTCTCCGCATCGTTACCGGCGTCACGGCTTCCCTGCGGGTGTCAGCCGGTCTTGCGCAGGGCGGCGGCCACGTCCTTCAGCCCGCCGGCCACGACCGGGCTGCCGTTGACGAACAGCGAGGAGCCGTTCGGGTCGAACAGCAGCACGCCGTTGCCGTTCGGGCTCTGCCAGGCGGCCACGCCGGCGACGGTCAGCGGGGTGCCGCCCTCGGGCAGGCCGAGCGCCTGCCGCAGCTGCTCCTGCGTCATGCCGGCGCGGGTCTTCAGCGTCTCGACGGTGAGCCACTGGCCGGCCTTGCCGGTCCACTTCTGCGTGACGGCGCAGACCTGCTGCTTGCGCAGCTCCGCGGAGCCGGGGACGGCCGACACGTAGCGCAGGCCCTTCGACGCGATGACGGTCTTCTCGACCGTGCCGCCGACCTTCACGACGGGCTTCAGGGTGCTGCAGTCGAGCTTCGGCAGCGCGGGCAGGGCGGGCTTGGCGGGCGCGCCGGGCACCTGCGTGTTCGGCTTGGCCTTGGTGCCGGCGGGCAGGTCGCCGGTGGACGGGGCGCAGGTGGGCAGGTCCGCCGGGACGCCGGGCTTGGCGGGCACACCGGGCACGGCCGGGACGCCGGGCTTGGCCGGGACGCCGGGCAGGTTCTTGCCCTCCGGGGCCTTCACGCCGGGGACCTCGGTGTTCGGGACGCCCGCCTTCGGCAGCTCCGTCTTCGGCAGGCCCGTCTTCGGCAGCTGGCCCTGCGGCAGGTCCTTGGTGACCGGGTGCTGCTTGAGGTGCTGCTCGACCTGCTTCTTCACACCGTCGGCCGGGACCTTCGGCAGATCGGACTTCGCCGGGAGGCACGTCGGGGCGGTCTTGGGCGCGGCGTCCTGGAGCTTGCGCTCGACGGCGGGGGCCTTGGAGCCGTGCGACTGGAGGCCGGCCTCGTGGTGGGTGCCGGTCATGGCCCACGTCGCGCCGCCGCCCACGGCCACGGTCCCGATGGCGGACGCTGCGATCAAGGCGGCCTTCAGCGTGATCATCGTGAATCCCTTTCTGCACGGGGGTCTTGCTCGGGGGGTCTTGCTCAGGGGTGCCTGTCTCTCTCTGGCGCCCCTCGTATACGCACGGTGCCCGGAGGGGGTTGCACGCGATTCCAAAGTTTTTTCGGGGATGCCCATGGGCGTGATGGCCGCCGCGTGTCATGCGAGGTAGTCCGGTGTGGTGATCCTGCGGGGGCGGGCGTTCGGGGAGGACGATGATCCGGCAACATTGGGTCATGGAGGCCCGTACCGTTTCAGCCCGTCCGGCCGAGGACCGTTCCACGCCGGACCGTTCCATCACGGACCGCCGGGAGCCCGCGCCCGCGCGCGGTCCCGCCCGCCCGGACGTGGCCCTGCTGCCCAAGGCGCACCTGCACCTTCACTTCACCGGCTCGATGCGGCACTCCACGCTCGTGGAGCTCGCCGCCCTGCACGGCGTCCACCTGCCGGACGCCCTCGTCGAGGACTGGCCGCCCCGGTTGCAGGCGACCGACGAGCGCGGCTGGTTCCGGTTCCAGCGCCTGTACGACATCGCGCGCTCGGTCCTGCAGACGCCGGACGACCTGCGGCGGCTGCTGCGCGAGACGGCCGAGGACGAGGCCGCGGAGGGGTCGGGCTGGCTGGAGATCCAGGTCGACCCGAGCGGGTACGCGGCGCGGTTCGGCGGGCTGACGCCGACCGTGGAGCTGGTGCTCGACACGGCGCGCCAGGCGTCGGAGGCGACCGGCGTCGGCATCGGCGTGGTGATCGCGGCGAACCGGACCCGGCACCCGCTGGACGCCAAGACCCTCGCGCGCCTCGCCGTCCAGTACACGGGCAAGGGGGTAGTCGGGTTCGGGCTGTCCAACGACGAGCGGCGGGGCCGCGCCTACGACTTCGAGGGCGCGTTCAGGATCGCCAAGCGCGGCGGGCTGCTGTCGACCCCGCACGGCGGCGAGCTGCTCGGTCCGGCGAGCGTCCGGGAGTGCCTGGAGACGCTGGAGGCCGACCGGATCGGGCACGGGGTCCGCGCCGTGGAGGACCCGCGGCTGCTGGAGCGGATCGTGGACCGCGGCGTGACGCTGGAGGTCTGCCCGGCGTCGAACGTGGGCCTCGGGGTGGCGGCGACCGCGTCGGACGTCCCGCTGCGGCGGCTGTTCGAGGCGGGCGCGTCGATCGCGCTCGGCGCCGACGACCCGCTGCTGTTCGGCTCCCGGCTGGCGCGCCAGTACGAGCTGGCCCGCACCGCGCACGCGTTCAGCGACGCCGAACTGGCGGAGCTGGCCCGGCAGTCGATCCGCGCCTCGGCGGCCCCGGACGACGTCCGAACCCGCCTCCTGGCAGGCATCGACGCCTGGCTCGCCGCCTAGCCTGCGTCTCGAAGTCCCGGCCCACTTCACCTGCCTGCCACATCGTGGCCGATCAGAGCCGCGCAGGACCGAGGGCTCGTAGTGATGAGGGCTCGCAGTGATCGAGGCGGGCCGACGCGAGGGGCCGGGGTCAGGTGGGCGGGCGGTCGGGGTCTCCGCCGCGGAGGCCTTCCGACCAGGCCGCCATCGCGCGGGGCAGGTCGGGGCCGAGTGGGGCGCCGAATGCGGTCATGACGTTCACCAGCAGGCCGTCCGCCATGAACCGGGCGACCGCGTCGGGTCCCTCCCCCGACAGGTCGCCGACGAGGCGCCAGAGGCGGGCCCAGCGGATCCGGCCGAGCGCGGCGATCTCCTCATCCCGGACGGCGACCGCGTGGATCCCCAACTGGAGGCGCGGCAGGGCGGGCTCCTCACGCGGCAGCCGGAGGTACGCCCGTTCCATCGCGGCCATGGCGTCCCTGCCGCGCAGGCCTCGCGCGGCCTCCGCGAGGCGGTGCTCGATGTCGTCGAAGCAGCGTTCGGCGGCGGCGAGGAAGAGCGCGTGCTTGGACGGGAAGAGCCGGAACATGTAGGGCTGGGAGACGCCGATGCGGCGGGCGATCGTCCAGGTGGACGTGCCGTCGTAGCCGCCGTGGGCGAACTCGGCCATCGCTGCCCGGACCGCCAGCTCGCGGCGCGCACCGGCGCTCATCCTCGGGCTCATGCCGTCCACGGTAGTGACTCGCGACGATCATGGGGGCGGGCGCCACAGGCCCCGCCGTTCGAGGTGGGCGACCAGCAGTTCTCCGGCCCGGACGATGTGGGCGCGCATCTCCTCGCCGGCCGTGCGGGCGTCGGCGTCCCGGAGCGCCGCCAGGATCCGGCCGTGGTCGCGTACGGCGACGCCGGGCCAGTCGGCGAGCCGCCCGTACAGGCCGCGCGGGACGTAGCGGGCGGCCGTGCCGAGCGACCAGGCGAGCTTCGGCGACTCGGCCGCCAGGTTGATCTCCCGGTGGAAGAGATGGTTGCGCTCCTCCATGAGGTCGGGACGGTGCGCGGCCTTGTCGCGTGCCAGAGCGTGCTGGAGGCCGTCCAAGCGCCGCAGGGTGTCGGGGCCGATGCGGGGTGCGGCGCGCATGGTGAGTTCCGCGGCGATGCCCGCCTGAACCCAGAACAGGTCCTGGACGTCGCGTTTCGACAGCGGCGCGACGACGAACCCGCGCCTCGGCTCCAGGACGACGAAGCCCTCGCTGCGCAGCGATTTCAGCGCCTCCCTGACGGGTGTGACGCTGATCCCGAACTCCATGGCGAGGCGTTCCAGCCGCAGGTGCTCGCCGGGCCGCAGCCGCCCGTCCATGATCAATTCGCGGATGCGGGCGGCGGCCTCGTCGCTCAGCTGGAGCCGCGTGCCGAGCGCCTGCCGGGGAGGGGGGAGGGGAGCGGGAAGGACCACGGTCGTACTCCAGTCCGGGCCCTGCCGCGGCGCGCCCCGCGGTTCCTCAAGGGCCCTGGAGGGATTGTTCCCGCCGGGTCACGCGGTGATGCCCTCGATCAGCAGCAGGACGCCGAAGACGGCGAACCCGGCGGCGGCGCCGTACTTGATGACGCGCTCGGGCAGCCTGCGGCCGAGCATCTGGCCGACGACGATGGCGAGCGCGTCGGCGGCGACCATACCGACCGTGGAGCCGAGCCAAACGCCGGTCAGTCCGGCGAGGCCGCCGTGGTCGGCGGCGAGGGTGACGGTGGCGAGCATCGTCTTGTCGCCCAGCTCGGCGAGGAAGAACGCCCCGCCGACGGCGAGGATCGCCGATCCCGTGGCGCGCCGCGCCTTGTCGCGCTCGTCGTCGTCGAGCTCGTCGCCGCGCAGCGTCCACAGCGCGAAGCCGAGGAACGCGATGCCGGCGATGATCGAGATCGGGCCGGTGGGGAGCGCGGCGCCGAGGGCCGCGCCGAGCGCGACGCTCGCCAGGTGGACGATCGCGGTCGCGGCCGTGATGCCGATCAGCACCGGGAGCGCGCGGAAGCGCGTGGCGAACGTCATGGCCATGAGCTGGCTCTTGTCGCCCAGCTCGGCCACGAAGATCACGGCCAGGCTGATGAGGAAGGCGGACACCTGATCCCTTTCGCTCGTGCTGCCGGGCGAAGGGCGGGGGCTCGCGCGCGCGACCTCGGCCCGGCATGACTGCCAGGCCGAAGGTCTCGTCCGCCGCGATGTGGATCGGGCCCGCGTGACCGGGCGCCGTCGGCGGCGCCAGCATGTCGACCACGCGATTGGGACTACTCCCCCTCGACGCCGCCCACCCTACCAACCCCGCCCGACGCCGCACTCGCGGCTGCGTGGGCGGGGCTGGGGTTAGAGGGTCACGCCTACCAGGACGGGCTCGTTGACCAGTTCGACGCCGAAGGCGTCGCGGACGCCGTCGCGGACCTCGCGGGCCAGGGCGAGCAGGTCGGCCGTGCCGGCGCCGCCCGGGTTGGTGAGGGCGAGGGTGTGCTTGGTGGAGATCCTGGCGGGGCCGCGCGCGTGGCCCTTGGTGAATCCGGCGCGGTCGATCAGCCAGGCGGCGGACGTCTTCACCCGGCCGTCGGCCTCGGGGTAGCGCGGGAACGTCGCGTCCGGGCCGAGGCGTTCGGCCACGCGGCGTTCGAGTTCGGCGAGCCGGTCCGGGTCGAGGATCGGGTTGGTGAAGAACGATCCGGCGCTGCGGGTGTCGGGGTCGGTCGCGTCCAGCACCATGCCTTTGCCTCGCCGCAGTTCGAGGACGGCGTCACGGGCTTCTTTCAGCGTGACCCGGTCCCCCGGCCGGACGTCCAGCTTCCGGGCGAGTTCGGCATAGGCGATGGGCTGCGATTCCTCGGCCTCGTCCAGCGCGTATGTCACGTCCAGGACGACGTACCGGTCGTTGCCCTTGAAGACGCTGTGCCGGTAGGTGAACCGGCAGGCGTCGCGGTCGAGGACGACGCAGGCGCGCGCCTCCCGGTCGTAGGCGCGGACCTCGACGATCGTCTCGCTGACGTCCTGCCCGTAGGCGCCGACGTTCTGGATCGGCGTGGCGCCGACGCGGCCGGGGATGCCGGACAGGCACTCGACGCCGGCGAGCCCGTCGGCGACGCAGCGGGCGACGAACGGGTCCCAGTCCTCGCCGGCCTGGACGCGGAGCAGGACCTTGCCGCCCTCGGCGGCGACGCGCTCGGTGCCGCGGGTCCCGACGTGCACGACGGTGCCGGGGAACCCGTCGTCGGACACCACGAGGTTGCTGCCGCCGCCGAGCACGAGGACCGGCTCGCCCTCGTCGTCGGCCTTGCGGACGGCGGCGACCAGCTCGGCCTCGGTCGTCGCCTCGACGAAGCGCCGCGCGGGCCCGCCCAGCCGCAGCGTGGTGTATCCGGCCAGGTTCACGTCTTCGGCGAACACCGCCACGTCGTCTCCCCCTCCTGCCGCCCCCGCGCCGCCGGGCGGCCCGCCCTCGTCCGGTGGCCTGCGCACCGGCCGGGGCGGCCCCGGCCGGTGTGCCGCCGCGCTCAGGCGAGCCTGACGACCGCCTTGGCGCGCGTGAGGACCTTCTGGTCGTTGGACCTGGCGGTGAGCGCCACGACGACCTTGTTGTCGTCGAGCTTCTCCTCCACCTTGCCGCTGATCTCCAGCGTCGCGCCGCCCTGGTCGGGGACGACGACCGGAGAGGAGAACCGTACCCCGTAGTCGACGACGGCGCCCGGATCGCCGACCCAGTCGGTGACGTACCGGCCGCCCTGCGCCATCGTGTACATGCCGTGCGCGATCACGTCCGGGAGGCCGACGGCCTTGGCGACGGACTCGCGCCAGTGGATGGGGTTGAAGTCGCCGGACGCGCCCGCGTACATGACGAGGTTCGCGCGGTCGACGGCGTAGGTCTGCGCGGGGATCTCGGTTCCGACCTCGACGTCGGCGTAGTTCACCTTGGCGGTCATCAGGCACCCCGCTCCACGATCGTGTTGTAGGACTTGCAGACCAGTTCGCCTTCGACGGTGGCGACCTCGGTCTCGACGACCATCTTCTCGTTGTTGCCGATCGAGCGGATCTCGGTGATGGTCGAGGTGCAGGTGATGACGTCGCCGGCGCGCAGCGGGCGGGTGTACTCGAAGCGCTGCTCGCCGTGCACGACCATCGCGTAGTTGAGGCCGAGGTCGGGGTCGGCGAGGCCCGGGTTGCCGAGGGACACCACGATCGGGAAGGTGGGCGGCGCGATGACGTCGGGGTATCCGGCCGCCTTCGCCGCCTCCTGGTCGCGGTAGAGCGGGTTGCGGTCGCCGATCGCGTCCGCGAACTCGCGGATCTTCACCCGGCTGACCTCGTAGGGGTCGCTGGGCGGGAAGGTCCGCCCGATGAAATCACGGTTGAGTGCCATGCAGTCCGTCCCTCCAGGTGGACCAGGGCTCCGGAGCCGCCGCCGGCCGCACTTCCCGCCGTCCGCGGTGCCCGGGCGCCCTCTGAGCGCGCTGGTTCCGTCTCTTCGGACGGACGGTAACAGAACGACGTTCAGCCCGTCCTCGCGGGTCTCACTGCGAGAACGGGCTGATCATGTCAGGGCAAGCATGCGAAGAAGTCTGCGGGGGCGGACTCGCGCCGTGGACGGGTCTCCCGGTGCGGACTGCGAGTCCGTGCCACCGGGTGTCCCAGTGCGGACGGCGGGTCCTGGCCCTGCTTTCAGCGGGCAGTACTTCTCCGTCCGGGACCTCGGTTAGCGGGTCTCCTTGTGCGGACGGTGCGTCCTGGCCCCGTGTTGAAGCACAGCGGGCGGTACTTCTCCGTCCGGACCTCGGTTAGCGCGTCTCCTTGTGCGGACGGTGCGTCCTGGCCCCGTGTTGAAGCACAGCGGGCAGTACTTCTCCGTCCGGACCTCGGTTAGCGCGTCTCCTTGTGCGGACGGTGCGTCCTGCAGTTGGGGCAGTACTTCTTGATCTCCAGGCGGTCCGGGTCGTTGCGCCGGTTCTTCCGCGTGATGTAGTTGCGGTGCTTGCACTCCTGGCAGGCCAGCGTGATCTTCGGCCGGACGTCGGTGGCAGCCACGATGGAGTGCCTTTCTGAGCTAGGGACATGGACTTTCGGACCTCGGCCGTCCCAGGGGGCGGCCGGCGATTCGACCCAGCCTGCTCACCCCCGGGGTGGGGGTGAGAGACCTGGGTAGTAGCGAGGGCCGGACTTGAACCGGCGACACAGCGATTATGAGCCGCTTGCTCTGCCTGACTGAGCTACCCCGCCGTGATGGTCGGTGTGGACCGGATTGACAGGATACCGGATGCGCACCGAGCCCTGGAAACACGAAAACCCGGGTGAGGATCGGGGAATCGGTTCCGCGGGCTCCGCGGGACCGCCTCCCAGGTTACCGGGTGAGCCGACGATCTGCGAAACGTCCTGCTGGAACCGGTGGGACGGTACCACAAGCCCAGGTAGGGAGCGAATCAGGACGGCCTGCGCCCGGACAGTGACAGCCCTGCCCCTGCTCCCCTGAACCGGCCGTGCCCCTTGAAAGGGCCCTGCGCCATGCGACGGCCCTGCCCTGTGAAAGAGCCTGCCCTGTGAAACGGCCCTGCCCCGGAAACAGCCCTGCGCTGTGAAACACAGCCCTGCCCCGGAAACGACGAAGGCCGCCGTCCGGAGTGCGGATGGCGGCCGGGATGCCGTGAGCCCCTTTACGGAATCGAACCGTAGACCTTCTCCTTACCATGGAGACGCTCTGCCGACTGAGCTAAAGGGGCCTGCGTCGTTCGCGCAGTGAAACCATACACGGCCCGGGCGCGTGGTGCGAACCGGATTCCCTCACCGGTGTCGGCGCTGGTCAGCGCAGCAGGTTGCGGGCGATCACGAGCTGCTGGATCTGGCTCGTCCCCTCGTAGATGCGGAAGAGCCGGACGTCGCGGTAGAAGCGCTCGACGGCGACGCCGCGCATGTAGCCCATGCCGCCGTAGACCTGGACGGCGCGGTCGGCGACCCGTCCGACCATCTCCGAGCAGTAGTACTTGGCGCAGGACGGGCCGAGCTTGGTGTCCTCTCCGGCGTCGTAGGCGCGGGCCGCCTCCAGGACCATCGAGCGTCCCGCGTAGAGCTCGGTCTGCGAGTCGGCGATGAGCCCCTGGACGAGCTGGTACTCACCGATCGTCCTGCCGCCCTGGCTGCGTTCTTTCGCGTACGCGACGGTCTCGTCCAGGATCCTTTGGGCGAGGCCCACGCAGACGGCGGCGATGCTGAGCCGCCCGTGGGCGAGGGATGCCATCGCGGTGCGGAAGCCCGTCCCCTCCGTCCCGACCATGGCGTCGGCGGGGACGCGCACGCCGTCGAAGAACACCTCGGCCGTGTGGGCGCCGCGCTGGCCCATCTTCTGGTCGGCCGGGCCGATCCGCAGCCCGTCCGCGCCCTTCTCGACGAGGAAGGTGGAGATGCCGCGCGAGCCGGCGCCGCCCGTCCTGGCGAAGACCATGAAGACGTCGGCCTCGGGCGCGTTGGTGATGAACCGCTTGGCGCCGTCGATGACATAACCGTCGCCGTCGCGGACCGCGGTCGTGATCAGCGTGCTGGGGTCGGACCCGGCCTCGGACTCGGTCAGCGCGAACGCCCCGATGACCTCGCCGGACGCGAGCCTGGGCAGCCAGGCGTCCTTCTGCTCCGGCGTCCCGGAGTTCACCAGGACCTGACCGGCGATGCCGTTGCTGGTGCCGAACATGGAGCGGAACGCGGGGCTGGCGTAGCCGAGCTCGAAGACCAGCCGCACCTCCTCGCTCAGCGACAGGCCGAGCCCGCCGTACTCCTCGGGGAGCGCGTACCCGAACAGGCCCATGTCGCGGGACGTGCGCCGCAGCGACTCCGGGATCGCGTCGGTCTCCTCGATCTCCTCCTCGCGCGGGACGACCTGCTCGCGGACGAAGCTGCGGACGGCCTTGAGCACGTCGGCGAAATCCTGTGGCTCCATGCGCGCCATTCTAGAATCAGATTCCAAGATGGTGCTCGGGTTCTCTCTCGTCCCGCCCGATGTGCCAGGCTTAACGATCATGTCGCTTCAGCCTCTCGTCGACCGGATCGTCCGGGCCGCGGTGGTCGAGGACCGCGCCTTCGGCGACCTCCTGCCGCAGCTCATGCAGGCGTCCCAGTCGGCCTCCCCCGCCGAGATGACCGCCGCCCTGCCCCGACTGGCCGAGGGCGTCGCCGAGGCGCCCCCGAACCTCGGCGGCTGGCTCGCCGTCGTCACCGGCGCCTGGATCGAGAACGGCGCCGACCCGGGCCCCGTCGGGGCGCCGCTCGTCCACCGCATCTCGGAGGTCACCGCCGCCGCGCTGGCGTTCGCGAACGCGTGGGACCAGGCCGCCGGCGGAAAGCCGCCGCCGGACATGCAGGAGGAGCAGCCGTCCCAGCAGGTCTTCGACACCGTCGAGCCGCACCTCGGGGACGGCGCCGTGACCGCGATGATGTCGTGGTTCGCGCTGCCGCAGTTCGCGATGGCGGGCTGCACGGTCCTGCAGATGGGGCCCTCGGTGCGGGCGGGCATCGCCGAGCGCGACTTCTGCGCCTTCGCCGCCGGGCAGGCCGCCCAGTACCTCGGGCAGATGGAGCACTACCAGGCGCTGCTGCGCGTCCTGGACGGCGAGCGCCTCCTCATCCTGGACCGCGCGAGCCGCAAGGGCTGGACGGTCACCATCGGCGGGATCGGCGACAACTTCCAGCTGCACGTCCTGCTGGCGGGCGCGCTCATCGGGCGGCCCGGCGGGCTGACCGGCGACCGCCCCGCTCCCGAGATCATCGCCTGCTTCCTGAACGCCGACGTCCCGCCCGGGCGGCCGATCATCTCCAGCCCGTGGAACCTCGTCGACGCGCACGGCGAGTGGATCTGGAACGAGGGCGTCCCGGCCGACATCCCGGTGGTGAACGGCACCCGCGTCGTCGTGATCGATCCGCCGCCCTACGAGCGCACGTTCCCGGCCGGGCGGCGCTTCCCGCTCATGCCCGCCACCCTCCGCGTGGACGGCATGCACCTGCCGGAGGACCTCGACGCCTGGTGGCCCCACATCGCGGCCCCGACGCGCTGAGGTAGAGCGGCCCCGACGCGCTGAGGACGGGGCTCGCGCGGGGGCCGGTGCTTCGGTCAGGAGTCGAAGCGCACGAAGACGGCGGTGGCGTCGTCGTATCGCTTACCGCGGGCCGCGGGCGCCGATGCTTCCGCGGCCCTGGTCCTCCTGACCAGTTCCCGCGGCCCCTGCTCGTCCAGGAGGCGGAGCAGGTCGTCCCACTCCATCTGGCCGAAGCGCTCCACGAGCCTGGACGCGCCGTCGCTCAGCACCGCCGCCCGCCGCAGCCCCTCGACCGGCACCTCACCGGTCAGCCCCTCGTAGGCGGCCTCCGGTCTGGTGCTCGCCACCCAGAAGCCGCCGGGGCTGTTGCGCGACCGCCGCACCCCCTCCAGCGTGTAGCTCGGCAGATGGTCGACCCGGTCGTCCCGGAAGACCCTGATCTCTCCGACGTCCACAACGATCGGGGAGTCGGCGAGGACGTACCACTCCACGGCCCCGCCGCGGCGCCGCAGCAGCGACACGGTCGCGGACGGGCTGTCCGGATTCTCCAGGTCGCACGTGTCCGTGTGCGCCTCCCCGGTCACCTTGATCGCCTCGGCGACCAGGTCGGGCAGCGGCTTGCCGTCCTCCAGCGCCAGCAGCGCCGCGATGCGCCCGCCGAGCCTGCGCACCAGCCACGCGGGGTCGTGCCGGCATCCGCTGTCCACCCCGTTCGGCGCCGTCGCCCCGTCCAGCAGGACCACCCATCCGGGGCCTGCCGCCACGAAGTCCTCGTTCTCCCGTCCCGGCGTCGCCTCACTCACATAACTCACCTGCACGGATGCAGGTCTACCCGCTGACCCGCCCGCAACGGGCCGCTAGACCAATTCCCTCACCCCCGGTTCCCGCGCCTGACCTGATGTGGTCGCCCGCCCTTCCGCTGGCGTGACCGTTTCGGGGTGGTCGGCGAAGAACCGCCTCGTCCGCGCGCCTCCCCGTCGGCGCCGCAGGGCGCCGCAGGGGGACGCCGGAGGGACATGGGGGACGCGAGGGGGACGCGGCACGAGCGTCTTCACTACAGAGCGTTGACATGGCGCGGGGGCCAAGTCCGGCCCGCCAGGGAGCGTGGTCCACTCCGGGCCTGGATTTCGGTCGCGGCGGCAGGACCACGCCATCATGCCGCTGACCTGGGAAGATCATCTTTCGGCGAGCCAGGGGGCCGCTTTCGGACAGTGATCTTTGTATCCATCGGTCGGGGCGACGGCGTCTGCATCGACCGACCCACGCCGCCCCGCAGGAGCGCCCCACCTTCGTCCGCGCCACGTTTTCCCAGGTCATGCGCCGAAATCGAGAATCGTCCAGGGATGTTCGTGGTCCGCAAGCCCGGCAGTCCGACCGCGCATCTGACAGGTCCAATGACTCCCGTGCGACCAGACCACCTCAACCGTCACATACCGTTCACCTGCAGCTTCATCCCCCAATAGACCGAAACGTTAACTCTGACCCATTACCGTTCGATCGTCGCCGCGCTCCCCGGCGAAACCCCCGACCCCTGACGGTGAAGGAGAGAGCGGCCCGTGACGCATCGTGGCCAACGCGCGCGCGTGTTCGCCGCCGTCGCCGTGGGAGCGGCCGCCCTGCTCGTGGCCGCCTTCATGGCCTTCCACGCATGGCGGGAGGACCCGGTCGCCGACGCTCCGCCGATGCCGTCTCCCGACGCGTCCCGACCGGCCGAGCCCGCGACCGCGGCGGCACTGCCGCCCGCGGCGCCGCTCCGCCTCGAAGTGCCGCGGATCGACGTCCGGACACCGCTGATGAAGCTGGCCAAGAACCCGGACCAGACCGTCGAGACGCCGCCGCTGAGCCGCGCCCAGGAGGCCGGCTGGTACCGGCTCGGCGCCGCCCCCGGCAGCCGGGGCGCGGCGGTGGTCATCGGGCATGTGGACTCGACCCGCGGCCCGGCCGTCTTCTACCGGCTGGGAGAGCTGCGCCCCGGCGACAAGGCGAGCGTGCTGCGCGCCGACGGCCGCACCGCCGTCTTCCGGATCGACTCCGTCGAGCGGTTCGGCAAAAACCGCTTCCCCACCCGCCGCGTCTACTCCGACCCCGGCTACCCGGCGATCCGCCTGATCACCTGCGGCGGACGCTTCGACCGCGCCACCGGCCACTACGTCGACAACGTCATCGCCTTCGGCCACCTCGTGCGCTCCGCGGAGGCCCGCTGACATGCGTCCCGCCCACGAAGCGCCCGAAGGGTCCCGTCCGCGGCCCGGACGCCACCGGTTCACCAGCCCGGCGCCGCCCGGCGGCACGTCCCAGGTCCGACGGACGTCTGGTTCGGGACACCTTGCGTCCCCGACGGCCTGGGGAGGCCCGTCCGCGTCCCACCGCGCCCCCTCACCGACCACCACCGTGCCCGACCGGATGGCGGCCGCGCTCATGCCGCCGCCGGTGCGGCGGCACCCGGTCGCGCCGCCCCGCCCGACCGGCCCTCGGCCGCGTCCGGTGCCCGGTCCGCCACGCCAGGAGAAGCGGCAGCAGCAGGAGAAGCGGCCGAAGCAGAAGAAGCGGGACGGCAAGCGCGACCAGCCGCCGGTGCGCGCCGACGCGATGCGCGTGACCGTCCTGATCCCGGCGCACAACGAGGCGAAGCAGATCACCGAGACGATCGCCTCGCTCCGCCGCCAGGAGCGGCCCCCGGACCACATCATCGTGATCGCCGACAACTGCACCGACGCCACCGCCGCGTTCGCCCAGCTGTGCGGCGTCGAGATCGTCGGCACCCGCGGCAACGAGCACAAGAAGGCGGGCGCGCTGAACCAGGTCCTCGACCGGCTGCTGCCGATCTTCGGGCCGGACGACGCGGTCATGGTGATGGACGCCGACTCGGCGCTCGACCCGGGGTTCATCCGGCACGGCGTCGGGTACCTGGCCACCGGCCGGTACGCGGCGGTCGGCGGCACGTTCACCGGCAAGCCGGGCGGCGGCACGGTCGGCATGTTCCAGCGCAACGAGTACGCCCGCTACGCCCGGGACGTCCGGCGCCTGCAGGGCAAGGCCCTCGTCCTCACCGGGACCGCGACGATCTTCCGCGCCGCCACCCTCCAGGAGGTGGTCGCCGCCCGCCGGGAAGAACGCCTCCCCGGGCTGCCGCACGTCTACGACGTCCGCGTGCTGACCGAGGACAACGAGCTCACCCTCGCGATCCTGCACCTCGGGTTCCGCATCCTCTGCCCGAAGGAGTGCACGCTCACCACCGAGGTGATGCCGACCTGGCGGGAGCTGGCCCAGCAGCGGCTGCGCTGGAAGCGCGGCGCGCTGGAGAACCTCGTCGACTACGGCTGGACGCCCATCACCCGCCCCTACTGGGGACGGCAGCTGCTGTCCCTGCTCGGCATCCTGGTGATCACCGCCTACCTGCTCTCGCTCGCCTACTCGGCGGTCTACCTCGGCGGGATCCAGCTCAGCCCGGTGTGGGGCGGCATCACGGTGATCTTCATGGTGGAGCGCGTGGTGACCGTCCGCCAGCGCGGCCCGGCCCAGATGGCGATCGCCGCCACCATCGTCGTCGAAATGATCTTCGACGTCTTCCTCCAGATCGTCCAGGCGCGTGCGTTCTGGCAGGCCGCCTGGCGCAAAGAAAGGAAATGGTAGATGTACAACAACCCCCCGATCGGCGGCGTGGCCGCCGGTTTCGGCGGCGCCGCCGCCGCGTCCCCCTGGCTCGGCCTCCAGGCCCTCTGGCTCGGCCTCGCCCTCTTCACCCTGGTCTCCGCGGGCCTCGCGGTGAAGCGCATCCTCCCCGCCCGCAAGGGCTGACCGTGAGGGCCGGGGACCCCCTCCCGGCCTTCACGCGCCCGCTCCGGTAGGTTCCGGCCGGTGAACGGCATCGCAGGGACGGTCGCGACGGCAGGCGGCCTGTTCGCGGCGACGAACGTCGACGACCTCATCGTCCTGACGGTCCTGTTCCTGTCCGGCCGCGCGACGGGCTCCCCGAAGCCCCGGCAGATCTGGGCGGGCCAGTACCTGGGCATCGCCGCCCTGGCCCTCGTCTCGGTGGTCGCCGCCCTGGGCCTGGAGATCGTCCCGGACGAATGGATCGGCCTGCTCGGCCTCGTCCCGCTGGCGCTGGGCGTCCGCGGCCTCGTGGCGGCCGTCCGCTCCCGCGACCACGACGCGCCTCCCGCGGTGGCCTCGGGCCTGCTCCCGATCGCGGGCGTCACGATCGCCAACGGCGCCGACAACATCTCGGCCTACACGCCGGTCTTCCGCACCATCGGCCCGGCGCCCACCCTGGTCACCCTCGCGGTCTTCGCCGCCGGCGTCGCCCTGTGGTGCCTGGCCGCCTCCTGGCTCGGCTCCCACAAGAAGGTCATCGACCTGCTCGACCAGCACGGCCGCTGGCTGGTCCCGATCGCCTTCATCACCATCGGCACCCTGATAGTCCTGCAGTCGACCACCGCCCTCGGCCTGTAACCGCACACCGCCGCCTCGGCACCCCCGCCACACGGACGGCAGGCCCGCCGACCGGCTACCCACCGCCCTCCGCCGCGGCATCGGCCTTGATCGCCTGAAGTACCTGCTGGTGGAAGCGATCCATGGCCGTATCGACGGTACGAACGAACCCTGCTTCCTCGGCGCCCCGCTTGGTGCCCATGCCGGTGGCCAGGGTGAGGCGGAACGAGGTGATCTGCGCACCGCCCTCGGGGACGAGAAGGCCGGGCTCGGCCTGGAGGTTCTTGAGGAGGTCGCAGGGCCCGGTCGTCCGGCGCGGGCTGAGAGCCTCGACTCGCATCTCCGGTGGGGCGTCGACCAGCTGCCGGAGCAGCCACTGGACGCGGGTGAGGGTCCGGGCCCGCTCGGCCGCGGGGATCTCCACGGTGGTCTCGATCTGCCCGGTCCGCAGATCGGCCTCGATGAGGACGGGGCCGCCGGCACTCGGAACACGCACCTCAGCGCTCATGCGCCCGTTCTCGACCAGCGAGGTGACGGTCTGGAGGCGCCGCACGGTCGCGTCGCCGTCCCGCCGCCTGCGCAGCACGGGAGCGATGGTCAACCCCGTCTCCCCGCTGAGCCGCAGGCACAGCTGCCAGATCAGCTTCTCCCAGTTCTCGGCGATCTGCATCGCGCGTTTGTCGCCCAGCCGCAGCGTGCCCGAGGCGACGGCATTGCGCACCGGCACCCAGGCGGGCCCCATGTCCTGGAAGCCCTGGCAGCCTGCGTTGTCCTGGCGCAGGTAGTAGAGCAGTTCGTTGAGCAGCCATGCATGGGCCGGATTGGCGACGCCGTGATGATGGCAGAGCATGTGGGCTTCATGGGCGACCTCAGCCCATGACAGGTGACACAGGGCGGCCTTGCGCAAGCGTCGCTTGTCGACGGGCAGAGGGTGTTCGCCATCCGGGGCGAGGTCGTTGGACAGGGTGATGACGGTTTCGTACCCGTGCCGTGCCGCGACGTCCAGATAGGACTCGACCTGCTTTAGCTTGAGCGGGTTGCCGCCCGTCTTGGTCTCGATCAGGGCGGTCCAGATCCTGCCGGCGCGGGCGACACGAATGATGCCGTCGGGACGGACCTTGGAATCACCGTGCTTGAAGGAGGCTTCGGTGAAGGTCTGGATCGTTCCGGCAGGGGCGTTGAAACGTGCGGTGAGGCGCCGCCCGAACTCCGGTACCTGGGGCATCACCGCGAGCAGGGTGGATGTCGCCCGGGCCTCCCGCTCCTGGTTGCTGCGCAGACCGGAGACCGAGAACAGGCGCGCGTCGTGCCACGAGGCGTGCTCGGCGAGGTTCACCTTGGCCGCCTTGGGCAGCGTGGCCTTCTTCTTGGCGGTCCGGACCCGGCCGGGACGGCGGCGGTTCTCCACCTTGGTCGGCTGGACGTCCGGTTCTGCGGGGGCTGAGCCGTCGACCTCCGTCGGCTCGTCTGCTTTCGGCTCGGCCTGCGACTGGTCGTCGTCTTCGTCGATGCCGATACCGAAGTCGGTGGCCAGGCCCGCCAGACCCGCTTCGTACCCCTGGCCGACCGCCCGGAATTTCCAGCCCTCACCTCTGCGGTACAACTCGCCGAAGATGAAGGCCGCCTCCACCGTCGCGTCGTCGATGTCGAAGGCCAGCAGGACCTCCCCCGCGCTGTCGGACACGGAGAGGCGGAGGTCGTTCAGGTCTCCGAACGTGGCAGGCGCATCGCGGCTGGCCGCGATGAGCACGCGCTCCACCTCAGGCGGAAGCGCGCGCAGGTCGACGAGGATGCGGTCCTCACTGCCACTGCCGGTCGGTGTCTTGCCCAGCAGTTGGACGGACTGATCAGCCGTGGCCGGCTGGTTGTAGAAGATGAAGTCGCCCTCGCTCCGCACCCTGCCATCGGAGTCGAGCAGCAGCACCGACACATCGGCTTCTCCGGCACCGCTGGGATCGGTCCAACCGAGGACCACCGTGATCGGTCCTGAAGCTTCGGACAGGCTCGCCAGGTCGACGTTGGCGCCCTTGGACATCTGCTGCACAGTCCTCACCCCTCGGCTCTCGACGTCTTCGGCGTGAGCGGCCGCCGAAGCGACGACCCTCGATGCAGCGAGAAACCTTCGTGGCCCACGCGCCCGAGAAGTGTCGCTATCAGTGACCGGATGCACGCGTAGCGGCAACCATAGGGAAATTGGGGCGCATCGCAAAATCAGCAGGCCGAACTGGCCACGTACGGCCGGAAGACCCCGTGGAACCTCGGTCTTCGCTTACGCCCCACAGCTCAATCGGGGCGGCCGCGTCCCTTTACCGGGTGGGCTGCCTGAGGCTGATGGAGCCGTTGGAGTTCGTGTTTTCGACGGCGACCGACCTGCTGGCGTTGCGGGATTCGCGGCCTTAGGCGCGGTCGCCGGATGGGTGTCTCTCCGTCCCGCAGCCAGGCGTTTGGATCGGTTTCTGGGCGTCATCACGCTCGGAATGCCGGTCCAGGGTCGGCGCGCTACAACCTCAATTACGGTCTGCCCGGACGGACATCCAACCGGTTTCTCGCTGTCACTCGGTCGCGGCAATTCTTCCCTGCGGAGCCGGGTGTTTGAATCTTCATCAAGATGTGACGTGTTTCTCAGGGCCACCCGACTTACGATCTTGGTCGGCAGTCGTTTATGCGCGGATCGGGAGGACGTCGATCATGTATCGCACCGGGGGATGGAGGACCATCCTCAGCGTCCTGGCCGCGGTCGTTCTCGGGCTCTCCGGGCTCGCTGCGCCGGCCGTCGCCGACGCGTCCCCGAGCGCCTGCGGTCCGTGGCTCAAGGCGCTCGATCTCCCGGACGGGAAGGTTCATTCGGGGGCCAATGCGCAAGGAACCGTGACGGTGAGCTGCAGTTCGCCGATTCCCCTCGTCGTGGCGATGACGTCCGCGGATCCGTCCTGGGTGACCGTGCCCGACGAGGTCGTCGTCCCGGCCGGAGCCACGGAAGCGAGCTTCCCCATCCAGACGCACCAGCCGGACTACATCTACGAAGACCTCGGCATCCTCCTCTCGGCGGAGTTGCGGGACCGGACACTGACCCAGCCGCTGACGCTGCAGCCAGGGCTGAAATTCATCGACTTCGGTGGTGTTTCGTCGATCGTCAGCGGGGATCGGCCCTCGATCACCGTCGGTTTGAACGGCCCGGCGCCCGCCGGCGGGATGACCATCTCGCTGGAGAGCGACAACCCGGCCCTCGAGGTCCCCGCGAGCGTCACCATTCCGCGCGGTGCTCTCGGGATGGGAGTTCCGGCTCCGCTGGTGAAGAGCACGCGCATTCCGGAGGACGCGGACGTCACCGTGACGGCCGGCCTCGGCGGGCGGAGCATCAGCGGCGTCATCAAGCTTCTCGCGTGGAATTACGATCCCGGCGCCTGGAGCCTCTCCGGGCCGGCCGAGACATACGGCGGGTCCTACCCCATGGTCCTCGACCTGCCGAATCCCGTCCCGCACGGCGGCATCAAGGTCACCTTCAGCTCCGACAACCCGAAACTCGACAGTCTCCCTTCGCCGCGAGAATTCGCGGAGGGAACCACCGGAACGTTTCAGGTGCCGGTGTCGATACCCGCCGACATCGACGGTGACGTCACCATCACGGCGAACATCGAGGGAGTGGGCGCCCGGAGCCACACCTTCCGCGTCCACCCCGGCCTCATCGGCTTCGACATCGAGCCCATGCTGATCACGGGCGGCCAGCCGTTCGAGGCCACGCTCCGCCTGGGCACGACCACGAGCGTGCCGATCACGATCCAGCTCGAAAGCAGCGAGCCGATCGTTCAGCTCCCCGCAGAGGTGACCATCCCGGCGGGCCAGTCCTCGGTCTCCTTCCAGGGCACCACGTCCCAGGTGGACGACTTCGGGTTCGCCACCCTCACAGCCCGACTCCCGTCCGGCATGACATGGCAAACCGACGTCCTCATCGACCCCGCGTCGTAGCAGCCGCCAAGCCTCTTCCGTACTCGGCCCTGGTACGTCCATGGCGACGTCCCGCCGCGGCCTCATCCCAGGGCGGCTGAGCGGGCGGCCGTCGCTACCATCGGTCGATCATGGGGCGGATATCGACTTCGCGGGGAGTGCGGCTACTGGGCTTGGCGGCCGTCGCCGCGGCAGGTGCGCTGCTGGCACTCGGGTGGGGGCGCAGAAGCCTGGTGGTGGTCACCGTGCACGGGACCAGCATGATGCCCACAATGCGGGACGGCGACCGCGTGCTGGTCAGGCGGCGTCCTCTACGGCAGGTCAAGCGCGGGGACGTCGTCGTGCTCGAACCTCCCCTGGACGGGCCCTACCTGCCCGGCCCCGCGGGTCCCGACGGACGGATCTGGAACGTCAAGCGCGTCGCCGCCCTCCCCGGTGACGAACTGCCGGCCGGCATACCCGGCGCCTCGGGCCTCGCCGGGGAGCGGGGCACGGTGCCGCCGGGGGCGCTCGCGGTCCTCGGCGACAACCCCGACAGCATCGACTCCCGCCACCGGGGCCTGTTCTCGGGCGACCGGCTACTGGGCGTCGTGGTGCGCCGCCTGAGCGTCACACCGGACCCGAGTCAACGGCCGGGCGGGTGGCAGATGCCGACAAGATCCTTCAGATCTTGATCGGAGAGTGCACAAGGCGGCATCGCCGGCCGGCCGCCCCCTTGCCGTAAATGATCAACGTCATTAGCTTCGGCACCGGCGGGCGTGATCATCTTGGCGCGACGCGCCGCCGCTCGGAACCCCGGGCCGGAACGATCCGGCCCCGACTTGAGGAGTCCCTCATGATCCGTGCACTCAACCGCCTGGGCGACCGGATGCTCGGCCGGGTCCTGCCGAACACGACCGCCCGCGCCGAGCCCTGCTGGTGGACGTCGACCGGCGTCCGCTGCTGCATCTACGCCGGCAAGACCTACTGCGGCATCTGACACCCGCCGCCGCTCGCCTTGCAGTACGTCACGCTGACCGCGCGCTGCGCCCTGGGGCTGATCTTCCTGGTCGCGGTGATCGGCAAGGTCCGCGGCCGGGACGCCTTCCGGGAGTTCCGGCTGTCGGTGCCCGGCCTCGCGCCCGGCCTGCCTCCCACGGCGACGTCCGCCGCCGTGGTGGCCGCGGAGTCCGCCGCTGTCATACTGCTGGCCGTCCCACGGACGGCGCCGGCCGGCCTCGCGCTGGCCGGCGCCGTCCTGCTCGCGTTCGCCACGGCGATCCACCTGGCGGTCCGCGACGGCCGGACCGCCGCCTGCCGCTGCTTCGGCGCACGCCCGTCCCCCGCCGGACGCGTGCACGTCGCGCGCAACCTCGCCCTCACCGCGCTCGCCTGGGGCGGCCTGGCCTCGCACCTCGCGGCCCCTGGGCCGGTGCACCCCGCCGGCGCCGTCATCGCGATGGCGGGCGCGGGCGTCCTGACCCTGGTGTTCGTCTTCTTCGACGAACTCGCCGACCTGCTGCTCGCGCCGTCCGCACGCTCTACGCAGTGACGCGTCCCGGCACCATCATGAGGGAGCACCGTTGCCCTACCTCGCCGCGGGAGTCGTCTTCGTCGGCGTCCTCTGCGCGTTCGACCTGGTCCTGACGCTGGCCGTCGTCCGCCGCCTGCGCGAGCACGCGGCCCTGCTGGACGGCGGGCGGGCACAGGTCCCGTTCACGCCCCCGGGCACCTCGCTGCCCGAGTTCAGCGCGCCCGGCCTCGACGGCACCGCCGTGACCCGCGCCTTCTTCACCGAGCCGACGATCGTCGGCCTGTTCTCCACCACCTGCGCCGCGTGCCGCGAACGGCTGCCCGAGTTCACCGAACGGGTCCGGGGCCTGGACGCCCGGCGCGTGCTGGCGGTGATCGAGGGCGAGCGGGACGACGCCGAGCCCTTCACCGCCGCGCTCACACCGGTCGCCACCGTGGTCGTCGAGCCGGTGAAGGGGCCTGTGAACACGGCGTTCGGGCACCCGGCGTCCCCCAGTTTCTACGTCGTCGGGCAGGACGCCGTGGTGACGTCCTCGACCCTCACGCCTGCCGGGCTGTCGCTGCCGGCCCGCACGTGAGCCGACCCGGGGCGCGCACCGCGGTCGTCGCCGCCCTGGCATGGCGCGCCCACCGGACCGCGACGGCCGCGTCGGTGGTCCTCGCCGTGCTCACCGGGCTGGCGCCGGTCGTGACCGCGTGGCTGACGAAACTCGTCCTGGACGCACTCGCCGGTGGCGGAGACCGGAGCGTCCTGCCGGGCCTCGCCGCAGGGCTGGCCGCCTGCGGACTGTGCGTCATCGTGCTGCCGCACGCGTCCACCTATGCCCAGGCCCAGCTGCGCCGCGCCGTGCGCGCCCTCGTCGTCGAGCGCCTGTTCGGCGCGGTCAACGCCCATACGGGCCTGCGCCGCCTTGAGAACCCGGCGTTCCAGGACACGCTGCGGCTGGCGCACGAGTCCAGCCAGACCGCGCCGGACCGGCTGATCCTCGGGACGCTGGCCATCGGCCAGGCGGCCATCACCATGTCCGGATTCGTCGGCACGCTGCTGGTGATCAACCCGCTGCTGGTCCTGGTGATCTTCCTGGCGGCGCTGCCGTCGGTCTGGATCCAGCTCGGCCTGAGCCGGGAACGGGCCCGGACGATGTGGAGCATCAGCCCCGGGAAGCGCCGCGAAGTCTTCTACGGGGAACTGCTGACCAGGCCGGAGGCGGCCAAGGAGGTGCGCCTGTTCGGGCTCGGCGGGCACTTCCGTTCCCGGATGCTCGACGAGGTCCGCTCGACCGGCGACGCCGAGCGGCGGATCGACCTGAAGACGCTCCGCAGTCAGGGGCTGCTGGCACTGGTGGGCAGCGCCGTCGCGGGCGGGGGCCTGGTATGGGCCGTGCTGGCGGCCGCATCCGGCGCCCTCACCGCGGGCGACGTGACGATGTTCATCGCGGCGGTCGCCGGAGTCCAGGCCGCGTTGACGTCGATCGTCGACCGGTGGGCGGACGCGCACAACGCACTCCTGCTGTTCGGCCACTTCACCGCGATCGTGGACGCCGAACCCGACCCGCCTCCACCTCCCCGCCCTCGTCCCGTCCCACCCCTGCGGCAGGGGATCGAATTGCGGGACGTATGGTTCCGCTACAGCGAAGCGCATCCCTGGATCCTTCGCGGCGTCGATCTGCACATCCCGTTCGGCCAGAGCGTCGCCCTGGTCGGAGTGAACGGGGCGGGCAAGAGCACGCTGGTCAAGCTCCTGTGCCGCCTGTACGACCCGGACAAGGGCGCCGTCCTCTGGGACGGCGCGGACCTGCGCGACCTCGACCCCGAGGAACTCCGCGAACGCATCGGCGCGGTATTCCAGGACTTCATGGAGTACGACCTGACCGCGTCCGACAACATCATGCTGGGCGACCTGAGCAGCACCGGCGAAAAGATCGTGGACGCCGCCCGGCGCGCCGGGGTCCACGAGGCGCTCGAGGCGCTGCCGCACGGCTACGACACCATGCTCAGCAAGATCTTCGGCAGCGACGGAACCGGCGTCGCCCTGTCCGGCGGCCAGTGGCAGCGCCTCGCCCTCGCCCGCGCGCTCCTGCGCCAGGACCGCGACCTCCTCCTACTGGACGAGCCGAGCTCCGGTCTGGACGCGGACGCGGAGCAGGCCGTCCACGCGTCCCTCCGCCGCCACCGCCACGGCCGCACCAGCGTCCTCATCTCCCACCGCCTGGGCGCGGTACGCGACGCCGACCTCATCGTCGTCCTCTCCGAAGGCAAGATCATCGAGCGCGGTCCGCACGACGCCCTGATGAACCTGAACGGCGAATACGCCCGCCTCTTCACCCTCCAATCCAGCGCCTACTCACCTTCCCGGGAAGGTCGGCACGCAGGTAGGGCCCCTTCTGGCGGGCTTGGCTGACATGGTGGTGCCCCGGCCTGCCAGGAACCCAGAAGGGGTGATCGTGGACGGCGTCGGGGAGCAGCCGAGCACGCCGAGCAGGAACCGGCCGGCGAAGGCGAGCCTGTTCTTCGCCGGCTCCGGCCTGGCGGCGCTGGCGAACTTCGCCACCGGCATCGCCTGGATCAATCCCATGATCTTCGTTGCCCTGGCGATGCTGTGCGCACTTGCGGCGATCGCCTTCGGGCACGTCGGCCGCCTCCGCGGCCGCCGTCTCGACGGGGACGGGCGTGGAACGGCGCTGCTCGGGATCCTGCTGGGCTGGCTGCTGATCTTCGTCTGTGTCCTGGCGGTCATCGCGGTGCTGGGACTCATCGCCGGCCTGGCCGTCCTCGTGGACTCTCTCGACTCCGAGTAGAGCCAGGCGCTTCCGCCATCGGCCCAGGTCACGATCGCGCAAGCTCCTCGGGCGGTCAGGCGACCGCTCCGCCCTCAGGGGTCCCATGAAGATGATCGGGGCGTCGGCCAACAACAGGGTGACCGCGGCCCGAAAGGAAGTCGATGAAAGCTCCTCCGGAGGCAGGACCCGTGCCGGACGACGCCGAGCTCGTGGCATCGTCCGTGCGCGAGCCCGAACGCTTCGCTCTGCTGTACGACCGCTACTTCGATGACATCCACCGCTACCTCGCCGCGCGACTCGGCCGGGAGAACGCCGACGACCTCGCCGCCGAGACGTTCCTCATCGCCTTCCGCCGCAGGACGGACTTCGACGCCTCGCGCGGCGGCGCCCTCCGTCCCTGGCTGTACGGGATCGCCACCAATCTGGTGTCCCAGCACAAGCGCACCGAGCAGCGCCGGCTCAAGGCGCTCGGCAGGGTGAAGGCCGATTACGCCACCGACGGCCATGAGGAGCACGTGGCCTCACGCGTCACGGCCGAAGCCCTCCGGCCGGATCTGGTGCGGGCGATGCGGGACCTCGCGCCAGGCGACCGGGACGTGGTGTTCCTGTCGGTCCTGGGCGGGCTCGGCTACGACGACATCGCCCAAGCCCTCGGCATCCCCAGCGGCACCGTGGGCTCCCGCCTCAACCGTGCCCGAAAGCGGCTTCGACGCGCTCTGGGCAGCGGAATCAACTCGACGGAGGAGGACTGATGGACGAGATGACGCTGATCGAGCGCGTTTTCAGCGAGCCGAAGGCCGACCCGAGCGTCGCGGCAGCGGGCCGGGCCCGGCTCCTGGACCTGGCGAAGGCCGCCGAACCCGCCCCGCGCCGGCGGCCAGGACGGCCGCGCGGCCGCTGGCTGCTCGGGGCGGGGCTGCTGCCCGTGGCGGCGGCGGCCACCGCGGCGATCGTGGTGGCCGGGGGCACGTCGACGCCGGCTCCCCGTCCCGCGGACCCCTCGGCCCGCAGGATCCTCCTCGCCGCGGCGACCCGGTCCGCGGCGGTACCCGCGACCGGCCGCTACTTCCGGTTCACCAAGGAGGAAGCGCAAGCGCACACCGTCGGCTCGAAGGAACGTCCGTACCGGGTGCTGAGCCGCAGCGTCGACGACCTGTGGTACTCCACGGAGCCCGGCGCCACCGGTTGGGTCTCCTCCCAGGATCTGGGCGCCCAGCCCGCGACTCCGGCGGACGCCGCGGCATGGCGTGCCGCGGGAAGCCCGAAGCGGGTCAGGGAGCAGTGCGACGAGGGCAAGATCATCGGATCCAGGTCCGGCAAGCGGCGATCCGACGGCACCTTCGAAGAGGTCCCGGTCAGGCAGCGGTGCAGCTGGTTCGACGTCCGGCCCCGGCCGAAGACGACCACGCGGATGTCGGGCGGCGAGGGCATGATGGGGCGTCCGCCCGCCGGTCTGGACATCGCCAAGCTCTCCGACGACCCGGCCACCCTGCGGCGCCAGCTCCTGACCTGGACCCGCTCAGGCGGCCTCGCCGGCCCGGTGGAGGGCGACTCCGCCCAGTTGTGGGCGGCCGCCGGCATCCTCATCGCCTCCCCCGTCGGCCCCGTGCGCCCGAACGTGCGCGCGGCCGCATACCGGGTCCTGGCGGACCTCCCGGACGTCCGCTCGCTCGGCCCGGTCACCGACCAGAAGGGGCGGCAGGGCCAGGCGCTGGCCCGGACGGGCACGGGCGGCGAGGGCGTCGGGCCCGGCACCTACAGGCTCATCATCGATCCGAAGACCGGGTCGCCGTTGGGGACCGACTACCGAGGGGCCAGTTCCGGGGAGTACTCCCTGGTGCTCAACTACGGATACACCGACGAAGCCCCGAAGATCCCGGACAGCAACCGCCCCTGACCCCGGGCACCTAGCCTGGCGAGGCCGGAAACGAGCCTGGCCGCAGGCATCGCGCTGGGGTAGCCGCCGGCTGGCCGCAGCACTCGGCGATGGCTCAGATTCCCTGCACCACCTGGCCGTGTCCAGGTGGTGCAGGGCCGAGGTGCAAGCAGCTCAGGTGGCCGAATGCGCGGAGGTCTCGTGAGTAAGACGTGCTTCGATGATCGAGCTGCGGCGCGACGCGGTCGATACGGCGCCGGTGGTCGAACTTGGACAAGGTGTGCTGCAGCTCCTCCGTGAGACCCTTCAGCCCGCCCCCGAGGGAACGTGGTGGTTCTACGGTGTGGAAGGCGGCCGTCAGACCATCCCCATGCGGCACACGGAGCGCTGATCCCGTTTGCGGGTCGTCTCGTCCGCCGTCGGAGCCGCCTCTGCTCATGCGGGTGCTAGGAGTTGACCGCCGCGCGCTTGCGGGCGCTTCGGACCGCAGCGGAGAGGGTGGCGATGTCGTAGGCGCCGACGTGGCGCCGTCCGTTGACGAAGAACGTCGGGGTTCCGGAGACGCCGCTCAGGTCGGCCGAGTCGACGTCTTCGGCGATCCGTCCGGCACCGGTGTGCCGGCGCAGGTCGGCACGGAAGCGCTCGACGTCGAGTCCGATCTCGCCGGCGTAGCGGACCAGGTCCCGCGGTCTCAGCGCGTCCTGGCGGTCGAGCAGCAGGTCGTGCATCTCCCAGAACCGGCCCTGCGCGGCGGCCGCCTCGGCGGCCTCGGCCGCGAGCTGCGCCTGGGGATGGATGTCGTTGAGCGGCAGGTGGCGCCACACATACCGGACGTCGCCATGGTCGGCGAGCAGTTCCCGGACGACGGCCTCCGCCCGCCCGCAGTACGGGCATTCGAAGTCGCCGTACTCCACCACGGTGACCGGCGCCTTCGCGGGACCGCGGACATGGTCGCGCTCCGGCTCGACCGGTGCGGCCAGGTCGATGATGCTCTCCGCCGTCCCGAGCAGCGCGCGCAACCGCCTGCGCGGCGGCAGCAGCGCGGTCGCGCGGACGACGCCCCAGGTCACGACCGTGGCGCCCAGCGCCGCGGACAGCACACCGATCTTGGCCTCCTCCAGCCGCGCACCGGTGAAGGAGAGCGTCGCGATCAGCAGGGCCACGGTGAAGCCGATACCGGCGATCGCGCCGCCGCCGCCGACCGCGGCCCACCCGACCGGCGGACGCAACCGGCCCCGGCTCAGCTTGGTCACCAGCCATGAGGACCCGAGGATCCCGAGCGGCTTCCCGGCCACGTAGCCGACCACGATGCCGAGCGTCACCGGCGAGGTGAAGGCGCGGCCGAGGAACCCGGCGGTGATCGTGACGCCCGCGTTGGCCAGCGCGAACAGCGGCACGACCACGTAGCTCGCCCACGGGTGGATCAGCAGCTGGAGCCGCTCGTTGGGGGAGATCGCCGCGGCCACCCCCGTCCGGGCCGACCGGGCGAACTCCGGGGTGGGCTGCTCCCGGAACAGCCTGAAGACCTCCGTGGCGCGTTCCAGGTCGTCGCGCGCCGCCGGATGGGCGTACGTCAGCAGTCCCATGACCAGGCCGACGACCACCGGCTCCACCCCGGCGGACTGGACCGCCGCCCACGCGGCGACGCCCAGCACGACGTACACCGGTACCTGCCGGACCCCGAGGGCGCGCACCAGCACGGTCACCGCGAAGATGCCGACCGCCAGCAGCAGCGGCGGCGCCGCGACCTCGCCGCTGTAGACGACCGCGATCACCACGAGCGCGATGACGTCGTCCACGACGGTGGCCGTCAGCAGGTAGGTGCGCAGCCGTGCGGGGAAGGTCCGTCCGACCAGCGCGAGCACGCCCAGCGCGAACGCGGTGTCGGTCGACATCGCGATGCCCCAGCCGTGGGCTGCCGGACCGCCGGCGTTGAAGGCGAGGTAGATGGCCACCGGCACGACCATCCCGCCGACACCGGCGGCCAGCGGCAGCGCGAACCGCCGCCGGTCGCGGAGCTCTCCCATGTCGAACTCGCGGCGCGCTTCCAGTCCGACCACGAAGAAGAACACCGTCATCAGGCCGCTGTTGACCCACGTCCGCAGATCCTGCGAGAGACCGGCGCCGCCGATCCGGAAGGACGCCCGCGTCTCCCACACCCGCGCGTAGGAGGACGCGTCCGCGTTCGCCCAGACCAGTGCGGCGAGCGTCGCGGCCAGCAGGACCACGGCGCCGCCCGTCTCGGTGCGCATGAACTCCCGCAGCGGGGTCTGCAGGTTGCGCGCCCACGCGGTCCGGTCGGCGAACGATCCGGAGGGCGGGCCCGCTCGTCGCTCCGTCATCGCCGGACGCTCACGAGCGCCCCTCGCCCGCGTCCGGCAGCCGGACGTGCAGGGAGACGGTTCCGGTCAGGTCGATCCAGGCCGAGTCCGGCGTCCGGACGAAGCGCACGAGGACGTGGTCGCATCCGGGACACCGGGCGACCAGGCCGGGCGCCCGGTCGTACACCCGCAGCTCGGCGATCGGGCCGGTGCGCCCGCAGTTGACGCAGCGGCAGGTGGCCGCCGTGACGTCCACGGCGAACAGCTCGCCCAGCGGACCGGCCAGCACGTTGCCGTCCACATGATCCATGGGACGGCGGTCCGGTTCTCCATGGGACGCGTTCATCTCGATCAGCCTCCGCTCAGCCGAACCGTTCGGTCTTGATCCGCCGCGGGTCGTGACCGCGGGCGAGCAGCATGTCGGCCGCCGCCTCCACGAACCCTGTCGGCCCGCAGACGAAGCAGTCATGGTCCGGCGGGCCGTCGCCGAGATCGGCCGGCATCAGCCGACCGGGCGGGCGGGCCCAGCCCTCGGGCGCCACCCGGGTGTAGACGTGCGTGACGTCCAGGCCGGGCTCGGGACGCCGCAGCTCGTCGGCGTAGAACACGTCTTCGGGCGTGCGCGTGGAGTACACCAGCCGGAACCGCGCTCCACTCCCGGCCAGGCGGCGGGCACGGACCATGGCCATCAGCGGCGCGATGCCGGAACCGCCCGCGATGAGCAGGACGTCCCGTCCCGACTCGGGCCGCCACACGAACCAGCCGCCCACCGGACCCCGCATCTCAACGGGATCCCCGACTGCAAGCCCGTCGATGAGATACGGAGAGACCTCACCGTCCGGGACCCGCTGCACGGTGAGCTCGACCCGGTCAGGCGCGGAGAGCGAGTAGCTGCGCTGCGCGGCATAGCCGTCCTCGGCGGTCAGCCGCACGTCGACATGCTGACCTGCCAGATGCCCCGGCCAGTCCGGCACATCGAAGACCAGCGTGCGGGCCGTGCTCGTCTCAGGGCGCGTCTCGGCCAGCCGCGCCACGCGCCACGCTAGTCGCCCTGGTACCGCTGCTCGCGCCATGGGTCCCCATAGTCGTGATAGCCGGCGGTCTCCCAGAAGCCCGGCTCGTTCTCGGTCAGCAGGTCGATGCCCCGCAACCACTTGGCCGACTTCCAGAAGTACAGGTGCGGCACCAGAAGCCGCACCGGCCCCCCGTGCTCCGGCTCCAGCTCCTCGCCGTCATAGCGGTAGACGACCCATGCCTGGCCGTCGAGCAGATCCTCGAGCGGCAGGTTGGTGGTGTACCCGCCATAGGAGGACACGAGCGCGAAATCGGCCGTGGTCTCCACGTCGTCGAGCAGGACGTCCAGCGACACCCCCTGCCAATCCGTGCCGAGCTTGGACCACTTGGTGACGCAGTGGATGTCCACCCTCGGCGTCTCGAACGGCAGGTCCAGCAGCTCCCGCCACGTCCACCGGTGTTGCTGCCCGGTCTCCGTGGTCACCGTGAGCTGCCACTCCTCAGCCGGGATCCGTGGGGTCGGACCGGCCGACAGCACGGGAAAATCCTCGGTCAGGTACTGCCCCGGCGGCAACTGGACCTTAGAATCCCGCCGCCGCCCATGGAACCCGGGCGAAACGATCCCCATCACAGCCTCCTCTCATCAGGCCGAACGGCCCCCGTCCCTCGGGCCCTACCTTCCCAATCCCACCAACCCCGATGCGATTCCCCTCGCACTCCCCCTCGCCCCCGCCACCCCACCCGACTCAACCTCCAGCCAGCCTGACAGGACGCTTCCGGCGGGGCACCGCCCGCCCGTGATCTCCTTCGCCCGGGAGCCCCCTCCGGCTCGCAGGGCCCGTGGGACGCAGCCCCCAGCTACAAGCTCGCTCAGCCGGATTTCCGTGGGAGCCCCGTGGGAGCATGACGACTGTGATCACCTACCGTGTCCTGCGGTTCGACGAGGTCGTGGCGCGAGGCGGCCACGGAATCGACATCTCATGGATCTGGGAGCTGGATCGCGACCTGATCCCGATGCTCTGGCACCTGTTGCCATACGCCGACACGATGTTCAACAGCTCCCAGGCAGCCTCACTGCTCACTGAGCTTGACCACTTGCCTGTGAGCAGTGCCTTGGTCCCCGCCGTGCGGGACGACCTCAAGCGCCTGTGCGAGATCACCAGCCGGCACGGACACAGCCAACTCTGGTTCTTCGGAGACTGAGAGGGTCGGCGGGCCGCCACAGCGAGCAGACGGGACGAGGCCGGCAACCCGCCACGATGCGCATCCCGGCGCGATGCGCATCCCGGCGCGGCGACCGGTGACCGCCGCACATGCCCGGAGCTAGGGTCCCTCCGGCTCAGGTGGCCGAGTGGGCTGGGCCGAACTGTCAGTCCGCGTTGCCAAGGACGCCGCGGGCCTGGACACGGAACTCACTGACTGCCTGGTAGAGCCGTCGCTCTTGCGCTGCGGCGGTGGCGGAGTGTTGCGCTCTCTCGCCGGTGTCTCCCGCGTGGGCATCCTTCACCATGCGCTGCATGACCTCGGAGAGGCCGCTGGACTCCTTTGCGATTCGGTCGGTTGCTTCGACGATGGAGGGAGGGCCTTCAAGGATGACGACTTCTGCTGCGCGGTGGACATCACGGGCCCGAGCGATGAAGTGCTGCACTGTCCCGTCCAGTTCGGGCAGGTCGAGAGAAGGCCCCCGCAGAACGCTGAGGATCGCGTCCATGGCGATATCGCGGTCATGGAGTGCACTGAGGTAGGCGGCATAGGCGTCGCGTCGATGCTGACGGCGCCACTGGACGTGTTGTGTTCGTGCTTGCGCCCTGCCGTTCACGACAGCCGCACCCAGCGTGCCGAGGGAGCCAACGGCGGTACCGAGTAGGGCGGCAAGACCTGCGTCCATGGCCACATTGTGGCGTCACGAGCTTGAGGTTCGTGAGACCCACATCCTGGGTGGCGGCGCGCACTCCCACGGAGAGCGGACGGAGCGGACCGGCTCCGGCGTTCCGGGCGACCGAGGTCGCCGAACGCGCCTGGCACAGCGCAAGGTTCTGATGCGGGTCTACGCCATGCCGACCGGGCAGATCAGCGACGCGCTCGACGACGGGGCTCCGGTTCGCTCCGGAGCCCCCTCGGCGTTCCCGGGCGACCTGCGCGAATGCGCTCGGAGTCGTTCCGCGTATATTCCGGACCGATGACATCCGAGTACACCCGGTGGCGCCTTGCCGCGCGTGGGGATCTTGGAGACGAGAACAGCCCCTGACCGCGTTGATGCTGGTCAGAGGCTGTTTCGCTTGGTGTGGCGGGTGCAGGGTTCGAACCTGCGTAGGCTAAGAGGTCATAACAAAATGTGCATGTGATGCGACATGTGGTGACGGTCGGGTGTGGTGTGGGCGGGTGCGTAAGGGTGAGCAACCCCCGTGGATCGTGCCCGACAGCCTCTGGGAGCGCATCGACCCGCTGCTGCCCAGGGTGGAGCGTCGCTGGCGTCATCCCGGGCGTAAGCGGCTGGACGACCGCAAGGTGTTGTGCGGCATCTTGTTCGTGCTGCACACCGGGATCCGGTGGGAGTTCCTGCCTCAGGAGCTGGGCTTCGGGTCGGGCATGACGTGCTGGCGCCGCCTTGCCGAGTGGCACCAGGCCGGGGTGTGGGACAGGTTGCACCGGCTGCTGCTGGAGGAACTGCACGCCGCCGGGCAGTTGGACTGGTCCAGGGCGGTGATCGACAGCTCGCACGTCCGCGCGCTCAAGGGCGGCCCAAAACCGGTCCGAGCCCGGTCGACCGCGGCCGGCCGGGCTCGAAACACCATGTGCTGACCGACGGGCGTGGCACCCCGCTCGTGGTGTCGTTGACCGGCGGGAACCGTAACGACGTCACCCAGCTGATGCCGCTGCTGGACAAGGTGCCGCCCATCCGAGGCCGGGTCGGCCGCCCCCGCCGAAGACCCGAGCGGCTGCTGGCCGACCGCGGCTACGACCACGACAAATACCGCCGCCTGGTCTGGGCCAAGGGCATCAAACCGGTCATTGCCCGCCGCGGCAGCCCGCACGGATCGGGACTGGGCGTCCACCGCTACGTCGTCGAACGCACCATCGGCCTGCTGCACTGGTTCCGCCGCCTGCGCATCCGCTGGGAAATCCGCGACGACATCCACGAAGCATTCATGACCCTGGCCGCAGCCATCATCTGCTGGCGACGCCTCGTCCGCTGATTCTGTTACGACCTCTAAGCCGACGGATTTACAGAGAGACCTCGTCCACAACAGCACCCATCCCGTTGACCTGCAGAGATGACGAGCTTCATGGACATGACGAGGGCTTCTGTTCCGCGAGCGTCCCGAGGGTTGATCCATGGATGCTCTGCATCCTCACACACGGCTCTGGGGTAGGCGCGTCTACCTTGTAAAGACGTCCCTTATGGCGAGTGACGCGGACCGTTCATGCAAGGTCGCCGAGATGCGCGCGAGCCTAGCGCAGTAGACTGCATACTCGCTATCGAGATGCAAATCAGCGATTCTGCTACAACACTCCATTCTCTAGGCTATCCTGCTGGGATGGACTGGCATCAGAAATTTAAGCGAACATTCATTATCACTTTGATTGTTGGCGGCGCAGTATCTTTGTCTCTGGGTCTTGTGGAACTAAGAAATGACCTCCTCGAACTACTAAACAAGATGTCGATAGGCAAAAGTCTACTTGCATTTGGTGCGGTCGCAGTAATCGCAGGGATTGGAGCCAAAGCCTCCCTCACAAGCCAAACTCGCAACAATGTCCGCATCCGCGCTCTGCCATGGTGGTGGGTTGCAGTGGGGATCGCGACTGCAGGCGCTTCGATCTGGGGATTCACTAGCTGGCTACTATCGATTGCCGGCAACGATCCAAGTCGTAGGCTCGAAGCCGTGAGAACCGGCTTGACGGTCGGCGTGGGGGCCGGAGGCGCGTACGCACTTCTATTGGCAGTACGACGGCAATGGTTGCAAGAACATGCCCATGTGCATGAACGCGAGGTAGCTAAACTCAACCAGCATGACGCGACAGAGCGCCGGGTTACCGAACTGTATGCCAAAGCAGCCGACCAACTGGGAAGCGAAAAGGCTGCCGTCCGTTTGGCTGGTCTTTACTCGCTTGAACGGCTTGCACAGGATCACTCTGAGCATCGTCAGACTATCGTAAACTTGATTTGCGCTTACCTGCGCATGCCCTCACTGCGACCGCTTTCCCGGACTCCTGGGTCATCTCATGAAGATGCCTATGAACAGGAGCGAGAAGTCCGACGAACAGCTCAAAAGATTCTCAGTCACCATCTCAACCCAAATAGCTCTGGCTTCTGGTCCGAGATGTCATTGAATCTTTATGGCGCTCATCTGATTAACTTTCAGATCAATCATGGAAGGCTAAAAGGGGCCAATTTTTCGGAAGCAAGATTCTTGGGAGACACTCAGTTTTTTGGCACAGAGTTCCAAGGTGTCACAAACTTTAGACATGCCGAATTCCAGGGCAATCTTACATGCCCAAATAGCATTTTCGAAGGTTCTGCGAATTTCGCAAATGCGACATTTAAAGGGAATGTCTCTCTTCGAGAAGCGACATTCAACGGTCGAGCGAACTTTGCCTCAACAGCATTCGAGAAGGTAGCAAACTTCAAATCCTCATTCTTCGCTCGTAGCGCCCACTTTGAATCGAGCTCTTTTGATGGAGCAGCTCATTTCCATAAAGTTAAATTTAAAGGTATCGCCAATTTTGCCGAAACAATCTTCGCCGCGAAAGCTAGTTGGCGGTCTGCATCCTTTGAGAGAGAGACTTCCTTTCATGGGGCCACCATGCTGGACAACGTTGACTTTGGCCACAGTCTATTTACAGAGACAACTCTTTTCACGTCCGTCAGTTTCGGCGGCCGTGCCGAGTTCGTCAACGCATCCTTCGATAATTCTGTACGCTTTAGTTGGTCCAGATTTGACGGGAGAGCAGCTTTTGGAGATGCTATTTTTGCAGGTAGAGCATCGTTCTCTAAAACAACCTTTGAGGTAAGCGCCACCTTTACACAATGCACCTTCGCGAGCGAAGCTTGGTTTCCTCGAGCGACTTTTCGTGGGCGCGCAGGATTCGACGGATCTCAATTTCAAGGTTTGGCCAACTTCAAGTCTGCAAAGTTTTTCGGATTGATCAAATTTGGAAGGGTTAACTTTTTCACCGCCTCTCAATTTGAATATGCAAGAGTTGGGCTAGGTGATGTTGCTGAGCATATAATTCCATTTGGCTGGAAGGTTGCGCGCGTTGAGTCTCAGTACCAACTGACGCGTGATCAATAGAATTTGCCAAATGGCGCACCAACCGAAGAAGGGTCTCAGCTACAGAAAACTGAGACCCTTCGAAGGAAGTGCACGCTAAGAATCAGGGTAGCGGAAGGCTGGCTTGGGGTGCATGAGGAAGTCGTGGTGGGAGATGTTCCAGGCGTAGGCGCCGGACATGGAGAAGGCGACTAGGTCGCCCACTGCGATGCGGTCTGTGAGGACCTCGCGGGCGAAGACGTCCTTTGGTGTGCAGAGCTGGCCGACGAGGGTTACGGGCTCGCCGGTGACCGCGGGGCCGTCGCCGTTGCGGGTGAGGACGTCGAACGGGTGGTTGTGTTGCTTGGTGACGGGTGTGCGGATGTGCATGGTGCCGCCGCGTAGGACGGCGTACCACTGGCCGTGTGCCTTCTTCACGTCCAGTACCTCGGTGAGGTACCACCCGGCGTAGATGCTGATGGAGCGGCCCGGTTCGATGCGCAGCGTTTCGCCTGGCTCGGCGAGTGCGGCGACGTCGGCGCCGTACTGTTTCCAGTCGAATCGGGTCTCGGGTGTGGAGTAGTCGACGGCCATGCCGCCGCCGAGGTTGAACTCACGCGGTCCGGTGTGGCCGATCCTGTCGAGCCACGCGCGGCCCCACGTGAGGATCCCGGTGGACTGGGCGACCATGACGGTGGCGTCCAGGCCGGACGCCAGGTGCGCGTGAATGCCGCGGAGGCGCACCTGCGGAGAGTTGTTCAGGATGTTGGTGCACGACTCGATGAGGTCGGGGTCCATGCCGAACGGACCGCTCATGGCGAGCGCGACGCCGCTGCGGTCGCTGGCAAGGTTGACCCGTAGCAGGACATCGACCTCACGGCCGGACGTGGCGGCGATCTCGGCCAGACGGGACAGCTCGTAGGGGCTTTCGACGTGGATGCGCTCGACCCCGAGGTCGAGGGCAAGCCGTAGTTCGTCGTTGGTCTTGCCGGGGCCGCCGAATGCCAACCGCGCGTCCGGCAGTGCCTCGCGGACGTGCGCCAGCTCGCCGCCGGACGCGACCTCGATGCCATCGACGTACGGGGCGAGAGCTTGCAGGATCGGGGCGTCCGGGTTGGCCTTTGCGGCGTAGAAGATCTCCGGCGCACCGGGCGCCGAGAGCGCGGCCTTGACCTCGGCCGCGTGCTCACGCAGTGCGGCGAGGTCGTAGACGAACGCGGGTAGCTCGCCCTTGCCGGCAAGGGCCTGGGCGTGGTCTTGGACTAGGCGCGTGATCATCAGGTGTCGTCTCTCCGGTTGTCAGGCAAGCGGGAACTCGTACTGAGCCGTCACGTAGTGGGCGGGCGCAACCGAGACCGTCACCTCGACCGCGCGGCCCTCGGCCGTCAGGCCGACATGCGTGATCTCAACAACCGTGCGCTCAGGGCTGATCTCCAGCGCGCGCGCCTCGGCCTCGGTCGGCAGACGGCTCGGGATGATCTGCTCACGCGCCCTGGTCTGCGCATAGCCGAGTTCGGCAAGCGCACTCTTGACGCCGCCGACGATCACCGGGCCGTCCTCCTCCAGGACCGTTCCATCGGCGATGTCGAGCGGAAATCAACTGGCGTTGAGCCGGACAGGGATGCCACTGGCGAGCGCTCGCCGACGCCGGACCAGGCAGTTCACCTCACTGGCCGGGCGTGCCTTAGGTCTAGCTCAAGGCAAAGAGCCGCTGCGCTTGGCGATGTCAGGCTGGCTCGCCGCTCGCTGAGACTCCGTACGCCCTGGGGCATGCGGCCGACTCGACATGGCTGGGCGCTCGTGTGCCTCCGGCTCAGGTGGCCGAGGGGCCGGGCAGCAGGAGGACGCCATGCGTCGAATCAGTGAGGCGACCAGGCCAAAGAGCCCTTAGAACTTCGGCACGTATTCGGCACAGCCACCCGTAGAAGGCCGTTAACGATCAGAGACAGCCAGACACTACGAGAACAGCCCCCGACCGGGTTACGCCTGGTCAGGGGCTGTTCTGTGAGGTGTGGCGGGTGCAGGGTTCGAACCTGCGTAGGCTAAGCCGACGGATTTACAGTCCGCTCCCATTGGCCACTCGGGCAACCCGCCGTGGTGTTTCGCTGGAAAGGATAGCGGACCATCGGGGTGGGTGTGACATCGAGGCGGGGCGTGCGGGGGTGGGGAGTCGATACGCTCTGTGGATCAATGATGCTGCTGAGGGGATGTGTGGGCGATGGCCGACTCGTCGTTTGACATCGTGTCGAAGCTCGACCGGCAGGAGGTCGACAACGCGTTGAACCAGGCCGCCAAGGAGGTGGCGAACCGGTTCGACTTCCGGAACGTGGACGCGGGGATCAAGTGGTCCGGGGAGACGATCGAGATCCAGGCGAACACCGAGGAGCGGGCGAACGCCGTGTTGGACGTGCTGAAGGACAAGCTCGTCAAGCGGGGGATCTCGCTGAAGGCGATCGATCCGGGTGAGCCGAAGCTGTCCGGCAAGGTGTACAAGCTGGGCGTGGGGCTGAAGGAGGGCATCGCCCAGGAGGACGCCAAGAAGATCGGGAAGATCATCCGGGAAGAGGGGCCGAAGGGCGTGAAGGCCCAGGTCCAGGGGGACGAGCTGCGGGTCACCTCGAAGAAGAGGGACGACCTCCAGCAGGTCATCTCCCTGTTGAAGGGCAAGGAACTGGATGTCGCCCTGCAGTTCGTGAACTACCGGTAGGACGAAGGGGAGCGCGCCGGCCCCATCCCCCGCAGAAGTGGCCGGCGCGCTCTTGTGTCTTATGACGCGGCCGCGTCCCGAGTGGTTCGGTCGAATCAGCGGCGGCCGGCCATGCGTTCCAGGCGGGCGATGCGGTCGGCGGTCGGGGGGTGGGTGGAGAAGAGCTTGCCGATGCCGGCGCCCTGGAAGGGGTTGGCGATCATCAGGGAGCTGGTGGTGGCGAGCTCGGGGTCCTGCGGGAGCGGCAGGGCGCGGGTGCCCGCGTCGATCTTGCGGAGGGCCGAGGCGAGGGCCAGCGGGTCGCCGGTGAGGCGGGCGCCGGCGGCGTCGGCGGAGTACTCGCGGGTGCGGCTGATCGCCATCTGGACGACGGCGGCGGCGACCGGGCCGAGGACGAGCATCAGGAGCGCGCCCAGGATGCCGGGGCCGTCGTCGTCCTCGGAGCGCCCGATCGGCAGGAAGATCGCCAGGTGGGACAGGTACGTGATGACCGTGGCGATGGCGGCGGCCACGGAGGAGATGAGGATGTCCCGGTTGTAGACGTGGGACAGCTCGTGTCCGAGGACGGCGCGCAGTTCCCGCTCGTCCAGCATCTGGAGGATGCCGCGGGTGCAGCAGACGGCGGCGTTGCGCGGGTTGCGGCCGGTGGCGAAGGCGTTGGGCTGGCGGGTCTCCGAGACGTACAGGCGCGGCATGGGCTGGCGGGCGGAGGTCGACAGCTCCCGGACGAGCCGGTAGAGCATCGGCGCCTCGACCTCGCCGACCGGGTGGGCCAGCATCGAGCGCAGCGCGATGCGGTCGCTGAAGAAGTACGCGACGCCGTTGGTTCCGAGGGCTATGACCAGCGCGATCGCCAGGCCGGTGCTGCCGCCGAACGTCCAGCCGGCGACCAGCATCAACGCCGACAGTGCGGCGATCAGTGCTGCCGTCTTGACGCCGTTGAACCGCACCTGCGTCGCCTCCCCGTCGGTCCTGCCATGAACATCAACGGTTTGACCAGGGCGAACGTTCCCAAACGTGGACGGGTTACGTGGCCTGTCCGACCGTCTGCAGGACGATCTGCGGCGCGACCGACAGCACGACGGCGCCGGCCGCCGCGGCGGTGATCGCGACGCGGACGGCGGGGCCGGGGGCGGCGTCGTAGTCCTCGCCGGTGGCGGACGGGGTGAACAGGCGGACCGCCCAGGCGAGGTAGTAGTACAGCCCGATCACCGTGTTGATCGCCATGACGACGGCGAGCCAGGTGACGCCGCCGGCGAGGGTGGCGCGGAACACCACGACCTTCGCGAACAGCCCCATGACGCCGGGGGGCAGGCCGGCGAGGCAGATGAGGAAGAAGGCGAGGGCGGTGGCGACGGCGGGGCTGCGGCGGGCGAGGCCGCGGTAGTCGTCGAGGGTGTCCCGGCGTCCGGTGGCGGTGCCGCGGCGGGAGAAGCCGATCACGACGGCGAACGCGCCGATGTTCATGACGGCGTAGAGGGCGACGTAGGCGGTGGTGGCGGCGACGGCCTCGGGGAGGCGGTGCGAGCCGACCGCGAGCGGGGCGAGCATGTAGCCGGACTGGGCGACGGACGACCAGGCGAGCAGGCGGATCGCGGTCCGCTGGCGGAGCGCGGCGAGGTTCCCGAGCGTCATGGTGAGCGCTGCGAGGACGGCGATGACGGGCCCCCACACGTGGCCGTAGGCGGGCAGGCCCAGGGCGAGGACGATCGCGAGCCCGGCGAACCCGGCGGCCTTGGACACCACGGCGAGGAAGGCGGCGACGGGCAGCGGGGAGCCCTGGTAGACGTCCGGGGCCCAGAAGTGGAACGGGACGGCGGCGACCTTGAACGCGAACCCGGCGAGGACGAGCACCGAGCCGAGCCCGGCGACGGGGTCGAGGTCGGCGGGCAGCCGGGACAGGGCGGGGGCGATCCGGTCCAGGTGCATGGCGCCGGTCGCGCCGTACACGAGGCTGATCCCGAACAGCATGACCGCGGTGGAGACGACGGAGACGAGGAAGAGCTTGAGCGCGGCCTCGGACGCCGTCCCGTCGTAGCGGCGCAGCGCGGCCAGCGCGAACACCGGGAGGGAGAGGGTCTCCAGCGCGACGAGCAGGAGGACGAGGTCGCGGGCGGCGACCAGGGAGAGGGCTCCTATGACGGCCGAGAGGAGGAGGAAGTGGTACTCCCCGACCGGGATCTTCGAGTCGGTGATCTCCTGGAGGGACAGCAGCACGACGATCGCGGCGGCGCCGAGGATGATCCCCTGGAAGAGCAGGGTGAAGTCGTCCGCGACGTAGGAGCAGGAGGCGGGGCCGCCGGAGCGCAGGCCGTCCGGCAGGCAGAAGGTGGCGCGGCGGTCCCCGGCGGCCAGCGCGACCACGGCGGCCAGCGCTGCGGCGAGGGACCCGCCGGACAGCAGGGTCAGGACGCGGCGGGGCGCGTCGAAGGCGTCGGCGAGCAGCAGCCCGATCGCGGCGACGGCGAGGACCAGCGGCGGCGCGATCGCCGCGTAGTCGATGCTCTGGATCATCAGCCGCCTCCGAACAGCGCGCGGACCGGACCCGTGGTCACGTCCAGCAGGGTCTTCGGCCAGAGGCCGACCAGCAGCGTCAGCGCGATCAGCGGCACCCAGGCGGCGTACTCCTGGAGGGAGACCGGCGCGACCGGACCGCGCGGCACGGCGACGCCGTCGGACGGCCCGTGGGTGAGCTTGGCGAGCATCCGCAGGAAGTAGGCGGCGGTCAGGACCGTGCCGAGCGCGGCGACGGCCATGAACGTCACGAACGTCTCGCGGGGCAGGGATGCGTGCGGGCGGTACGCGCCGATCAGCGCGAGCACCTCGCCCCAGAACCCGGCCAGCCCGGGCAGCCCGAGGGACGCGACGGACGCGAAGGTCAGGATCGAGGCCAGCCGCGGGGACGTGCTGAGCATGCCGCCGCCGATGGCGTTCATGTCGCCGGTGCCCCAGCGCTCCTTGACCGAGCCCGCGAGGAAGAACAGCAGGCCGGTGATGAGGCCGTGCGCGATGTTGCCGAACAGGGCGGCGTTGACGCCGACGGGGGTGAGGGTCGCGATGCCGAGCAGGACGAACCCCATGTGCCCGACGGACGAGTAGGCGATCATCCGTTTGAGGTCGCGCTGGGCGAGGCAGGCGAGGGCGCCGTAGACGATCCCGATGACGGCGAGGAGACCGAGCCACGGCGCCCAGACCTGCGCGCCGTCCGGGGCGAGCGGCAGCGCGACGCGGACCAGGCCGTAGGTGCCCATCTTCAGCAGCACGCCGGCCAGCAGGACGGACCCGACCGTCGGGGCCTCGGTGTGCGCGTCCGGCAGCCAGGTGTGCAGCGGCCACATCGGCGCCTTGACCGCGAACCCGATCCCCATCAGGGCGAACGCGGTGACCTGGAGGCCGTGCGACAGGCCGGACCCGTGCCGGGCGGCCAGGTCGGTCATGTCGAGCGTGCCGGCCTCGGCGCCGACGAGCAGCATCCCGGCGAGCAGGAGCCCGGAGCCGAGCAGCGTGTAGAGGATGAACTTGGTGGCGGCGGCGCGGCGTCCCGTCCCGCCCCACAGCATGATCACCACGTACATGGGGACGAGGACGGTCTCGAAGAAGACGAAGAACAGCACGAGGTCGAGCGCGACGAACGTGCCGAGCATCCCGACCTCCAGGACGAGCAGCAGCGCGGTCAGCAGCCGGATCCGGCCGCCTTCCGGCGGGTGCCGCAGCGTGTAGAGGAAGCACAGGAACGTCAGCAGGGCGGTCAGCACGACGAGCGGCAGGGAGATCCCGTCCACGCCGAGGTGGAACCGCAGGCCGATGGCGGGCGCCCACGGCCGGTCGACCTCCAGCTGCATGCGGGACGTGTCGCCGAAGTCGAACGCCGTCGCCGCCGACACCGCGACGAGGAGGGTCGCGGCGGACACGGCCGTCCCGAACGCGCGGACGGCGAATCCGGTGCGCAGGAAGCGGTCCGCCGGGACGAGCATGGCGAGCGCCCCGAGCAGCGGGATCGCCATCATCAGCACGAAGATCACTGGAAGATCACCACCGCGGCCGCGATGACGGCGACACCGGCGAGCAGGCCGGTGAGGTAGGTCTGGGGGTTTCCGTTCTGGACGAACCTGACCAGGCCGCCGAGCCTGCTCGTGGCCCTTCCGGTGCCGACGACGGCCCCGTCCACGCGTCTCTGGTCGAAGATGACGACGTGCCGCGCCAGCGTCTGGACGGGCCGGACGATGACCGCCGTGTAGAGCTCGTCCACGAAGAAGGCCCGCGCGAAGACGGTGCGGACCGGGCCGAGCGCCCGCGCGGGGTCCAGAGCCGGGTCGCGGTTCCACACGAGGAACGCGCCTCCGGCGCCGGCGGCGAGGAGCAGGATGCTGAGCACCGAGGCCCCGAACTGGGGACGCAGCTCCGACGCCCCGAGCCCGAAGAACCCGAGAATCGCGGCGGGGACGGCCAGCGCCGCCACGGTCCACGACATGAAGCGCGACGGGTCGCGCACCTCGTACGGTCCGCGACGTTCACCGAAGAACGTCATCAACCACGCGCGCATCGCATAGGCGGCCGTCAGGACGACCGTGACGAGCAACCCCAGGTAGACCAGCCACGCGATCCCGCCCGACACACTGATCGAGTTGGGCCCTGCGCCAGGGGCCTGTGAGAGGGGCGCGTAGGAGAACCAGCCGGCCGTCTCGATCTCGCCGCCGTGCAGGGCCGCGTGCTGGGCGGCCTCGATGACGGCGTCCTTGCTGAACCATCCGCTGAACGGCGGGACGCCCGCGAGGGCGGCGAAACCCACGGTCATCGACCAGAACGTGAGGGGCATGCCGCGCCGGAGCCCGCCGTACTGGGCGAGCAGGTTCGACCCGGCGGTCACGATCACGCAGCCGGCGGCGAGGAACAGCAGCGCCTTGAACGCCGCGTGCGTCAGCAGGTGGAAGACCGCCGCCGACCGCGCGCCCACCGCGAGCCCGGCGGCCATGACGGCGAGTTGGCTGATGGTCGAGTACGCCAGGACGCGCTTCAGGTCGTCCTGCGCGAGGGCCGCGCACGCCGAGCCGACCATGGAGACCACGGCGATGACGCCCAGCACGGCGAGCGCGGACGGGGCCACGAGGAACACCCCGTACAGGCGCGCCACGACGTAGATCCCGGCCGCGACCATCGTCGCCGCATGGATGAGGGCGCTGATCGGCGTGGGGCCCGCCATCGCGTCGGGGAGCCAGGTGTGCAGCGGGAACTGGGCGCTCTTGCCCGCGACCCCGGCGAGCAGCAGCAGCGCGGCCGCCGTCGCCGTCGTCTGCGGGAGTTCGCCCGCCGTCCGGACGATCCGGTCGATCTGGAACGTCCCGGCGCCCACGCCGAGGACGATCACGCCGATGAGGAAGCCGACGTCGCCGAGCCGCGTGACGAGGAACGCCTTGACCGCCGCCCGCGAGTTGGCCCGGTCCTCCCAGTGGTGGCCGATCAGGAAGTACGAGCAGATGCCCATGACCTCCCAGCCGACGTACAGGACGAGGAGGTCGCCGGAGTAGACGACCAGCAGCATCGCGGACGTGAACAGCGAGATGAACGCGGCGTAGGACGAGTACCGCCGGTCCCCCGACATGTACGCGACCGAGTACACCTGGACGGCCAGCGCCACGCAGCAGACCATGAGCCCGACGACCGCGGCGAGGCCGTCCACCTGGAGCCCGACGCTGATCGGCACCGAGCCGGTGTCGACCAGCGCGAGCGCGCCGGTGCGCTCGCCCGGGTCCCGCCAGACGACGAACGCGACGATCGCCGACAGGACGAGCGACACCGCGACCGGCGCGCAGGCGATCAGCGCCGGGCCGTTGCGCAGCGGCGAGCCCGCGGGGGTGCCGCGCAGCACCCGGGTCAGGGACGGGCCGAACAGCATCCCGGCGAAGGCGGCGAGGAAGGGCAGCAGCGCGACGAGCGACGCGAGCCAGATCACGGCGACGCCTCCTCGCGCTCGGGTTGCGGTCCGGGTTCGTCCCCTCGTCCGGCGACCGCGCCTCCGGCGGCTCCGCGTCGGGCCGGCGCAGGGCTCGCGGAATCCGCGGGCTCCTCGGGGTTCTCGGAGAGGGTGCGCAGCCGGTCTACGTCGATCATCTGGCGGTTGCGGAACACCAGCAGCACGATCGCGAGGCCGAGCCCGACCTCGGCCGCGGCGATCACGATGGTGAACAGCGTGAGGACCTGGCCGCCGTGCAGGCGGTCGCGGTACCAGACGTCGAACGTGACGAGGTTGAGGTTCACCGCGTTCAGCATCAGCTCGACCGACATCAGGACGAGGATCGCGTTGCGGCGCGCCAGCACCCCGTACACGCCGACGGAGAACAGCAGGGCGGCGACGACCGTCGGGTAGGCGAGATGCATCAGGCGCCGCCCTTCCCGTCCGGCGTCGCCGCGGGCTCCGCACCGGGCTTCGCGCCGGATTCCGCCCCGGATTCCGCGCCGGGCTTCGCCTTCCGCTTCGCGCGGGGCTTCCCGCCGGCGGCGGGACGGGCCCGGATGTCCGACCGCGAGAGGACGATCGCGCCGACCAGTGAGGCCAGCAGCAGCACCGACAGGACCTCGAACGGCAGCACCCACGTCCGGAACACCGCGCCGCCGAGCTCGTCCGCCGATCCGCCGCCCGCGCGCAGCGGCATCCGCGCGTCGCCGAACCCCATGACCATCACCGCGACCAGGACGGCGGCGGTGCCGGCGGCGACGGCCAGCGCGGCCCACCGGTTCCCGGAGTCGAGGTCGGCGGACTCCCCGATCGGCGCGCGCGTCAGCATGATCCCGAACAGCAGCAGCACCACGATGGCGCCGACGTAGATGAGGACCTGCACCCAGGCGACGAACTCCGCGGTGAGGACGAGGTAGCCGCCGGCGAGCGCGCCGAACGACACCACCAGCCACAGCGCCGCGTGAACGAGTTGCCGCGTCGTCACCACGAGGACCGCGGACCCGACCGCCACCACGCCGAGCAGCGCGAACACGATCTCCTGGCCGCTCATGCGCGCGCCCCGGGCGGGGGCCGGCGGGCGGCCCGCGCGGCGGCCTTCTCCGCCGCGGCCACTTCCTTCGGCGGCTCGGCGGCCGGGTCGTGGGCCTGCGGCGGCGGGACGGTCCACATCCACTCCCGCAGGCGCTCCTTCTCGTGGGTCAGCTCGGCGATGTCGTACTCGGCGTACTCGAACTCCGGCGACCAGAACAGCGCGTCGAACGGGCACACCTCGATGCAGATGCCGCAGTACATGCACAGCGCGAAGTCGATCGCGAACCGGTCGAGGACGTTGCGCGTCCGGGGACGCCCGCCGCCCTCGGCCGGGAGCGTCTCCTTGTGCGAATCGATGTAGATGCACCAGTCGGGGCACTCGCGGGCGCAGAGCATGCACACCGTGCAGTTCTCCTCGAACAGCGCGATGACGCCCCTGCTGCGCGGCGGCAGGTCCGGTTGCACTTCGGGGTACTGGCGCGTTATGGACCGCCGCGTCATCGTCCGCAACGTGACCGCCAGCCCCTTGGCCAGCCCGCCTCCTGGTAGCCGTCCCACGCGCCCCATGATTGCGCACGATCGGCGCGGGGGGAACGCGGCGGGTTCCGCGTTCGTCCAACGAGGTATAGGTCGTGTGCTGATGAGCTGGTTTGCGGCCGGGGAGGGCATGTGAGTCATCACGCGGACCGCCCGCACGACCCGGAGCCCGGTCACCGCCCCGGTCCGGCGTCCGACCGCGCCCGTCCCGCGCACCGGCACCCGCCGCGGCCTCGGCAGAAGCCGCGCACCCCACCCGGCTGGAGTCCCCCGTACCCCGGGCCGCCGGTGCCTCCGCAGCCGCCCTATCCGCCGCCAATTCCGGCACCGACCCCGGAGACGGCCCGAGGTTTCGTTTGGGCCTGCGTGCCCTTCCTCACTCTCGGCTACGGGACGCCGGTCTCGTTCCTGTACGCGGCCGTCCGGCGTCGGTCGCCGGGGCTCGCGGTCACCGCCGCCGGGTACGGCGCCGGGTCGGCCGCCGTACTGATGATGCTCCAGTCCGGCCAGCTGTTCCTCACCGCACTCGGCGTGTTCGCGGCGATCCTGCTGTGGATCGCCGGTACGGGGCACGCGATCGCCCTCCGGACGTCCGTCTTCCCCCGGGAGGTCCCCCGCCACCGGCTCAACGAGCACGCGGTCGAGGTCGCCAAGTACCGCCGGTCGCTGCGGGAGGAGGCCCGCGCACTCGCCGCCGAGGACCCGGCGCTCGCCCGCGAGCTGCGCATCGGCCGCCCGGACATGCCGCGCACCTACGACGACGGCGGCCTCGTGGACGTCAACCACGCGTCCCGCGAGATCATCGAGGCGCTGCCCGGCGCGACCCCGGAGATCGCAGACCGGATCGTCCGCCGCCGCGAGCAGACGGGCGGGTTCGTCTCGGCCGAGGAGATGGCCGTCGACGCCGACGTCCCGCCGGACGTCCTCCCGCTGATGGCCGACTTCACGATCTTCCTCAGGTGACGCCGGGGCCGACGAGGCTGCGAGGGCTGCCAGGGCCACCGGGGCCGACGGCGCTCAGAGGGCGACCTTGAGGACGCCGGTCAGCGCGAGCTGGGCGAGCGACAGCGGGACGAGCCACGCCCAAGCGAGCTTCTGCAACTGGTCCTCGCGCATGCGCGGGTAGCTGACCCGCAGCCAGATCACGCAGAACGCCAGCACGCCGGCCTTCAGCAGCGTCCAGAGCCAGCCCAGCTCGGTGTTCAGGAACGGGCCCTTCCAGCCGCCGAGGAACAGCACGGTCGTCAGCGCGCACAGCACGACGATCCCGGCGTACTCGGCCAGGATGAACAGCGCGAACCGCAGCCCGCCGTACTCCGTGTACGGGCCGAAGATGATCTCCGAGTCGGCCACCGGCATGTCGAACGGCGGCCGCCGCAGCTCCGCCAGGCCCGCGACGAAGAACACCACGCCGCCGACCGCCTGCCACGGCAGCCACCACCAGCGCCACTCCTCCACGACGCCCTGCAGCGACAGCGTCCCCGCCACCATCGCCACCGACGACGCCGCGAACACCATCGGCAGCTCGTAGGACATCAGCTGCGCGGCGACCCGCATCCCGCCGAGCAGCGAGTACTTGTTCGCGCTCGCCCAGCCCGCCATGATCGCGCCGATCACGCCGACGCCCATCACGGCGAGGGCGAAGAACACCCCGGGACCGAGGTCGAGCGCGACCTGCCCGCCCGGCCCGACCGGGACCACGAGCAGCACGAGCAGGTACGGCACGATCGCGACGCCCGGCGCCAGCTTGAACACCCACCGGTCGGCGTCGCGCGGGACCACGTCCTCCTTCTGCGCGAACTTGACCCCGTCGGCGACGAGCTGCGCCCAGCCGTGGAAGCCGCCCGCGTACATCGGGCCGAGGCGGCCCTGCATGTGCGCCATCACCTTGTGCTCGGCCTGCCCCACCAGCAGCGGGAGCACCGCGAACGCGCCCGCGACCAGCACCAGCTTGACCACGACCTCAAGCATTCGGACCCCAGCCCTCCGGGACGCCGGGCGGGCGGACGCGGCGGCGGCTCGGCGCGCCGTGCCCCGACTCGCCCGGTTCCTTCGCACCCGGCCACGGCTTGGCGACGCGGGCGGCGAGCACGAAGTCCTTGCGGAGCGGATGGCCCTCGAAGCCCTCCGGCAGCAGCAGCGGGACGAGGTTCGGGTGGCCCTCGAAGAGGATGCCGAACATCTCCGACGTCTCCCGCTCGTGCCACGCGGCGCCCCGGTAGACGCCCGTCGCGGTCGCCAGCACGGGCGCGCGCTTGGAGACGCGCGTGCGGATCAGCAGATGGTGGCGGCGCTCCAGCGAGTAGACGTGGACGACGACCGCGAAGCCGTCCTCCATCTCGTCCACGCCGGTCAGCCAGTCGAAGAACCCGCAGGACAGCTCGTCGCGCGCGAATGTGAGCGCGTCGATCCAGTGCTCGGGCGGCACCCCGACGGCCAGGCCGCCGTGCGTCTCCTCGCTGGTGATCTCGTCGCCGAAGCGGGCCGTCCAGGCGTCCATGAGTTCCGCCGCGAGGGATTCGGAGCTCATCGGTCACGTCCGATCTGGTCGTCGTGCTCGTCGTCGACCAGGCCGGGGATGATCGAAGGATCGTGCTCCGGGTTCACGCCCCCGCCCTCGGGCGCGGTGGCGTGCTCGTCCTCGGGCATGTGGACGGGCTGCGTCGTGTCCGTCGGCAGGACGGGCGGCGTCTCGGGCTCGGGCTCGGTCTCGGTCTCGCCCAGGTTCCGGACGGGCTGCGTGACGTCGGCCGGCCCGACGGCCTCCGGCTCGGGTTCCGCGGGCGGCTCCGCATCGCCGAGATGTCCGACCGGCTGGGTGACGTCGGTCGGTTCGACGGGCGGCGCCTGGGGCTCGGGCCTCCCCGGGGCCTCGGCATCGTCGAGGTGCCGGACGGGCTGGGTCGTGTCCGTCGGCCGGGCGGCCGGCGCCTGCGGCTCCGGCTCGGCCGGAGGTTCGACCTCGCCCAGATGCGGGACGGGCAGCGTCTCGTTCTCCGCGGCCTCGTGCCCCACCGCTTCCGGCTGCACCGCCTCGTCCTCCGCCCCCTCCTCCGGTGCGCTGTTCCAGTGCTCGAAGGTCTCGTGCTGGTCGGGCGGGGGCGGCGGCTGGAGCGGGCGGCGCAGGACGGTCGCCGTGAGCGGGCGCGGCGCGGGCGGCGGGGCCACGGGCTCGCGGTCGGCGCCGTCCCCGCCGTAGCGGTCGCCGAGCGACTCGGCCGCGATCTTCTCCTGGAGGTGGACGATGCCGTGCAGCAGCGCCTCCGGGCGGGGCGGGCAGCCGGGCACGTAGACGTCCACGGGGATGATCTGGTCGACGCCCTTGGTCACGCAGTAGGAGTCCCAGTACGGGCCGCCGCAGTTGGAGCAGGCGCCGAAGGAGATGACGTACTTGGGTTCGGGCATCTGCTCGTAGAGGCGGCGCACGGCCGGGGCCATCTTGTCGCTGACGGTCCCGGAGACGACCATCAGGTCGGCCTGCCGCGGGCCGGGGGCGAACGGGATGACGCCGAGCCGGATGAAGTCGTGCCGGCTCATCGACGTCGCGATGAACTCGATGGCGCAGCAGGCCAGCCCGAAGTTGAACACCCAGAGCGAGTAGCGGCGGCCCCAGTTGAGCACGAACCTGATCGGCTTGGGCGCGAGCCGCGACAGCGGCCCGACGCTCGGCGGGGGTAGATCGATGGTGCCCACACCGCCATTGTTACAGCGCCCGGCGGTCAGACCCAGGACAGGACGCCCTTCTTGCCCGCGTATGCGAGCCCCGTGGCGAGGAACGCCAGGAAGACGAACATCTCGCCGAGCGTCGTCGCGCCGTAGCCGGGGTCCGAGAAGACGGTCGCCCAGGGGAACAGGAAGACCGCGTCCACCGCGAACACCACGTACAGGTAGCCGAAGACGTAATAGCGCACGTAGGAGTGGGCCCAGCCCTCACCGACCGGATCGACGCCGCACTCGTACGTGGTCAGCTTCTCGACCGTGGGACGATGGGGACGCAGCAGCCGGTTCGCCGCGAGCGCTCCCCCGACGATCCCGGCGCCCACGAGGAGCAGCACGACCACGACGACATATGTGTCGAAATAGTTATGCACCAGATCCTCCTCGCGTGCGTCACATCAAGTATCTCGCGGAGCAGCCAGTATCTCGCGGAGCAGCATCGAGCTATGTGACGTCGTACCTCCACACCAGGGGGATCACAATGTCATGGTCTTGCTGCACACTAGGTTCGCATGGGTCAGTTTGACCTGGAAGGACGTGACCGGATGAGCAACCCCCCTCCTCCCCCGGGCTGGGAATCCCCGGGCGGGGCCTCCTGGCCGCCTCCGCCGCCGCCAGCGGGCCCGGGCGGGCCCGGTCCCGGCGGGCCTGGCGGCCCGGGCGGGGCTCCGCCGCCCGGCGGCTTCGGTGGTCCCGGAACCCCGCCTCCCTTCTTCCCGCCGCCCCCCGGCGCCCCGATGGGCCCCCCGATGCCGCCGCCGAGGCGCGGCGGTGGCGGCGGCCTGGTGATCGGCCTCGTCGGCGGCGGCGTCGCCCTGCTGGTGATCATCGCGATCGTGGTGTTCGTGGTGGCCAAGGGCGGCGGCAAGTCCCCCGAGGAGAAGCTGACCGCGGCCGCCTCCGACATGGACTCCGCCCGCGCGGTCGCGCTGAAGGGCACGTTCGGGGGCAGCGAGACGCTGCGCGGCGAGCTGAACGTCACCAAGGGCGGCCGCGCGATGGGGCCCGTCACCTGGAACAGCGACCAGGTCACCGTGCTGTCGGCCGACGGCAAGCTGTTCGTGAAGGGCGACAAGTCGTACTGGACGCGGCAGATCTCCTCCACCGACGACCCGTACTACCTCACCTCGGGTGAGCAGTGGGGCCGCCTGAGCGCGGACGAGCTCGACCTCGACTTCAAGGAGCAGCTGTCCCCGACGGCGCTGGCGAGCAAGATCCGCTCGGCCCGGCTGTCGCGGGTCAAGCCGATCGAGACGACGTGGATGGGCAAGAAGGCCCTCAAGTTCAGCACCTTCTCCTCCACCCTCTACATCACCGACGAGGACGACGCGAAGCTGCTGCGCTACGAGGCGACCACGCCGCGCGTGGCGGTCGACGTCACCCCGAAGGACTCCAGCGACGCCTCGTCCATCATCTCGGACATGCGCACGAGCATGGGCGAGCTGAAGGACTCCTTCAACGGCTCGGCCCGGCCCACGGTCGACGAGTGGAAGAAGGGCGGCTGCAACGGCAACTCGGGCTGCACGGTCGAGGCCAAGATCCGGCCGCCGTACGACGCGGAGAAGCCCGTCTCCATCGACGTCCGGTTCCGGCTCACGGCCGGCACGCTGACCGGCCGCGACCTCGGCAACTGCACCACCCGCATCACGATCACGAGCACCCTCGCCCAGTGGGCGAGCTGCCGGGTCGTCAGCAGCGCGTGGACGAGCTGGGCCAAGGCCACCGGCGGCACCTTCTTCAAGCACGCCGAGTACAAGGTGATCGGCGCCACCTCGGCCGAGGTGTCCGCCCTGCAGAACGGCCTCGACAGCGAATGACGCCGCAGGTGAGGCGCATCGCGCGCTGAGCCGCGGCCGCAAGGGTGCCCGGCGGCGCCCTCCTCTTCCGGGGGGAGGCGCCGCCGGGCACCCTTATGCTCTTTGTGGACGGCCCCTCCAGGGCCCGGCGGCCGCCCCCATCCCCCGGAACGTTCCCGAGCCCGTCGGTGCCCAGCGGGGGACGCCTCCTACCCCTTGCTTTGTGTCTGACGGTCGGGCCGAAACCGGGCCCCGGAAGTGAGCAGAGTGAGCCCCGAGTGAGCGTTGACAAGGACGAGCCGTCACCGACGGCCTCTTCCCGACCCCCGTCCCCGGACGGTCCCGGGACGGCCGCCCCCCGCCCGGACGCCCGCCCCCACCAGGGCGGCCCCGTCCAGGAGGGGCCCCACCCCGGAGACGTCCGCGTCGCCGGCGGCCAGGCCCCGCCGGGCGCGGCCTCCACCACGGATCCGGGCACGGGGCCACAGGCGGCGCCGGCCCCCGCGGCTCCCTCCGGTTCGGACCCGGGCGCGACCCCGACCGACCCGCACGGCACGCCCACCCTCGTCCCGCCCGGCGCGGACTCCGCCCTCCCGCCCGGCGTGGTCCCCATGGTCCCCGTGATGCAGCCCGGCGCGGCGTCCCCCTCCCCGCCCGCGGCGCCCTCCGGTCCGGGCTTCGGTCCGCCGCCCGGTGCGGGCGGCCCCGTCCCGCCTGACTCGGGCTTTCCGGGCGCGGCGTTCCCGCAGGGCGGCCCCGTCCCGCCGGGCTCTCCCCGGCCTGGCCAGAAGCGCAAGCCTCGGGGGCGGCGAGTGGTGGTCGTCGCCGGGGCGGCGGCCGCCGTGGTCGTCGTCGGCGCGGTGACGGCCGTGGCGCTCACCGGAGGCGAGGAGTCCGCGAAGAAGAAGCCGAAGCCGACCGTGTCGGCCGCGCCTCCCGCGTGGACGATCGCGGCGGGCCGCGACCTCACCTCCGGGACGGGCCTGCGCTACGACGGCACCGTGACGGTCAACGGGCAGCCCGTCCAGGCGCACCTGCGCGTGACGCCCGCGGGGGCGGCGACCGGCACGCTCACCGGGGGCGTGCTGACGGCGGAGGTCGTCGCGGTCGGCGGCGTCACCTACCTCAAGGCAGGGACGTCGTTCTGGCAGACCTACGCGAGCGGCGTCGCGCATCCGGAGTACTACGCGGGGCGCTGGTCCAAGGCGCCCGCGTCGGTGCCCGGCTTCGACGTCCCGGACGTCCTCGGGCCCAAGGCGATCGCGAAAGCGCTGGCCAAGGCTCCCGCGAAGCCGCCCACGGAGGACGTGAACGGCGTCCGCGCCTTCAGGGTGAAGACGTCCGACGCGGAGTACGTGCTCACAGCGGCCGCCCCCTACCGGCTACTGGCGGTGCGGCCGAGCGGGCAGGCGGGGCCGCGCTTCACCGCCGCGCCCGTCGCGGCCCCGGCCACGCTGTTCGCCGAGCTGCGCCCGCGCGTGGCCAGGCTCGGCGGGGCGTCCGATCCCGGCCTGCGCTTCACGCCGGGGACGCTGACGTTCAGCAACTGCGACCAGAACACCAGCGGCTGCACGGTGAGCATGCCCGCCACGCTCACCGAGCCCGCGACGGTGCCGGACGGCGCGCGCGCGGCGCTGCGGGCGGCGATCTCGTCGAAGGGCGAGCCGCTCGGGACCTGCACCGGGTCGGGACCGGTCCCGGCCAACCGTTCGCTGGTTCTGCGTTGCACCGTGACGAGCAAACTGTGGCGGCACTGGATGCGCGCCGCCCTCGACAACCCCGGCTCCTACCCGTACGAGGCGAAGGCGCGCGTCGTCGGCGAGGCGCTGGACGTCGCCGACGTGCCGAAACTCCTCGCCCGCGTCGACAAGGAGCGCAAGGCGGTCATGAAGGCCGTCACCGCCACGCCGGGCCCGGCGGTGTCGGGGGAGCCGTCCGTCAAGCACTCGGAGGGGCCAGAAGTCGCCACATCCCAGACACCAGGGACACCGTGAACCCCACCTTCAGGGGCGGTGCGGTCGAACGGGATTCCGGCTGTCTACACTTCGGGTCGTGAACTCCACGCCTCTGGGGAGCGAATGCTCCTCGACGAGTCCCGCGCGGCTGCTGGTCCGGCGTCTGCACGTCGACCTGTGCCGCCAGCGCAGCTGCCTGTGTTCGGGATGAACCCGGGGGCCCGTCCAGGTCGTATCGCCCGATAGGACCTGCGGAGCGTTCCGCCGCCGTCGCTCGCCTCCAAGACGCGCGGCCACCGGCACCCCGCGGGGAGCGCACGTCTTCATCCTGTGCGGTCATCCCGGTGTGCGGCCTGTCCCCGCTCATCCATCCCGTCCCGGACATACCATGAAGGTAAGCCTTAGTAGCATCACGATCCTGGGTGCCTCCCCCAGGACGGATGCTGCGCGTCGAGGAGGTCTTCCTCTGTGACCAAACAGGTCCAGCAGCTCGACCGCGTCATCATCCGCTTCGCCGGGGACTCCGGCGACGGCATGCAGCTGACCGGCGACCGCTTCACCCAGGAGACCGCGGCGTTCGGCAACGACCTTTCGACGTTGCCGAACTTCCCGGCCGAAATCCGCGCCCCCGCCGGGACCCTCCCCGGCGTGTCCAGCTTCCAGTTGCACTTCGCTGACCACGACATCCTGACGCCCGGCGACGCGCCCAACGTCCTGGTGGCGATGAACCCCGCCGCCCTCAAGGCGAACCTCGGGGACCTGCCGCACGGCGCCGACCTCATCGTCAACACCGACGAGTTCACCAAGCGCAACCTCGCCAAGGTCGGCTACGCGACCAGCCCCGTCGAGGACGACTCGCTGTCGGAGTACCGGGTCCACGCGCTGCCGCTGACCTCGATGACGGTGAAGGCGCTGGAGGACTTCGACATCTCCAAGAAGGACGCCGAGCGCGCGAAGAACATGTTCGCGCTCGGCCTCCTGTCGTGGCTGTACCACCGTCCCACCGAGGGGACGCTGGCCTTCCTGGAGCGCAAGTTCGCCAGCAAGCCCGAGATCATGAAGGCCAACATCGCGGCCTTCCAGGCGGGCTGGTCCTACGGCGAGACCACCGAGGCGTTCTCGGTGCAGTACGAGATCAAGCCGGCCGAGCACGAGCCCGGGCTGTACCGCAACATCACCGGGAACCTCGCGCTGGCGTACGGGCTGGTCGCGGCGGGCGTGCAGAGCGGGCTGCCGATCTTCCTCGGCTCCTACCCGATCACGCCGGCGTCCGACATCCTGCACGAGATCTCCAAGCACAAGCGGTTCGGCGTCCGGACCTTCCAGGCCGAGGACGAGATCGCCGCGGTCGGCGCGGCGCTCGGCGCCTCGTTCGGCGGGTCGCTCGGCGTCACCACGACGTCCGGGCCCGGCATCGCGCTGAAGAGCGAGACGATCGGCCTCGGCGTCGCCACCGAGCTTCCGCTGCTGGTCATCGACGTGCAGCGGGCCGGGCCGTCCACCGGCCTGCCGACCAAGACCGAGCAGGCCGACCTGCTGCAGGCCATGTACGGCCGCAACGGCGAGGCCCCCGTCCCGGTGGTCGCGCCGCAGTCCCCGTCGGACTGCTTCGACGCGGCGATCGAGGCGGCGCGGATCGCGGTGAAGTACCGCACGCCGGTCATCCTGCTGTCGGACGGCTACCTCGCCAACGGGTCCGAGCCGTGGAAGCTGCCGGACGTGGCGTCCCTGCCGAAGATCGAGCCGAACTTCGCCGAGCCCTCGCAGGAGGAGTTCCAGCCGTTCGAGCGCGACCCGGCCACCCTCGCCCGCCCGTGGGCGGTCCCGGGCACGGCCGGGCTGGAGCACCGGATCGGCGGCCTGGAGAAGGCGGACGTCACCGGCAACATCTCCTACGACCCCGGGAACCACGACCGCATGGTCCGGCTCCGCCAGGCCAAGATCGACGGCATCGCGAACGACATCGCGCCGCTCGCCGTGGACGACCCGTCCGGCGACGCCCGCGTCCTGGTGATGGGCTGGGGCGGGACGTACGGGGCCATCTCCGCGGCCGTCCGGCGCGTCCGGGCGTCCGGGCGGAACATCGCGCAGGCGCACCTGCGGCACCTCAACCCGTTCCCCGCGAACCTGCCCGAGGTGCTGCGCTCCTACGACAAGGTGATCGTCCCTGAGATCAACCTCGGCCAGCTCGCGCTGCTGCTGCGCGGCCGGCTGCTCATCGACGTGATCGGCTACAACCAGGTCCGCGGCCTGCCCTTCAAGGCCGAGGAGCTCCAGGGCGTCATCCAGGATGTGATCGACAGTGAGTGACAACGGAGCGAACGGCAACGGCTCCCCGAACGGGAACGGCAACGGCGCGCCGACCGGGAACGGCCTGCTCTCCCTCGTCCCGAAGGCGGACGGGAAGCAGACGATGAAGGACTTCAAGACCGACCAGGAGGTGCGCTGGTGCCCCGGGTGCGGTGACTACGCGATCCTCGCGGCCGTCCAGTCCTTCCTTCCCGAGCTCGGGCTGCGCCGCGAGAACATCACGTTCATCTCCGGCATCGGCTGCTCGTCGCGGTTCCCGTACTACATGAACACCTACGGGTTCCACTCGATCCACGGCCGCGCGCCCGCGATCGCGACGGGCCTCGCCACGTCCCGTCCGGACCTGTCGGTGTGGGTGGTGACCGGCGACGGCGACTCGCTGTCCATCGGCGGCAACCACCTGATCCACGCGCTGCGCCGCAACGTCAACCTCAAGATCCTGCTGTTCAACAACCGGATCTACGGGCTGACGAAGGGCCAGTACTCGCCCACCTCGGAGCTCGGCAAGATCACCAAGTCGACGCCGATGGGCTCGCTCGACGCCCCCTTCAACCCGCTGTCGCTCGCGATCGGCGCGGAGGGCTCGTTCGTCGCCCGCACCATCGACTCCGACCGCAAGCACCTGCAGTCGGTGCTGCGGGCCGCCGCGCAGCACCGCGGCACCGCGCTCGTCGAGATCTACCAGAACTGCAACATCTTCAACGACGGCGCGTTCGACCCGCTGAAGGACGCGGCGGTGCGCGACGACGTCACCGTCCGGCTGGAGCACGGCGAGCCGATCGTGTTCGGGGCCGACCGCGCCAAGGCGCTGCGCCGCACCCCGTCCGGGTCGTTCGAGGTCGTGAACGTCGCGGACGTGGACCCGTCCGAGATCGCCGTGCACGACGCCCACAACCCGGACCCGTCGCAGGCGTTCGCGCTGTCGCGGCTGGACCAGCCGGCGTTCGAGCACACCCCGATCGGCATCTTCCGCGACGTCGACCGCCCGTCCTACGACGAGTTGATGCGGGCCCAGCTCGACGAGGCCGTCCGGACGCAGGGCGAGGGCGACCTCGCGGCCCTGCTCGGCAGCGGCGACACCTGGCGCATCGACTGATCGCGACGACGTAGGAGAGCACTTTCCGAGGCCCGGCCCCGCCACCGCGGGGCCGGGCCTTCGCACGCTTGGAAACCCCGGGAACGGGGCACTGTCTCTCACGTGCCGACGGCCGGCGATCCGCGGGAGTCTTCCGGACGGGACGCCATGCGCGGCGGCGCCCCCGCCTGACAGACTGAGGAGATCATGAACCGGGGAGGTGACGATGCGGGTCATACCGCGCCGTAACAAGGGTCGTTCGCGGGACGAGGATCCCGCGCCCACCCCGGCGCCTCCCGCCCCGTCCCCCGAACCCTCGCCTTCGAACGTGAAGCGCCAGGCCCCGCTGATCCCCGAAGACGCCGCGCAGCCGACGCAGCCCCAGCGTCCCGTCCCCGCCCCGTCCGGCGACACGCGTCCCATGAAGGCCTCGCCCGAACCGGGCCGCGACCCCGCCGAGGCGCTGGGGCAGAAGAGCCTGCGCGACGCGGACCGGCGCGCCGAGGCCACGACGGCCGTGCTGCCCGCGGCCTCCCGGCCGCTGGACACGGAGGCGGAGCGGCGGCGTGCGCGGGCCGCGCAGCGGCAGCGGCAGGCCGCGGAGATGAAGCGGAGCCGGGCGGCGCGGCGGCGGGGCCGCACCTACCGGGAGGCCCCGCCCGCGGGGGCCGCCGAGCAGCACCGGTCGGCGATGCTGGTCATGGTGCTCACGCTGGGCCTGCTGATCGCCGCCGTCGCGGTGACCGGCGGGCTGATCGCGTCCTCGATGCGGACGCGGCCGGTGACGCTAACCGCGCCGCTGCACATCTACCCGGTCGCGCAGGCGGTCCCGGGCCAGTGCCCCGCCGGGACGCAGGGCATCACCGGGCAGACCGCCACCGGGGTGACCTGCTACCGCCTCACCCAGGGGCTCGCCATCCACAAGGTCGCCGACCTGCGCGTGCAGAAGTCGCGCGTGAAGCCCGGCGGGTACGACGTGGCGGTGACGCTCCGCCCGAGCGACCGGCAGGCGTTCGCCCAGCTGACCCGCGCGACGGTCGGCCGCGACCTGGCCTTCGTCGTCCGCGAGCGGCTGGTCACCCTGCCGCGCGTCGACATGGCCATCACCGACGGCAAGGTCATCGTGACCGGCTCCCCCGACCGCGCCTCAGCGAACGCCCTGGTCCGCCAACTAAAGGGGCACGGGGGCTGAAATCAGGCGCTCACGCCTGGGGAAGCTCCTCGCCTTGGACGGCCTGGATTTCCAGTTCGACCTTCAGGCTTTCGCCTACCAGGGCTACGCCCGCTTCGACGATCTGGTTGAAGCGGATGCCGAAGTCGGTGCGGCGGAGTTCGGCGGTCGCGCGGAACGCGGCGCGGAGGCCGCCCCACAGGTCGCCGCCGCTGCCGAGGTAGGTCATGTCGAGGTCGACCGGCTGGGTGACGCCGTTGAGGGTGAGGCGGCCGTGGACGGTCCAGCGGTCGGGCCCGGCGGCGGTCAGCCCCTCGCCCTCGTAGGTGACGACCGGGTGGACGTCGGCGTTCAGGAAGTCGGCAGAGCGCAGATGGTCGTCGCGCATCTTGTTGCCGGTGTCGATGGACGCCGCCTCGATGCGCGCCGTGACGCGTGACTCCTCGACCGGCTCGGCGATCTCGATGCGTCCCTCGAAGGCGCCGAACCGGCCGCGGACGCTCGACAGGCCGAGGTGCTGCGCGACGGCGCCGACGTTGGAGTGCGCCGGGTCGATCGTCCAGGCGCCGGCCGGCGGGAGCTCGGTGCCGCCCGCCCGGCCGAGGACGATCTTCCCGATGTCGGCGGTGCCCGCGCTGGAGACGATCATCGTTGAGGCGGCCGGCTGGAAGCCCATCGCCGTCACGATCACCGTGTAGGTGCCGGGGGGCAGCGGGCCGGCGGCGAGCACGCCGTCCTCCCCGGTCTGCTCGCGCGCGACCTGGTCGCCCGCCAGGTTCGTGACCGTGACGATGGCGTGCCGCACCGCCCAGCCGTCCTTCGTCCGCACCGTCCCGCGCAGACCTCGGTTCGCGTCCATCAACGACCCGCACTCCAGGTTCCGTGTTCTGGGGCCGCCGCCCGCGGGCGGCCCGGCTCGCTCGCGTCCGTCACTCGTCCGGGTAGCCGAGCTTCAGGTCGTGGTCGTCCAGTCCGCCGCCGGAAAGCGACAGACCGGTCGCGACCGGAGGATATCCGGACGCGATCAGCGTGTACTGGCCGCCGGTGAGGTCGGTGAAGGCGTACTCGCCGTCCGGTCCGGTGATGACCATCGCGACGACGTTCCCGGCGGCGTCGACGAGCGTGACCCGCGCGTCCCCGACCGGTTCGCCCGACTCGTTGCGGACCGTCCCGCGAATCCGGGCGCCGGGCGGCATGTCCACGTCCAGCACCGTCTGCCCGCTCCCGGCGACCTCCACCGGCATCGCGACCGGGCGGTGCGCGGCGGCGCTGACGGCGAGCGTGTAGGCGCCGGTCACGATGTCCTTGAACGCGTAGCGGCCGTCGGGGTCGGTGCGTCCGGTGCCGACGACGTCGCCGCGCACGTCGGTGACGACGACCATCGCGTTGACGATGGGGGTGCCGTCGGCGCTGCGGACCGTTCCGACGAGGCCGCCGCTGCCGGCCAGCAGCACTTCGAACTCGACCGGCCGGTCGCCGACGACGAGCGTCGCGGCCTGCGGCTCGTGCCCGCCGGTCGCGGCGATCAGCACGTAGCTGCCGGGGCCGGGCGTCGGCAGCGCGTACCGCCCGTCCTCCCGGGTGATGGTGCGGGCGAGCTGGTGGCCGTCCACGCCGATGAGAGTGAGGGCGGCCGAGGCGACGGGCTCGCCTTCGCGCGTCCGGACGACGCCCCGCACCGGAACGCCGCCGGGCTCGTGCAGCCCGTTCTGCTGGGCCAGGAGGTGCACCTGGGAGGCCAGGTCCAGAGTGGCCGAGGGCGCCGCCGGCTCCTCGGGCGGGGTCGGCGGCGTGGCGGTCTTGGCGAAGCGGCCGTCGTCCTGGGGGCCGTGGCCGCGCGCGTGCCTGCCGGCGCCGATCGCACCGACGGCACCCGTCCGCACCGCCGGGGACGGCGGGTGGACGACGCCGCTCTCCGCGGGCGCCTCCTGCTGGACGGCGGGCGCCGGCTCGCCCTTGCCGCGGTGCGCCGAGCCGCGCAAGGGGAGTTCCTTCAGCGCGAGCACCGCGAGGAACCCGACCAGGGCCACCGGGATGCCGACGAGGAAGACGGTCTGCAGCGAGTTCGTGAACGCCTCCTGGATGATGCCCCTGACCGGCGGGGGAAGCTTGCTGATCTCCTCCGGGGAGCCGAGACCGTGCGCACCGCCGCCCGGCATGGGGATGCCCGCGGCGCGGAAGCCACTGGTGATCTCGTCCGCGACCCGGTTGGTGAGGATAGCGCCGAACGCGGCCACGCCCATAGCACCGCCGAGATTACGGAAGAACGAGACACCGGACGTCGTGGAGGCGAGGTCGGCGGGCGCCGCGGCGTTCTGCGCGGCGAGGATGAGGATCTGCAGGCTGAGACCCATCCCGACGCCGAGGACGGCGAGGTCGGTACCGACGAGCACCTTGGGCGAGTCGGTGTGCAGCAGCGACAGCAGGTACAGCCCGCCGGCGACGCACAGCAGCCCGAACACCGGGAAGATCTTGTAACGGCCGGTGCGGGTGACGACCTGCCCGGAACCGGTGGAGGTGACGAGCATGCCGACCACCAGCGGCAGCGTCATCAGGCCGGACGCCGTCGGGCTCATCCCCTTGACGATCTGCAGGTACTGCGGCATGTAGATCATCACGCCGAACATCGCCATGCCGACGCAGACGGAGACGAACGAGGTCAGCAGGAAAGTGGGGTTGCGGAACAGCCGCGGCGGCAGGATCGGGTCGCGCGCGACGCGCTCGGCGACGATCGCGAGGACGAGCAGCACGGCGGCGGCGCCGAGCAGGATGTAGGTCCACTGGGAGTTCCAGGCGAACTCCGTCCCGCCCATGGACAGCATCAGCATCAGCAGCGCGGCGCTGCCGGTGATGGTGAACGCGCCGAAGACGTCGATGCGGGTGTCGCGGCGCACCTTCGGCAGCTTGAGCACCTTCTGGATGACGAGGAACGCGACGACCGCGAGCGGCACGCACACGTAGAAGCACCAGCGCCAGCCCAGGCCGTCGGTGTCCACGATGAACCCGCCGAGCAGCGGCCCGGCGACGGTCGAGACGCCGAAGACCGCGCCCATGAACCCGGCGTAGCGGCCGCGCTGCCGGGGCTCGACGACGTCCCCGAGGATGACCTGGGCGAGCGCGGACAGGCCGCCGACGCCGAGGCCCTGGAACGCGCGGGCCGCGATGAGCTGGCCGATGTCCTGCGACAGGCCCGCGCCCACCGAGGCCGCCACGAAGATGATCAGGGCGGTCTGGAACATGAGCTTGCGCCCGGCGATGTCCGACAGCTTGCCCCACAGCGGCGTGGACGCCGTCATGGTCAGCAGCGAGGCGCTCGCGACCCAGGAGAGCTTGTCCTGGCCGCCGAGGTCGCCGACGATCGTCGGCAGCGCCGTCGCGACCACCGACGTCGAGATCATCGACGTCAGCATCGCCATCATCAGACCGGCGAGGATCTCCAGGATCTGACGGTGCGTGTAGTGCGGTCGCGCTTGCTCTGGCGCCGCCGGGCCGTGCGACGCCACGCTCGCCTGAGCCACCCTGCCCCCACAACTCGGATGAAATACCTGTGTTCTGCATATACCTTATGTAGACGGTTGTTTACTTGCAACTCATTGGATAATGGGGATGGACCGTTACCGGTGACCGGGAGCTGGGGATGCAGGTCGAGAAGGAGCCCCGCCGCGAGGTCGCGCGGCGGCGCAAGCGCGACCGGGAGGCCACCCGGCGCCGCATCCTGGACGCCGCCCGCGACCTGTTCGGCGAGCACGGCTACGACGGCGTCACCGTCCGGATGATCGCCGCACGCGCCGAGGCGAACATGGCGCTGGTGAACCGGTACTTCGGCTCGAAGGCGGCGCTGTTCGGCGAGGTGCTGGCCGGGGAGTCGGTGATCCGCGGCGTCATCGCGGGCGACCCCGAGGGGCTGCCGCGCCGCCTCGCCGAGCACTTCGTCCGGCAGGTCGACCAGCGCTCGGTCACCGCCATGTCCCGGATGCTGGACCGGTCGGCCGGCCACCCCGAGGTCAAGGAGATCCTGCTCCGCTACCTGGAGGACGTCATCGTCGAGCCGATGGTGGCGCAGCTGGACGGGCCCGACGCGCGGGCGCGGGCGCTGCTGGCGTCCACGATCATCATGGGCGGCGGGCCGGTGCGGCGCCTGCTCGGCCTCGGCGACCTGCGCGCCGCCGACCCCGCCGAACTCACCGACCGCCTCACCGCGATGTTCACCGCCGCCCTCGCCCCGTCCGTCCGTCGCGAGGCGTAGCGGCGCCGGGCCCGCGTACCGCGGCGGGAGCAGCCGAGATCGGCTTCAGGGCGGAGCGGCCGGTCGCGGGGCGCGCATAGGGTTCTGGCATGAGGCGGGCGGGCGCGCTCAAGGCGCGGTGGGGCAGGACGGGACGGTCCGCGCGCTGGACTGCGGCCGGGGTCGCCGTGGTGATCGCGGGCGGTGCCGCGGCGTGGGGCGCGACGGCCGACGGGGAGGCCCGCGTCCGGGAGACCGAGCAGCGCGTCACCGTCGTCGACGGGCCGAAGGACGACCAGCGCGTCACGCTCGACACGACGTTCTACAAGCCGGTCGGGCGGGCGAAGGGCCCGGCGGTCCTGCTGGGGCACGGCTTCGGCGGCAGCAAGCGGGACGTCGCGGGCGAGGCACGCGGCCTGGCCCGCGCCGGGTACGCGGTGCTGGCCTGGTCGGCGCGCGGGTTCGGGCGCTCGACCGGCGAGATCGCCCTCAACTCCCCCGACTACGAGGTGAAGGACACCCGGCAGCTGATCGACTGGCTGGCGCGGCGCCCGGAGGTCCGGCTCGACGGGCCCGGCGACCCGCGCGTCGGGATGGCGGGCGAGTCCTACGGCGGCGCGATCGCGCTGATGACCGCCGCGTACGACCGGCGGGTGGACGCCATCGCGCCGCAGATCACCTGGAACAGCCTGCCCGACGCGCTCTTCCCCGACGCCGCCGCGGGCGCGAAGCCCACCGACGGCGTCTTCAAGAAGCTGTGGGCGGGCCTGTTCTTCACGGGCAGCGCCGGCCGCACGGCGTGCGGGCGTTTCCTGCCGTCCCTGTGCGACATGTACCAGGAGGTCGCGGAGAAGGGCCGTCCGACCGAGTCGGCGATCGCGACGCTGCGGCGGTCGAGCCCCGCGTCCGTCGCCGACCGGATCAGGGTGCCGGCGCTGGTCGTCCAGGGGCAGTCCGACTCGCTGTTCCCCCTCGACCAGGGCGACGCCAACGCGCGGGCGATCGCGCGGAACGGCGCGCCGGTGTCGGTGGTGTGGTTCCAGGGCGGGCACGACGGCGGCGACCCGGAGACCGAGCGGGTCGAGGGACTCGTGCGCGACTTCTTCGACGCGCGGCTCATGCGGACGTCGGCGCCGTCCCCGGACGGGTTCACGGTGACGCGGGCGGGCGGGCTCGACTCCTCCACCCAGGCGGTCGTCGTGGACGAGGCGTCGACGCGGCGTTATCCGGGGCTTTCTGGTGACTCGTCGACCCTGCCGCTGGCCGGGAGCGAGCAGACGATCTTCAACCCGGCGGGCGGGGCGCCCGCGTCGATCTCGGCCCTGCCGGGGCTGGGGGCGCTCGGTTCCCTTGGCGGGTCGCTCGGCGGCTCCCTGGGCGGGCAACTGCCCTCGGACATGCCCGGGCAGACCGCCACGTTCGACACTCGTCCGCTGGACCGTCCGCTGTGGCTGACGGGCGCCGCGACCGTCCGGCTGAAGGTCAGCGGGGACGGCCCGCTGTTCGCGAAGCTCTACGACGTCCCCCCGGGCGGGGCGGCTGCCCCGGCGCGGCGGCTGGCCGCACCGTTCCGGGTGTCGGGCGGCGAGGTCACGGTGACGCTCCCGGCGATGGACTACCGCTTCGACCGCGGGCACCGGCTCCGCCTGGTCATCGCCACCACCGACATGGGGTTCGCGACGCCCGCCGAGCCCTCGTCGTACAAGGTGCAGGTGGTGTCGCCGCTGAGCGTCCCGTCCGTCCCGTCGCTGAAGACCGCGCCGGCGCCTCTGCCCGCCTGGGTGTGGGCACTGCCTCTCGTTGCCGTCGCGTTGGCGCTCGCCATCCTTCTCCCTGGACGCCACAGGCGCGGCGCCGAAACGGACAACGACGTTCCCCTGGAGATAACCGGGCTAACGAAGGCGTACAAGAACGGGCATCTCGCGGTCTCGGACCTGTCGTTCCGGGTGGAGAAGGGGCAGGTGCTAGGGCTCCTCGGCCCGAACGGTGCGGGGAAGACGACGACGCTGCGCATGCTGATGGGGCTGATCCATCCTGACTCAGGCTCGATCCGCATCTTCGGGCACCGCGTGTACCCGGGCGCGCCCGTGCTGTCCCGCCTGGGGTCGTTCGTAGAGGGACCTGGATTCCTGCCCCATCTTTCCGGCCGCGACAACCTGGACCTCTACTGGCGCGCCACCGGCCGTCCCCTGGACGAGGCCCACTTGGACGAAGCGCTGAAGATAGCCGACCTGGGCTCGGCGCTGGACCGGGCCGTCCGCACGTACTCGCAGGGGATGCGGCAACGTCTCGCCATAGCGCAGGCCATGCTGGGGCTGCCCGACCTCCTCGTCCTGGACGAGCCCACCAACGGACTCGACCCGCCCCAGATCCGCGAGATGCGGGAGGTGCTCGTCCGGTACGCGGCCGCCGGGCGGACGGTCATCGTCTCCAGCCACCTGCTCGCCGAGGTCGAGCAGACCTGCACGCACGCGGTCGTCATGGCCGCCGGCCGCCGCGTGGCCGCCGGCCCGGTCGCCGAGATCACCGGGTCCGGCCGCCGCCTGGAGGACGCGTTCCTGGAGATCATCGGAGAGGGTCCATGACCGCCTACCACGTCCGGCGCACCCTTCCGCTGCGGGTGGAGGCCGTCCGGCAGTTCCGGCGCCGCCGCACGCTGGTGGCCTTCGCGATCCTGCTCGTGCTGCCGTGGGTGCTGGTCGCCGCGTTCAAGCTCGGCGGCGACCCGGGCCCGGACGGCGTCCCCAGCCTGGTCGACGTCGCCACGTCGTCCGCGCTGAACTTCGCCCTGTTCGCCCTCTTTGTCTCGACCGGTTTCCTGCTGGTGGTCGCGGTCGCCCTGTTCTGCGGCGACACGGTGGCGAGCGAAGCGGGCTGGTCGTCCCTGCGCTACCTTCTCGCCGCGCCCGTGCCGCGCGCCCGGCTGCTGCGCCAGAAGCTGATCGTCGCCCTGTCCTACGCGGTCGTCGCGGTCGTCAGCCTGCCGCTGATGGCGCTGGTCGCCGGGGCGGCCGGGTTCGGCTGGGGCGACGTCGAGCTCCCGACCGGCGGCACCGTCCCGGTGAGCACCGCGCTCGGCCGCATGGCGATCATCGTCGGCTACTCCCTGGTCGCGCAGCTCGTCGTCGCCGCCCTGGCGTTCCTGCTCTCCGTGACGACCGACTCCCCTCTGGGCGCGGTCGGCGGCGCGGTCGGGCTCGTCATCGTCAGCAACATCCTGGACGCCGTCACAGCGCTCGGCTCCTGGCGCGACTTCCTCCCGACGCACTGGATGTACTCCTGGATGGACGCCCTGCAGCCCGAAGTCCAGTGGGCGGGCATGGCCAAGGGCGCCGCCATCTCCGTCTCCTACGCCGCCGTCCTGTTCGCACTGGCGTTCCGCCGTTTCCGGACGCGCGACATCGTCTCTTGATTCGGTGCCGTCACCTGATTTCGGCCACGATCCGCGATCTTCTGGACGCGAACCGTGGAAATGGGCTTCCCAAAAATCGGTCGAACGGGCAGTGTTGGTCGCATAAGCTCAGCGAACCTCGTCCGGCCCGGCCGCGTCACATGAGGTAACCGCTCGATCCACGGGTTTTAAAGGCAGCCCGGCGGGGGGAGATGATCACCATGGCACGGCAGCAGCTCATCAAGCGCCCCAAGCCCCCACGTCAACCGAGCCAGCCCGACCTGCGAACCCCCTCGGGCCGCCTCCTGCCGTACTGACCCTCAACGGGAGAGCCGCGAAAGGAAGCTCTCCCTGTCCACGACCACCCGCTCGACCCGGCCCTCACCCACCACCGCGCCCCGTCCGTCGACGGCTTCGAACGCGAAGGCCAGGCGCGTCCCGTCCGCGTCCCGCAACTCGGCGGTGACCGTCACCCGTCCGCCGACGGGTGTGGCCGCGCGATGCCGGACCTCGACCCGCGTCCCGACCGAGGTCGCGCCCTCCTCCAGCCAGGGCCCGACCGCCTTCACCGTGGCCGCCTCGGCGAGCGCGAGCAGCCGCGGCGTCGCCAGCACGGGCACGTCCCCGCTCCCCACCTGGACGGCCGTGTCCGCCTCCGCGACCACGATCTCGACCTCGCCCCGCAGCCCCGGCGTCAGTTTCATGCGCCCATCCTGCCCGGCTAGGCGTGCAGCTCACGCTCGAGCCGCGCGGCCACCTCCCGATACCGGCTGACCGGCACCAGGTGCACCCCGTCGAACGCCCCGCTGTCGCGCACGGCCAGCACCTGCTCGCACGCCGCCGCGACCCCGGCCGCCCGGTCGCGCTCGACCGCCTCGACCAGCTCGTCCGGGATGTCGATGTCCGGAATCGACGCGGCCAGGTTGCGGGCCATCCCCGCGCTCGCCAGCACCATCACCCCGGCGTACACGGGCCCCTCGACGTCAACGGTGTCCCGCCACCGCAGCAGGCTCTCCACCGAGTAGCTGACCTGGACGAACATGAAGTCCGCCGCCCGCTTCCAGTCAGGGACCCGCCGCAGCCCGGAGGTCACCCCCACCTGGAACGGGGCACACCCGGCGAAAGCGGCATCCTCCCCCGCCGCCCGGGCCTCCTCGATCATCGCGCGCACGGTCAGCTCGCTCGTCCGTCCGCCGGCCGAGGGCTTGTCCCCGTAGACGAAGAGGAACCGCTCGACCCCGTAGGCAGCGGCCGTCAGCAGGTCGCGCCGGAACCCGAGCAGGTTCCGGTCGCGGGAGTTCAGGCACGCGATCCCGCGCGCCCCCATCGCCTGCACCTCATGAGCGACGGCCACACTCGACACCGTCGCCCGCCCGATGTGGTTGTCCGGGATCAGGAACGAGTCCGCCACCGGACTCAACACCCCGATCTGATGCCGCACCCGCCGCAGATCCGGCCGCGTAGGCGGCTCCACCTCACAAACAACCTCAAACCCCATCCCCCAACCCTAGCGAGCGACCGGGGGTCGGGGCCATCCAGAAGGCAAAACGCCATATGGCACAACGCGAGGTGTCCACACGCCACCCCGCAAGATACAACTGAACTCTTCCCGTGACGTCTATGCAGGTGAAGGAGCGGTGGCAGTCTGCTCCGCCCTCAGCCAGAAGCTACCGGCGAAGTGCCATGTTGCTAACCGACTCATGTTGCCCTGCACATAGCAGGATGCATCGGGCACAATCGAACTGACGGCGGCTTCTAGGACGGCAGATGATGCTTCGATGGCCCTGGCCCACCGGTGGGAGGCGGCTCGCGTACCGCCTGCTCCTCGCCGTGGACCTGGAGAAGTACAGTCACCTGGACGCGCAGCGGCAACTCGCCGCCCAGAAGGACCTTCGCAGGTTACTCAACGGCTCCGCGAGAAGGTCCGGGCTCCGAACCAGCGGCTGGTACCGCCAGCCGGGCGGGGACGGGGAACTCGTCGTCATGCCCGCCGACGTCGACATCCCCCACGTGGTGGGCGCCTTCGCCTGCGACCTCGAACACGCGCTCGCCGAGCTCAACGAGCATCGGGCCACCCGCCTGCGCATGCGGCTCGCGTTCCACTACGGCACCATGATCGAAGGGCCGCTCGGCCCGGCCGGCGACGCCCCCGTCGTGGTCTCCCGGTTGCTGGACGCGGCACCGCTGCGCGACCACCTCGCCGAGCACCAGGACCGTGACCTGGCCCTGGTGGTGTCCGACATCCTGTACAAGGACGTCGTGGGGAGCGGCTTCTGCGCCCTGAACCCCACGAACTTCGTCAAGCTGGAAGTAGTGATCAAAGAGAAGCCGTACAGCGGCTACATCCACCACGACCCGGTGCTGCCGCGGGAGCCTCTCCTCCCGGAGCCCGCCGCATGATCGGTCTTCAGTCCTGCGCAGCGCCGTACCGCCTGCGGAGCGAGCTCCGCAGAAGCAGCCACTGCACGCTCGAAATCGACAGGACAGCGCTCAGGCGATCAGTGGAATCCCGCATCAGGACGGAGTCCCCGTCAAAGGCGATCTCGACGCAGTTCCCGCCCCCGCTGCGGCTGCTCTTTCTCCAGACCACCTGCGATCGTTCCGTCCTGTCCACACTGGCCCCTTCCAACCGCCGGCCCTCGCGACGCGGCTGTCAGAATTCCTGGGCACAACCTTGGAGGCGTCCTCGCAGGCCGATCAGGATGCGAACGGCGACCTTCTGTTCGGGCGGACATCCTCAAGCTCGGCCATGCCCTTCGGCGCACGATCTCAGGCACACCACAGTCCTGTGTCGTGCTCTGTCAATGTGAAAGTGTAAGTGTTCACCGTAGATCAAGCCATAGGTGGATCAATCACCCGTCGCCGGTGATGCGGGCAAGGCTTCTCAGAGGGATTCCGCGGCCGTGTTGAGCAGCACGGCCGAGCCTTCCGGGCCGAGCGAAATTCGGCGCAGCACCTCGAACTTCTCGCGATACCGGACGATGTCCTCGCGATAGTCGCGCCCGATCAACTCCCCCTGTGCGCCTTCGAGGTAGAGCACGTCGTCGTCCTCGGGCTCAACGAACTCGATGAGCTTGAACGGCCCGCTCAGCCCCGGATGCGCTCCATGGCCGAACGGGACGATCTCGATCGTCACGTTGGGGCGCTTCGTCATCTCCAGCAGATGCGACAACTGGGCCCGCATCACAGCGGCACCGCCGACCGGCCTGCGTATCGCCGCCTCGTCGATGACGAAGTAGAACCTGGGCGGAGCGTCGCCTTCGAAGATGTCCTGTCTGCGCAGCCGCACCTCGACCAGTTCGTTGATCTGCTCGGGTGCGGCCTCTCCGCGCAGGTTGGTGAGGATCTCCTTGGCATAGGCGCTGGTCTGCAGCAGCCCGGGAATGAGCAGAGGATCGAACTCCCGGCATACGCCGGCGGCCGACTCGAAGCCGATGAGCTCGGCCATCTGCGAACTGAGCACCCTGCGATAGGCGCTCCACCACGCCGTTTCACGAGCTGCCCGTGCCAGGCCCAGGAACTCGTCGAACCGCTCCGGCCCCACCCCGTACTCCTGCAACATGACACGGACGTCGCTCACCGCGACCCGGACCGTCCCACCCTCAATACGAATGATCTTCGAGAGGGACCAGTCCAAGGCCTTCGCCGCCTGCTCTTGCGTCAGCCCGGCGGCCTCGCGCGCCCTGCGGAGCTCTACCCGAAGGCGTCGCTGGTGAACAGTCGGACTGTCCGGCATGCCCCTACACCTTCCACTGCTCTGCCAGACGGCAGAGTGCAACCTTTCAAAGTGCCTAGGTCGCAAAGACTAGTGCACCACCAGCCGTATGGGGCCCCGCTCGTCCAAGGATTTGCCTAAACGGGACAGTCGAACACCCACAGAAGTACGCACTCGGCCACATGCGCCACATCCCACGCCTGAACTGCTAAGCAGCCCCAATCCGGGCTTGATGGGTCGTCCTTCCTCCTAAAGGAACAACCACACGACAAGCCACGCCAGGCATGGCAGCAGCCACAGAACCGTCGGCGGCGTCTCCCAAGTCATCAGGTCGCTCTCGCTCGGTACCGAGGGAGAAAGTAGCGTACGGTCCATGCAAAACCGGACACCATGAGGTCGGCTAATTCGACCCGATCTGCGGGCCCACCGAGGTCGGCGGGCCCATGCCGAGGTGTTCGGGATCAGCGGCCCCGGCCGGGGGCTCTAGGGTTCTCGGGTGCGCATGTATCTGTCTTCCTGGCGGACCGGGGAGCATCCACAACAGATGCTGGGGCTGCTGACCGGTGCCGCCGGGACGCGGGCCGCGGTGATCGCCAACGCTGTTGACGCCCTGCCCGACGCCGAGCGGCGGTCGAGCGGGAGATCGACGCCCTCGCCGCCCTCGGCCTGCGGCCGGTCGAAGTCGACTTGCGGGCGTTCTTCGGCCAGGACCCCAGCCGAGTCGCGGCCACGCTTCGCGGATTCCCCCTCCTCTGGGTCCGGGGAGGCAACGTGTTCGTCCTGCGCCACGCTCTGGCGGCGAGCGGCGCCGACCGCGCCATCGCCGAACTGCTGCGCGAGGACGCCGCCGTCTATGCCGGTTACAGCGCCGGCGCTTGCGTCCTGGCCCCGGACCTTCACGGCCTAGATCGGTGCGACGACCCCGAGGCAGTGCAGACCGCCTATGGCACCCCGGCCCGTTTCGACGGCCTCGCCGTCCTCGATTACGTCGTGGTGCCGCATATCGACTCCCCCGGCCATCCCGAGACCAAAATCCTCGGTGAGGTCGCCGACCACTATTGCGCGCAAGGCACCGCCCATCGCACCTTGCGCGATGGTCAATCTCTCGTGATCAACGGCCGCACCACCGCCGTCCACTGACCCGACACCGCCGGGTCAGTCATCGAGGATGCTGTTCAGCTCCGCGAGGATGTCGTGCCAGCCGGGCATGCGCGCCTCCGGAGGGGCGGCAGGGTCGAAGAGCACGTGGGCGCCCATAGCGCGAAGAGCTTCCAGATTCCGGCGGAAGGCCACATGGCCGGCCAGTTCGGCTTTGACCTGCGGCACCGCCAACGTCGGCACGCCCATGCCCAGGAGCTCGCAGAGCATCCCGACCGCGACCGTGTCCGTGATGCCCAGCGCCCACTTGTTGATCGTGTTGAACGTGGCCGGAGCCACCACGACGGCATCGGCGGGAGGCAGGCCGTTCGACGTCTCGTGCGGCCGGCGGAAGTCGGTCCGCACCGGCCCGCCCGTCAGGTCTGCGAGCCGCTCCATGTCCAGGAACTTGGCCCCCATCGGGGTCGCGATCACCCGGACATGCCAACCCTCGCCCTGCGCCAGCCGTACAAAGACCTCCACATCGGACGCCGCAGAGGCTCCACAAGCGATCACGTAGAGGACCCGTCCTGTGGGCATGCCCTTACTCGGCGGGGGCCAGGCCGCCGGAACGGCTCAGCCCTGTGCCGCCGAGGCCCCGAACGAAGCTTCCACCGAGCGTGCCCCACCACATCCGTGTCGCCACCTACCCGCGTACCTCGACTGAACAAGAACGAGATGAGCATCGCACCCGGCGCGGGCACGAGGTCAAGTCCGCCGCCAAGTACGACATCATCACGCGGCTTCCTCCGCGCACACCGCGCCGGGGAAGCGAGTGCGTTTGCTACGCGGCCGCACGGGCTCGGCCGATCGGTACCGGCCGGTTGAACCGACATATACCGGACGCTTTGCGATAGGCTCCGCGCATGCGCGCGGACCAGCAATGGGAAGTCCATCGGACGCCGGCCGATTCGATACGGACCATTGTCACCACGCTGGACGGGCTGAACTGGAAGGACATTGCCTGCCAGGGTGACACCATCCACGCTCGGAAAGGCTCCCGATTGCTACTTCGCCTCTTCGGCGCTCTTATCCGGAGCGGAGCTTTCCCTATGAAGGCATCCATCGTCGCAACTCCATCGCATTCGGGCACCCTGATCAACATGACACTGGCCAGCGACGAAGGCTGGTATGCGTTCAGGCTTCCCGTCGTTCAATCGATGTTCGAATTCGCGGCCGCGCGCTGGTTCGCAGCCGTACAAGCCGCGACCAAGGGATAACGCACTCCGGATTCAGCCATCACCACAAGATGGCACCTCCCCCGCAGAGCGCGGCACGTGCGCTGGGGAGGGGTTCACGCCCGCTTGGCACCGGCATGTCGTAACCCAGACGGGGCCGGCCTGCCGATGAGCTGGCGGCGGGGCCGTCGACTCGCCCCACAGGGCATCCGGGCAACGGCCGAGCCCGAATACCACGACCTACGGCTACGGCGCTTGACCTGCGCCGCTATCGAAGAGATGCAGTAGATGCGTCTAAATTCGATCGACAGGTATGCGCGAGGCCCGCATCCTGCCTTTATGGGAAAAATGGATACGATCGCCGCGCGAGTCGCGGAGGGGGCCACCGTGGAGTTCCGGCCTTCCGGGTCCTCCATGGTGCCGCTGATCCGAAGCGGGGATCTGGTCACCGTCGCGCCGGTCGATCCGGTGAAACTCGAGGTCGGCGACATCGTGCTCGCTCGGGTGGCCGGGACGGTCTACCTGCATCTCGTCTCGGGCATCGATGCCGCCAAGGGCCGTGTGCGGATCAGCAACAACCGCGGCCGGATCAATGGCTGGACAGGACGGGAGCGGATCTTCGGAATCTGCGTCGCCGTCAGGGGCAACCCCCGGCCGGGCGCCCTGGCGAAGACCGCGCCCCAAGAGCCAGACGCACAAATCTGACCGTTAGCCACCAAGCTGCAGCCACACGGGACGGCCCCCCAGGTGCACGAAGTGCTCGACACCTACGTCGCCTGAGCGTCACCGCTATCGCAGAGAAGCGGCGATCAGTTCCGCCATGCGGAGCAAGCGGGCCACGTACTCGGCGCCGTCGCCACGCAGCTGCGGCATGACGCCACGAAGATCGCTCAGCAGGCCGTTCAAGGCGGACCGGCGTTCGGTATCAAGAGTCCCTCCCAGCAGGTACGCGGAGATGCAACCCGCCACGTAGGCGTCGAGCGTCGCCACTGACTCACCGCTTGGAGCGTCCAGCCACCGCAAGGCGTCTGGGAACGCGAGATCCAAATGCTCTGCCCAGAGGGCCGAGACCTCTTCGTCCGCCGTCCAAGTCACCCCGCGGAGGCTACTCCTGCGGGGGACGAGAGGCCGGTGCCGCCTGGGCCGCGGTAGCCGTTGGGGTTTTTCTGGAGGTAGGCCTCGGCGAAGTGGAAGTCGGTGGCGGAGGTTAGTCCGGTACCGGGATGGGCTCGTCCCTGCCGGGGAGCGCCTTTTCTGGAGTGACCATCTTGGTCTTCGCTAAGCCGAACATGCTCTCAAGGTCAGTGAGCCAAATGACATGAGCGTTGTTCCGTTTGGTTGATTACCTGCTGGTATGTTGCGTTCGTGAGGCGGGGCATGGTGTGCGGGGTCGCGGCGTACGTGATGTGGGGGTTGTTCCCGCTGTACTGGCCGCTGCTGAAGCCCGCGGGGGCGGGAGAGATCCTCGCGCACCGGATCATGTGGTCGCTCGTGGCGGTGGTCGCGGTGCTCGCCGTGCGGCGGAGCCGGGGGTGGCTGCGGACGCTGGGATGGCGGCGGGGCGTCCTGCTGACGCTGGCGGCGCTGGCGATCAGCGTCAACTGGGGGACGTACATCTACGCCGTCAACAGCGGGCACACGATCGAGTCCGCGCTGGGGTACTTCATCAACCCGCTGATCACCGTGGTGTTCGGGGTGCTGGTCTTCCGGGAGCGGCTGCGGCCATGGCAGTGGGCGGCGGTCGGGACGGGGGCGGCCGCGGTGGTCGTGCTGACCGTCGACTACGGGCGGCCTCCGTGGATCGCGCTGGTGCTGGCGTTCGCGTTCGGGGTGTACGGCCTGCTCAAGAAGTTCGCCGACATGCCGTCGGCCGAGAGCCTGGCCGTCGAGACGGCCGTGACGTTCCTGCCGGCGCTGGCGTTCGTGCTGGTGCTGGAGGGACGGGGCGCGGCGGCGTTCGGGCATCACGGCGTGGGGCACGCGGCGCTGCTGGCCGCGGCCGGGATCGTGACGGCCGTCCCGTTGATGCTGTTCAACGCGGCGGCCGTGAGGCTGCCGCTGAGCGCCCTCGGCATGCTCCAGTACCTGGCGCCGGTGCTGCAGTTCGCGATCGGTCTCCTCGTGCAGCACGAGGAGATGCCGCCGAGCCGGTGGGCGGGGTTCCTGCTGGTCTGGGTCGCGCTGGTGACGCTCACGTGGGACGGGTTGCGCGCCGGACGCCGGGAAGCGGTGCCCGAAACCGCCCTGAGGGGCTAAAGTGCCGGACGTCACACGCCCGAGTGAGGGAGTCGTCGTTGCGTCTGCTCAGCGTCACCGTGTTGGGAACGGCGCTCGTGGCGGCGGGCATGCTGGCTCCGGCGACGGGAGAGGCGACCGCGACCGGGAGGAGCCCGGTGTCGGTGGAGCCCCGCGCCGTGCGGCCCGGTGAGCGGGTCCGGCTGGCGGTGCCCGGTTGCACGGGCAGGGTGACCGCGAGGTCTGAGGCGTTCGCCGGACGCGCGGTGGACGGCGCCGCCGTCGTCAGGCGGGACGCCCCGCCGAGCACGTACCCGGTCGTGGCGCGCTGCGGATCACGGACGGTGATCGGCGAGGTGCGGGTGGCGGGGCGCGTCGCGTGGCCCGATCTGGCCCCGATCGACCGCGCGGCAAAGTAATTCGGTATAAACCGGAAGAGAGCTCCACTTAACCGGCATCACTCTCTGTGTTGTCCGGTGGGAGCGTACGCCCTTTTCGCGAGCCATTTGATCATGCTTGTAAGGCCGACTCGACAACGGGACAACACAGCCGGCAAGTGATAAGGGTCACGTCGAAAAGGTTGAGATTTCTACCGCTCCAAGCCTTGCCGATGTTAATTGATCATGTGATACTCCCACAGAAAGCTACATAACACCGCAACCTTCCCACACACCCCTAATCACTCATTCCTGGCGTCCCGCCGCGAGGGGCGCCGGACGTCCCGGGCGGCCCCGCGCTCCGGGACGGTGTGACCGCGAGCACTGGCACTCCAACTCAACATCGAGGGGCAGTCGGTAATGTCCGTTGACGTCGGCGCCGTCCCAGTCCAGAAGGCGAAGAACTTCCCCCTGTACCGCACGGTCGCCGGATTCGTCCGCGACCCGCTGCGCCAACTGGAGCGGATCAGCACGGAGGGGGACGGCCGGCTCATCCGGCTCGACCTCGGTGCATCGCACCCCTACCTCGTCACCCATCCCGACCACATCCAGCAGGTCCTGCGGCGCGAGTCGGAGATCTTCCAGCGGGACGGGGTGTTCTGGCGGCCCCTGCGGGAGTTGATGGGCGACAGCATCCTGTCCGAGGGCGCTGAGTGGGAGCACAGCAAGCGAGTGCTGCAGCCGGTGTTCACCACCCGCAACGTCAACCGGCTCACGGGGCTGATGGCGGAGGCGATCAACGACGCCGTCGCCAAGCTGGACGAGCCGGCGCGCGCGGGACGGCCCATCGACGTGCTGCCGGAGATGAGCCGGATCGTCAACGAGACCGTGATCAAGGTCCTGTTCGGCGACAAGATCTCCCCCGTCGAGGCCAACAAGCTGATCCCGACGTTCGACCAGATCGCGACCTCGATCTCGGTCCGGTTCCTGCTGCCGTTCCTGCCCCGCGTCCTGCCGATGCCGGGCGACAAGGCGTTCAAGGACGCCGTCCAGGTGATGGACGAGGTCCTGTTCGAGCTGGTGGCGCGCTACCGGGACGACCCGGGCGACGGCAGCGACATCTTCACCGCGCTCTGCCAGGCCCGGACCGAGGACGGCGCCCCGCCTGACGACAAGTGGATCCGCGACAACCTGCTCGCCATGTTCGCGACCAGTACCGAGACCACGACGCTGGCACTGACCTGGCTGTGGCCGCTGCTGCACGACCACCCCGACGTCAGGGACAGGCTGGTCGAGGAGATCGAGGACGTGGTCGGCGGCGAGCCGGTCCGTCCGGACCACCTTCCGCAACTGCCGTACGTGTCGCAGGTCGTCCAGGAACTGCTGCGCCTTTACCCGGTGGGTTGGATGTTCCCGCGCATGGCGACCGCCCCGACGATCCTCGGCGGCGTGCACATCGAGCCGGGCGACCCGGTCCTCATCAGCCCGTTCCTCACGCACCGGCTCGCGTCGGTGTGGGAACGTCCGCTGGAGTTCGACCCGGAGCGGTTCACGCCGGAGAACTCCCGCAAGCGGCACCGCTACGCCTACTTCCCGTTCGGCGGCGGGCCGCACCAGTGCATCGGCCGCCACGTGTTCGACGTCGAGGCGCGGATGATCCTGACGAGCATCCTGAACCGGTTCCGTCCGACCCTGTCCGACGCCATCCCCGCCATGCCGCGCATCGGCGCGACCCTGCGGCCGCGGGAGTCGCTGGAGATGACGCTGACCCCGGTCAGGCGGGACGCGTGACGGCGGTGGACGGGGCGCCCCCGCATACCGGCGGCCCCGCGAAGCCCGATGCCCTCCAGGACGCGCGGCACAACGGGGCCGTGATGGCGCAGGCCGTGAAGTGCGCCCGCGACCTGGCGAAGTGCGCCGAGTCCTATCCCGACCTGTTCGACGCCAAGCCGATCGACGAGACCCTGTTCAACGCCGTGGCCTGCGCGAACGCCTTCGGGTCGCCGTGGCTGAGCGCGTCCGGGATCCGGATGGCGGCGCGCACCTCGCTGTGGATCTTCGGCCTGGACTGGCTGGTGGACCATGTCGCGACGTCGAGGGACGAGGTCGACGACATCAACCGCCGCTGCCTCGCCGTGGCCGAGGGGGCCGCGCCGACCCCGGGCGACGGGCTCACGAGGTTCCTCGCCGACATCCGGGACGACGCGGCCGCGTCTCCGGCCTTCGCGGCGCTGCGCGACGACTGGCTCGCGCAGCTCGGACGGCTCCTGGAGTGCGGCGCCCGCGAGCTGACGTGGAAGTCGGGCGACAAGGCGGCCTGGCCGACGTTCGACGAGTACCTGGACAACGCCGACAACTACGGCTCGGCCTGGGTCAACGTCTCGCACTGGATCGTGCACGCCGACCAGGGCGTCCTCGACCACATCGGCGAGTTGCAGGCCGCGAGCCGGGACGTCCAGAAGGTGCTGCGGCTGCTCAACGACCTCGCCACCTACGAGCGGGACGTCACCTGGGGCGACCTGAACGCGCAGATGCTCGGCGTGGAACGTGCCGAGATCACCGCGCGGATCGACGAGATCGTGGCGGGCAGCCGCGACCGCGTCCGGCCGCTGCGGGCCGACTGCCCCGAGGCCGTCGCCTACCTCGAACGGCAGATCGGCTACAGCACGGGCTTCTACGAGCTGAGCGACTACTGGGGGTCGCTGTGACCGTCGAGGAGGCGGGTCCGGACGCGCCCGAAGCCGCGGACCCGGACCCCCACGATCTTCACACGGCCGCCGACGCGCTGGTGGCCGACCTCGTGCGCGCCCCGTGGGGACGCTCGTCCCCGTCCGTCTACGAGACCGGGCGGCTGGTGAGCCTGGCCCCGTGGCTGACCGGGCATTCCCGGCGGATCCGGTTCCTGCTCGACACGCAGCGGCCCGACGGCGGCTGGGGACCGCCCGATCCGGGCTACGCGCTCGTCCCTAGCCTGAGCGCGACCGAGGCGCTGCTGTCCGTGCTCGTCTCGGAGGGTCGGCGCTGGCCGTCCGGCGTCTACGTCGCCGAGGTGACCCGCGGCGCCGGGCGCGCCATGCGGACCGTCGCGCGGTGGATCTACGGCGGGGCGGCGACGGACGTCCCGGACATGCCGGCGATCGAGCACATCACCCCGGCCCTCATCGAGGCGATCAACGGGCACCTCGACCGGCTCCGCGACGACCCCGCCTTCGCGACCTGGTGGACCGGCGGCCGGCTGGCCCCGCCCGCCGGGATGGACGGAGCGTTCGTCGCCGCCGCCAGGGCCCATCTCGAAGGCGGCGGCGCCGTCCCGCTGAAGGTGCAGCACGCGCTCGAAGTGGCGGGTGCGTCGGCACGCCGCGCCGAGTCCGTCCACCCCGTACCGCTGCCGGGCCCGCACCCCTCCCGCGATCCTTCCGCGCCGGAGGCGCCGGGACGGTTCGCGACCGTCGGCGCCTCCACCGCCGCCACCGCCGCCTGGCTCGGCACTCCGGGCCGGGGCGGGGAGGCGGACGAGGCCGTGCTGCGCTACCTGGAGGCCGCCGTCGAGCAGCACGGCGGTCCCGTTCCCGTCGCCGTCCCGGTGACCAACTTCGAGCGCGGCTGGGTGCTGGGCTGGCTGGCCCGCGCCGGGCTCGCGCCGGCCGTCCCGCCGGAGCTGATCGCCCAGATGCGGACGGCGCTCGGCGAGGACGGCGCGCCGGGCGGCACCGGCCTGCCTCCGGACGCCGACACCAGTTCCGGTCTGCTGTACGCGTTGTCGCTTCTCGGGGAACCGCACCCACCCGACCTGCTGTGGAAGTACGAAACGAAGACGCATTTCTGTAGCTGGCCCGGTGAGAACGGACGCTCCGTCACGACCAACTCGCACGTACTTGAGGCGTTCGGCCATTACCTGGAGTGCGGCGGCGCCGACCCGGCAGGCCGTTACGCGGCGAGCGCGCGAAAGGCGGCGTCCTGGCTGAGGGGCGAGCAGTTGAACGACGGCCGCTGGGAAGACCGGTGGCATGCCTCACCGCTCTACGCGACCGCTTGCGCGGCCCTCGCGCTGGACGGGTTCGGCGGCCCGGAATCCGCGGACGCGGTGCGCCGGGCCGTCGGGTGGGTGCTGCGCGAACAGCGCCCGGACGGCTCGTGGGGACGCTGGTGCGGGACCGCCGAGGAGACGGCCTACGCCGTGCACGTCCTCACGCTGGCCCGTCCGTCCGGCGACGCCGCGACCGACTCGGCGGTGCGGGAGGCGGCGGAGCGAGCGGTCCGGCGGGGCGACGCCTACCTGAGATCGGCCCTGCGGACCGCCTCCGGCGCCTTGACCGGCGGTCCGGAGGACGTTGACTCCGGCAAGCCGCCTCTATGGCATGACAAAGACCTATATCGCCCAACGACGATCGTCCGGGCGGCGGTGCTGGCGGCTCTTCGTCTCGCCCGGTGTGACGCCAGTGTTTCGGTGCGGTGAATTTCACCACGTTGTATGAGGGTGACCTGCTTGTACGGCTGAGACGGAAACCATTCACCTTGAGTGGGTTTGGTGGCGTTGGTAAGGTTCAGCGGTGCGTTGCCGGTGACACGGCATAGCGCTACCCGCACTCACGCCACCAGTGTCTCGCAGCCGGGCCCCAGTACCTCGCATTGCAGGCACCTTGACAATTGTTGGGGCGATCATAATGCGTTTCCGCAACTCACGGCTGCGGACCAAGATTGCGGCCCTGCTGGTCTCGCTGACCGCGCTGTGGGCCTTCGCCGCCTGGGTGACGTTGCGCGAAGGCGTGAACCTGCTCTTCGTGAGCACCCTGGACAGCGTCGTGGCCCCGAGCGACCCGCTGCTCGTCGAGCTGCAGCAGGAGCGCCGCCTCACCGTGACCATGCTCGCGTCCGGCCAGCGGCGGCCCGACCTGCTCGCCGCCCAGCGCGCCCGCACCGACAAGGAGCGGGCCATCGTCGTCGAGAAGGCCCGCAGCGGCTCGGTCCGCCGCGCCGCCGACGACGAGATGGACCGGCGGCTCGACGCGATGGTCCGGCTGCTCGGCCGGCTCGACGGCGACCGCCGCTCGATCGACTCCGGCGTCTACGACCGCCGGCACATCATGGACGTCTACTCCGACACCATCGAGTCGATCTTCCACATGTACGACGGGACGACGACGCTCGACGACAAGGGCTTCACCGCCGACCTGCGCGCGGAGATCGCCGTCAACCGCTCCTGGGAGCTGCTGTCCCAGGAGGACGCGCTCATCGCCGGCGTCCTGGCGTCCGGCCGGATCACCCCGGTCGACCAGCTGGACATCGCCAAGGCCGTCGGCGCGCGCCGCCTCAACTACGACCGCGCCCTGGTCGACCTGGAGTTCGCCGACCGGCAGGCGTGGAACGAGCTGAACGCCAACAAGCGCCTCAACACCGTCGTCAACATGGAGGACGCGCTCCTCACGCGGAACAAGGCGCAGCGCCCCAACGTGAGCGCCGAGCAGTGGCGCGGCGCGACGGAGCCCGCGATCGCCCAGATGCGCAAGACGATCCAGGACGCCGGCGACCGGCTTGTGGAGCGCGCCACCCCGATCGCCGCCTGGGTCATCGTCCGGCTGCTGCTCGCCGGTGGACTCGGCCTTCTCGCGGTCATCGCGTCCATCGTCGTGTCGATCACCACGGCGCGCGCGCTCGTCCGGCAGCTGGAACGGCTGCGCGGCGCCGCCTGGGAGCTGGCCGAGCAGCGGCTGCCCGGCGTCGTCGAACGGCTCGGGCACGGCGAGCAGGTGGACGTCGCCGTCGAGGCGCCGCCGCTGCGGTTCGGCACGGACGAGATCGGGCAGGTGGGCCGTGCGTTCAACGCCGTCCAGGAGACCGCGATCCGCACCGCCGTCGAGCAGGCGGAGCTGCGCCGCGGCATCCGGGACGTCCTGCTGAGCCTGGCCCGCCGCACCCAGACGCTGGTGCACCGGCAGCTCACCATGCTGGACACCATGGAGCGCCGCCGCGACATCGAGACCAAGGAGCTGGAGGAGCTGTTCCGTCTCGACCACCTCGCGACCCGCATGCGGCGCAACGCCGAGAACCTCATCGTGCTCTCCGGCGCCCTCCCGGCCCGCGGCTGGCGCAACGCCGTCCCGATGGTGGACGTCGTCCGCGCCGCCGTCGGCGAGGTCGAGGACTACACCCGCGTCACCGTCCTGCCGTTCGGCCCGGTCGAACTGGCCGGACGCGCGGTCGGCGACGTCACCCACCTGCTCGCCGAGCTGATCGAGAACGCCGTGTCGTTCTCCCCGCCCGACACCATCGTGCAGGTCGGCGGGCACCTGGTCGCCAGCGGCTTCGCCATCGACATCGAGGACCGCGGGCTCGGCATGACCGACGAGAAGCTCGCCGAGATCAACGCGCGGATCGCCGACCCGCCCGACTTCAACCTGCAGAGCTCGGTCCAGCTCGGCCTGTTCGTGGTCAGCAAGCTCGCCGAGCGCTACAACCTGCAGGTGTCGCTGAAGCGGTCCGCCTACGGCGGCACGACCGCCGTCGTCGTCATCCCCCGGGAACTGATCGTCGAGCAGGGCCCGGCGCAGGTCCCGGCCGGCACCACCACCACGAACGGCCTGGAGGTGCGGCGCCCCGCCGCGGTCGGCGCCGCGCCGGCGGCCGCCGTCCGCACCACCGCGCCCACGGCGACGCTCCCCCCGGCGAGCACCGGACCGCAGCCCGTAGGGCCCGCCCTCGTCGCGGTCCCCCCGCCGGCGGCGGAACCGCCGACCGCCCAGGCGTCCGGCGGCAGCGTCCCCGAACCGCGGCCCGAGGCCCCCGCGCCCGCGCGGCGCGACGAGGACCCCGAGGACGGCGCACGTCCCGACCCCATCGAGCCGGAGGACCTGCCACCCGTGCCCGACATCTCCACGACACCGTCCGGTCTGCCCGTCCGGGTGCCGCAGGCGAACCTGGCCGACCCCCTGCGCACCGATGAGCCCGTCGTCGCCGACGAGCAGGACGAGCAGGACGACCCGGGCCGCTCCCCCGAGGAGATCCAGCGGATCATGGGTTCCTATCAGCGCGGTACCCAGCGGGGCCGCTCTGAGGCGGCGGAAGCCCTCGGCACCAACGCAGCGGAAGGCGAGGCAGATCAGTGACGCAGAAGACCGGTTCCTCCTCCGATCTCGGCTGGCTGCTGGACGACCTGGTGCACCGGCTGCCGCACGCCCGCAGCGCGGTCGTGCTCTCGGCCGACGGCCTGCTCATGGCGTCCTCCGAGGGCATGACGCAGGACGACGGCGAGCACCTCGCCGCCGTCGCGGCGGGCATCCAGAGCCTGGCCAAGGGCGCCGGCACCCGCTTCGGCGGCGGCCCCGTCCGGCAGACGATCGTCGAGATGGCCTCGGCGTTCCTGCTGGTCACGGTGGCCGGCAAGGGCGCCTGCCTTGCCGTCCTCGCCGGCGAGGAGGCCGACGTCGGCCTCATCGCCTACGAGATGGCGATGCTCGTCACCGCCATGGGCCACCACCTCACCACGCCGTCGCGTTCGGAGACCGCGCAGGAGGGGCGCCCGGCATGATGCCCCCCGAGGACCCCACCCAGGAGCCCTGGGTGGACGAGACCGCGACGCGGCCGCCCGTCCAGGACCGCTTCCTGGACGAGCACGCCGGCCCGATGGTGCGGCCGTACGTGATGACCAGCGGCCGCATCGAGCCGACCCGCGGCAAGTTCGACCTCATCACCCTGGTGGTGGCGGTCGGCCCCGAACCGGAGGGCGCGATCGGCCTCGGCCCCGAGCACCTGGCCATCATCCGGCTCTGCCAGGCGGTGATGTCGGTGGCCGAGATCACCGGCCATCTCGACCTGCCCGTGGCGACCGTGCGGGTGATGCTCGGCGACCTGCTCGACAAGGGTTTCGTCTCCCTGCAGGAACCCGAACCAGAGGCGGACATGCATGACATCAGGCTCTACAAGGCGGTGATCGATGGTCTCCGGGCCCTCTAGGCGCGACGTGCGCGCCCGCCGGCTCCCCACCGCGGTCAAGATCGTGATCGCGGGCGGCTTCGGGGTCGGCAAGACCACGATGGTGGGCACGGTCTCGGAGACCCGCCCGCTTCGCACCGAGGAGTTGCTCACCGACGAGAGCGTCGGCATCGACGACATCTCCGGGGTGGAGCGCAAGCAGACCACCACGGTCGCGATGGACTTCGGCCGCATCACGATGCGCAACGAGTACGTCCTCTACCTGTTCGGCACCCCCGGCCAGGAGCGCTTCTGGTTCATGTGGGACGAGGTCTCCCTCGGCGCGCTCGGCGCCGTCGTCCTCGCCGACACCCGCCGCCTGTCGGACTGCTTCCCGTCCGTCGACTACTTCGAGCGCCGCGGCACCCCGTTCATCGTCGCCGTGAACTGCTTCGAGGGCGCCCAGCGCTACGACCTCGCGGAGATCCAGATGGCCCTCAACCTGGGCCCCAAGGTCCCCGTCATGCTCTGCGACGCCCGCCGCCTGGACTCCTGCAAGGAAGTCCTCATCGACCTCGTCCTGCACGCCATGAAGACCCGAGGCCTAACCGAAGAACCCGAACCCCAGAACGCCTAAAAGACAAAAGCGGGGCCGTGTGGCCGCCGGCATCACCCGGCGGTCCCGCGGCCCCGTTTAGTCTCGCGCTCGATCTCGCCGCGAACGTGCGGCCACTCAGGTGCGGGTCGAGGTCAGCCCGTCCTGGAAATCACGTAGTCGCAGAGGTTGGTGAGGGCGTCTCGGGCGGGGATTTCGGGGAGGGTCAGGAGTTCGGTGCGGGCGTCCTCGGCCCAGCGGCGGAGGTCGGCGCGGGCGCGGTCCATGGCGGGGTGGGCGCGCAGGAGGGCGAGGGCCTCGGCGTGCAGGGCGTCGTCGGTGAGGTCCTGGACGAGCAGCTCGCGGAGGCGGGCGTCGTCCGGGCCGGAGCCGATGCCGGCGAGGACGTGGTGCATGGGGAGGGTGCGGATGCCCTCGCGCAGGTCGGTGCCGGGCGTCTTGCCGGACTCCTCGGTCTCGGAGGCGATGTCGAGGATGTCGTCGGACAGCTGGAAGGCGATGCCGATCTTCTCGCAGGCGGAGGTGACCGTGTCGACGACGTGGGCGGGGGCGCCGGAGAGCAGGGCGCCGAACTGGCCGGAGACGGCGATCAGGGACGCGGTCTTGTCGGCGACGACCTGGAGGTAGTGCTTGAGGGGGTCGGCGTCCTCGGCGGGGCCGACGGTCTCCTGGATCTGGCCGCGCACCAGGCGGGCGAACGCGCGGGCCTGGATGCGGACGGCCTCCGGGCCGAGGTCGGCGAGCAGGTCCGACGCGCGGGCGAACAGGTAGTCGCCGGTGAGGATGGCGACGGTGTTCGTCCAGCGGGAGTTCGCGGACTGCTGGCCGCGCCGGACGGTGGCCTCGTCCATGACGTCGTCGTGGTAGAGGGTGCCGAGGTGGGTGAGCTCGACGACGACGGCGGCCGGGACGACGCCGGGCGCCGCGGGGTCGCCGAAGTGGGAGGCCAGCAGCACCAGCATCGGCCGGAACCGCTTGCCGCCCGCCTCGACGAGGTGCTGCGACGCCTCGGTGAGCAGCGGATCCTCGCCGCGGACGCAGTCCAGGAGCAGGGACTCGACGGAGGCCAGGCGCTCCTTGGCGTCGGCCGCCAGCGCGGCGTCGACGGGAAGCCCGAACGGGCCGGTCTCCTGGAGGGCCGGCCCGCCGGACTTCTCAGCGAATGGGTTGCTCACCCAAGACTCCCTACCGGACGAACATGTGGGTCGTGGCCTGACCCGCGAGGTCCAGAACGGGCTGCGGGATCACGCCGAGTACCACAGTAGCCGTCACCCCGAGGGCGACCGCGACCGCGGTCGCCGGGCCGGCCACCACGACCGGGCCCTCGGCGTCCGGCTCACTGAAGAACATGACGACGATCACACGGACGTAGAAGAACGCGGCCACCGCGGAGGAGATCACGGCGACGACCACCAGGGGCGTCGCGCCGCTTTCGACGGCGGCCTTGAACACCGCGAACTTCCCGGTGAAGCCGCTGGTCAGCGGGATGCCCGCGAAGCCCAGGAGGAAGAAGGCGAACACGCCCGCGACCACCGGGGACCGCTTGCCGAGCCCCGCCCACCGCGACAGGTGGCCGGCCTCGCCGCCCGCGTCCCGCACCATCGTCACGACGGCGAACGCGCCGATGGAGGTGAAGCCGTAGGCGACCAGGTAGAACATCGTGCTGGACAGGCCGTCCGCGGAGCTGGCGATCACGCCCATGAGCAGGAAGCCCGCGTGCGCGATGGACGAGTAGGCCAGCATCCGCTTGATGTCGGTCTGCGTGATCGCGATGATCGAGCCGGCGACCATCGTGAGAATCGCCACACCCCACATGACGGGCCGCCAGTCCCACTTCAGCGTCTCGAACGCGACGTAGTAGACGCGCAGGATCCCGCCGAACGCGGCGACGACGGTGCAGGACGCCATCAGCGCCGTGATCGGCGTGGGGGCGCCCTGGTAGACGTCCGGCTTCCACATGTGGAACGGGACGCCGCCGAGCTTGAACAGCAGCCCGACCGACAGCAGCGCGACGCCCGACAGGAGCAGGGTCTCGCTGCCCGCGTCCTTGCCGATCTGTGCGGAGATGTCCGACAGCCGGACGGACCCGGCGTACCCGTACAGCAGCGCCGCCCCGTACAGGAAGAACGCCGAGGAGAACGCGCCGAGCAGGAAGTACTTGACCGCCGCCTCCTGGGAGAGGAGGCGCCGCCGGCGGGCGAGCCCGCACAGCAGGTACAGCGGCAGCGACATGACCTCCAGCGCCACGAACATGGTGAGCAGGTCGTTGGCCGCCGGGAACATCATCATGCCCGCGACGGCGAACATCATCAGCGGGAACACCTCGGTCTGGGTGAACCCCATCGCGGTGGTGCGCTGCTCGGCCTCGCTGCCGGGCAGGGCGGACGCCTGCGCGGCGAAGTGGCCGCCGGCCTTGTCCCCCCGCTCGGCGATGAGCAGGAGGCTGACCAGTGCCAGCACCAGGATCGTGCCCTGGATGAACAGGGTGGGCCCGTCCACGCCGAGGGCGCCCTCGGCGGCGACGTGGTGCGGGTTGTCGCGCCACGCCAGCGCGATCGTCCACGCGAACCCGCCCGCGAGGCCGAGGAACGCGACCGGCACCTGGAGGTAGTAGCGCGCGTTCCGGCCGGCGAACGCCTCGACGAGCACGCCCACGACGGCGGCGCCGAGGACCAGCAGCAGCGGGGCGATCTGCCCGTACTCGATGTGCGGCGCGGGGATGTCACCCCCCTGCGCGAGGACCGCGCTCACCTGACTGGTGGTGCTCATGGACGGGCTCCGTTCTCGGCGACGTTACCGGTGATGTCCGGCGCCGGGTCGTGCTCGCCGACCCGGGCCAGCGTGTGGTCCACCGACGGGTTGATCACGTGCAGCACCGGCTGCGGGAAGAAGCCCATCGCCACGATGATCGCGATGATCGGGGCGATGGCCCACTTCTCCCGGGCGGACAGGTCCTTCATGCCCTCGACCGCGGGCACCTTGGGGCCGCCCATGGTCCGCTGGTACATCCACAGGACGTAGATGGCGGCGAGCACGACGCCGCTCACCGCGAGCGCGCCCGCCCACTCGTACCGGCTGAACGTCCCGACGATGACGAGGAACTCCGAGACGAACGTGGACAGGCCGGGCAGCGACAGCGCGGACAGGCCCGCGATCAGGAACATCCCGGCGAGCACCGGCGCGACCTTCTGCACGCCGCCGAAGTCGGAGATCCGCGCGGACCTCCGCCGGACGATCATGAAGCCGACGACGAGGAACAGCGCGCCGGTGGAGAACCCGTGGTTCACCATGTAGAGCGCGGCGCCGGACTGGCCCTGCGACGTCATCGCGAAGATGCCGAGGACGATGAACCCGAAGTGCGAGACCGACGTGTAGGCGATCAGGCGCTTCATGTCGACCTGGCCGATCGCGAGGACCGCGCCGTAGATGATGCTGAGCACCGCGAACCCGAGCACGACCGGGGTCGCCCACTTGGCGGCGCCGGGGAACAACTCCAGGCAGAACCGGAGCATCCCGTAGGTGCCGACCTTGTCCAGGACGCCGACGATCAGCACCAGCGCGCCGGGCGGGGACTGCTGCGCCGCGTCCGGCAGCCAGGTGTGCACCGGCACCATCGGCGCCTTGATCGCGAACGCGACGAAGAAGCCGAGGAACAGCCACTTGGCCGTCGTCGGGTCGATGTTCATCTTCGACAGCTCGTCGAACATGAACGTGCCCTGCCCGAGGCCGCCCTTCTCGACCGCCCGGCTCGACAGCGGGTACAGCCAGATGACGGCGACGAGCATCAGCAGCCCGCCGAACAGCGAGTACAGCAGGAACTTCACCGCGGCGTAGGAGCGCTGCGGGCCGCCGAAGTACCCGATGATGAAGTACACCGGGATCAGCATCGCCTCGAAGAAGACGTAGAACAGGAACACGTCCGTCGCGGCGAACACGCCGATCATGGCCGATTCGAGCGCCAGCAGCAGCGCGAAGTACGTCTTCGCCGATCGCTTCGCGGGGACGTCCACGCCGCCGGACCGGTCGGCCTCGCCCCACGACGCCAGCATGACCAGCGGGACGAGGATCACCGACAGCAGGATCAGCACCAGCGCGACGCCGTCGACGCCGAGCGCCCAGTGGACGCCGAACTCCTTGATCCACCAGTACTTCTCGGTGAACTGGAAGCGCGGGCCGCCCGCGTCGAAGCCCGCCGCCATGACCCCGGTGAGGGCGGCGACGAGGAGGGAGACGCCGAGCGAGAACTGCTTGACCAGCGCCTCCCGCTCGCGCGGGATGGCGCTGAGCAGCACCGCGCCCACGAGTGGCAGCGCGATGAGGACGCTCAGCCAGGGAAAGTCGCTCATGACACGTTCACCACCAGGAGCGCCGCGACCACGAGGGCCGCGCCGCCGAGCATCGATAGGGCGTAGGAGCGGGCGAAGCCGGTCTGGACGCGCCGGAGCCGGCCGGAGCTGCCGCCGACGCCGGCGGCCGTGCCGTTGACGGCGCCGTCGACGCCGCGCCCGTCGAACCAGACCGCGAGCCGGGTCAGCCACTGGCCGGGCCGCATCAGCAGCGACTCGTTCAGCGCGTCGCCGTAGAGGTCCTTGCGGGCCGCGACGGTGATGAAGGAGCCCTTCGGCGCCTCGCGCGGCACCTTGCGGGCGCCGTACTGCATCCAGGCGATCCCGGCACCGACGACCATCAGGACGAAGGTGGCGGCGCCCGGCGCGGTGAGCCACTTGAACTCGTGCGCGTGCTCGGGCGCCCCGACGACCGGTTCGAGGAAGTCGGCGAAGCCGCCGAGGATCAGGAACCCGCCCGCGAAGACGGAGCCGACCGCGAGCAGCATCAGCGGCCAGGTCATGACGGCCGGCGACTCGTGCGGGTGGACGTCGTCCTCCCAGCGCTTCTCACCGAAGAACGTCATGAACATGACCCGCGACATGTAGTACGCGGTGATCCCGGCGCCGATCAGCGCGCAGGAGCCGAGGATCATCCCGGACGTGCCGCCCTTGTCGTAGGCGGCCTCGATGATGCCGTCCTTGGTGAACCAGCCGGACAGGCCGGGGAACCCGATGATGGCGAGGTACCCGAGCCCGAACGTCGCGTAGGTGATCACCATCACCGTGCGCAGCGCGCCGTAGTGGCGCATGTTCACGTCGTCCTTCATGCCGTGCATGACCGAGCCGGCGCCGAGGAACAGGCCCGCCTTGAAGAAGCCGTGCGCGACGAGGTGCGCGATGGCGAACACGTAGCCCGCCGGGCCGAGCCCGGCGGCCAGCACCATGTAGCCGATCTGCGACATCGTCGACCCGGCGAGGGCCTTCTTGATGTCGTCCTTGCCGCAACCGATGATCGCACCGGCGAGCAGCGTGGCCGCGCCGACGATCGTCACCACCAGCTGCGCGGTCTCGGACATCTCGAAGATCGGCCCGGAGCGGACGATCAGGTAGACGCCCGCGGTCACCATCGTGGCCGCGTGGATGAGGGCCGACACCGGGGTCGGGCCCTCCATCGCGTCCAGCAGCCAGGACTGGAGCGGCAGCTGGGCCGACTTGCCGCACGCGCCGACGAGGAGCAGCAGCCCGATGGCCGTCGCGGTGCCGGTGCCGAGCTTGTCGGCGAGCCCCGCGTGCTCGGCGCCGGTGCCGAGCACCGGCCCGAAGTCGATGGTGCCGAACGTGGCGAAGATCAGCGCGATCGCGATGATCAGCCCCATGTCGCCGACGCGGTTGACGACGAACGCCTTCTTCGCGGCGGTCGCGGCCGTCGGCTTGTGCTGCCAGAACCCGATGAGCAGGTAGGAGGCGAGACCGACGCCCTCCCAGCCGAGGAACAGGATCAGGAAGTTGTTCCCCAGCACCAGCAGCAGCATCGCCGCCAGGAACAGGTTCAGGTAGGCGAAGAACCGGCGCCGGTCGGGGTCGCCCGACATGTAGCCGATCGAGTAGATGTGGATGAGCGAGCCCACCCCGGTGATCAGCAGGACGAAGGTGATGGACAGCGGGTCCACCAGCAGGTCCATGCCGACCTTGAACGTGCCGACGTCGATGAAGTCCCACAGGTGCACGGTGCGGCGCCGGGTCTCGGCGTCGTACCCGAGCATCTGCGCGAACATCGCGGCGCCCACCGCGAACGACCCCACCGACAGCGCGGTGCCGAGCAGGTGGCCCCACTTGTCGGTGCGCCTCCCCCCCAGCAGGAGGATCGCGGCGCCCGCGAGCGGGAGCGCGACGAGGAGCCAGGACGCGGCCTGGATGCCTTCCGCTTTCATCCCTGGCCTCTCAGTACTTCAGCAGGTTCGCGTCGTCGACCGACGAGGACCTGCGGGTCCGGAAGATGGTCATGATGATCGCCAGACCCACCACGACCTCCGCGGCGGCCACCACCATCACGAAGAAGGCGATGATCTGGCCGTCGAGGTTGCCGTGCATGCGGGAGAACGAGACGAACGCCAGGTTCGTCGCGTTCAGCATCAGCTCGACGCACATGAACACCACGATGGCGTTGCGGCGCACGAGGACGCCGAGCGCTCCGATGGTGAACAGGATCGCCGAGAGCGCCAGGTAGTGCCCCGGACTCATTCGCCTGCCTCGCCTTCACTCGCGCCGCCGCCGGCGGCCGGGGTCCCCGACTTGACCGAGCGCTCCTCGGCGTCGGTGTCGCGGACGTCCTCGGTGACCGCCTTGACCGCGGCCACGTCCCGTTCGAGGGCCTCCTCCTCGGAGCCGCCGTACAGGTCGGCGTGCCGCTCCGCGGTGTCGGTACGGGCCGCGATGACCGGGTTGACCGACAGCTCAGAAGGCGTCCCGTCGGGCAGCAGCGCCGGCATGTCGACGGCGTTGTGCCGGGCGTAGGTGCCGGGGCCCGGCAGCGGGCCCGGGTGCGAGCCGGACAGGAACCGCTGCCGCGACAGGTCCTTCTGCGTCGCCTTCGGCTCGGTGCGCTCCCGGTGCGCCAGCACCATCGCGCCCAGCGCCGCGGTGATCAGCAGGGCGCTGGTCGCCTCGAACGCGAACACGTACTTGGAGAACAGGAGCCGGGCCAGGCCGATGACGTTGCCCTCGGAGTTGGCCTGGGTGAGCCCGGCCGAGTTGCCGAGCGCGGCGTTGCCGACCCCGACGGTGAGCAGGACGAGGAAGCCGACCGCGGCGATCACCGCCCAGAACCGCTGCCCCCGGATCGTCTCCACCAGCGAGTCGGTGGAGCTGACGCCGACGAGCATCAGCACGAACAGGAACAGCATCAGCACCGCGCCGGTGTAGACGATCACCTGCACGAACGCCAGGAAGGGCGCGTTCTGGATCGCGTACAGCGCGGCCAGGGAGAGCATCACGGTCGCCAGCAGCAGCGCCGAGTGCACCGCCTTGCGCGCGAGGATCATGCCGAGTGCGCCGAGCACCGAGACGACCGCCAGCAGCCAGAAGAAGAACGGCTCGCCGGACTGCTTGTCGGCGACCTGGGCGGCGAGCACGTGCGCGCTCGCGACGGAGCCGGTCACTTGCCCTCACCGCCCTTGCGCGCCTTCTCGCGCTTGACGTCCTTCTCGCGCTTGACGGCCTGGTCCATGCCGGCGCGGCCGCCGCTCTCGGAAGGAACGGTTGGAGCCGAAGGCGATCCGGGGGGCGTGGGGGGTCGTCCCCCCTCGGAGGACGCGGTCGGCGCGGAGTCGCTCTCCTGGAGGCCGAGGCGGTAGTAGTCCTCCTCGGTGTCGCCGAGCCGCATCTCGTGCGGGGGCGCCTCCATGCCCTCGCGCAGCGGCGCCAGCAGCATCTCCTTGGTGTAGATGAGGCTCTCGCGGCTGTCGTCGGCGAGTTCGTACTCGTTGGTCATCGTGAGCGCCCGGGTCGGGCACGCCTCGATGCACAGGCCGCACAGGATGCACCGCAGATAGTTGATCTGGTAGGTGCGCCCGTACCGCTCGCCGGGCGAGTACCGCTCGTCGGCCGTGTTGTCGGCGCCCTCGACGAAGATCGCGTCCGCGGGGCACGCCCACGCGCACAGCTCGCAGCCGACGCACTTCTCCAGGCCGTCCGGCCACCGGTTCAGCTGGTGCCGCCCGTGGAAGCGAGGAGCCGTCGGCTTCTTCACCTCGGGGTACTGAACGGTCTCGCTCTTCATGAACATCTGGTGGAACGAGACCCCGAACCCCTTGACCGGGTTCAGGAAATCAGTGAGTCCCACTGGTGACCTCCTCGGAGGGGGTTTCGATCGTGGCCGGCCGGACCGGCTCGGGAGCGCGGCCGTGGTAGTGGGGCGCGTCCATCGGCGGGACCGGGAACCCGCCCGCCGACGGGTCGGTGCGCGGCCCCTCCGTCGCCCCCGGGACGATCTCCTTGCCGTCCTCGCGGCCGCGGGCCATCTCCCACACCACCGTGGCGACCAGCACGACCGCGGCGACCACGGCGGCGGCGATGAACAGCTGCCGCATCTCGTAGCCGTCGTTGCGCAGCGCGCGGATCGTCGCGACCAGCAGGATCCAGCCGAGCGAGAAGGGCATCAGCACCTTCCAGCCGAGCTTCATGAGCTGGTCGTAGCGGACCCGCGGCAGCGAGCCGCGCAGCCAGATGAAGAAGAAGATGAACAGGAAGACCTTGACCAGGAACCACAGCACCGGCCACCAGCCGGAGTTGGCGCCCGCCCACACCGTGGAGATCGGCGCGGGAGCGCGCCAGCCGCCGAGGAACAGCGTGGTGGCCAGGGCCGACAGCGTCGCCAGGTTGATGTACTCCGCGAGGAAGAACATCGCGAACTTCAGCGACGAGTACTCGGTGTGGAAGCCGCCGACCAGCTCGCCCTCGCCCTCGGGCAGGTCGAACGGGATGCGGTTCGACTCGCCCATCATCGTGATGACGTACACGACGAACGACGGCGCGAGCAGCACCACGAACCACTTGTCGTGCTGCGCCGCGACGATCTCCGAGGTGGACATCGAGCCCGCGAACATGAACACGGCCACGAACGACAGGCCCATCGCGATCTCGTAGGAGATCATCTGGGCGGACGAGCGCAGCCCGCCGAGCAGCGAGTACGGCGACATCGAGGACCAGCCGGCCAGCACGATGCCGTAGATCCCCATCGACGACATCGCGAGGACGAGCAGCACCGCGACCGGCAGGTCGGTGCCCTGCAGCGCCGTCTGGTGCCCGAACACCGACACCGTCGGCCCGAACGGGATGATGATGAACGAGATGAACGCCGGCACCGCCGACATCACCGGCGCGAGGACGAACACGACCTTGTCCACCTGGCGGGGGACGATGTCCTCCTTCAGCGCCAGCTTGACGCCGTCGGCGAGGCCCTGCAGCAGGCCGAAGGGCCCGGCGCGGTTGGGGCCGACGCGCAGCTGCATCCGGCCGATGACGCGCCGCTCGATCCACATCGTCATCAGCACGGTGACGACGAGGAACACGAAGACGGCGAGGACCTTGCCGCCGATCAGCCACCACGGGTCCGACCCGAAGTCCTGCAGCTGCGGGTCGGGCGCCGGCGCCGCGGCCAGGTAGCTCATCGGATGCCTCCAGCGTTCTCGGTCGCGGTCGCGAGCACCGCGCTCGCGATCTTGACGACGCCTCCCGCCTCCGCGCCGAGGTCCCGGTGCACGGCGCAGCCGGCCGAGTTCGTCGGCAGCCACACCACCCGGTCGGGCAGGTCGGGGGTGATCTCCAGCGGGAGCGTGACCTCGCCGCGCGCGGCCGTGACGGTCACCGCGCCGGTCGCGCCGATCTCCGCGGCGGTCGCGGGCGACAGCCGGGCGACGGCGTGCTTGGCGGTGCCCGCGAGGAACGGCTCGCCGTCCTGCAGGCGGCCCCGGTCCAGCAGCAGCCGCCACGTCGCGAGGAGTGCCTCGCCCTGCTCGGGGTGCGGGGGCAGGCCCTGCGCGACGTTCGGCGCGTCCGGGCGCTCGCCGCGGTAGGCGCCGAGGGCGGCCATCTCGCGGCGCGCGGCCTCGGGCTCCGGCAGACCGAGGTGGACGTCCATCTCGTCGGCCAGCGCGTGCAGCACCCGCAGGTCGGACATCCGCCCGGCGGACTTGAGCACCACGTCGAACTGGCGGCCGCGGCCCTCCCAGTCGACGAACGTCCCGGACTTCTCCGCGACCGCCGCGACCGGCAGGACGACGTCGGCGCGGTCGGTGACCGCGCTCGGCCGCTGCTCCAGGCTCACCACGAACGGGGCGGCCTCCAGCGCCCGCAGCATCGCCTCCGGGTCGGCCAGGTCGTAGGGGTCGACGCCGCCGACGAGCAGCGCGCCGCGCCGCCCCGCGGCCGCCTCCGCGATGATGCCGGCCGTGTCCTCGCCGGGCCCGGCGGGCAGGTCGGCGACGCCCCAGGCGCGGGCGACCTCGGCGCGCGCCTGCGGGTCGGTGACCGGGCGGCCGATCGGCAGCAGCCCGGGCAGCGCCCCGGCCTCGATCGCGCCGCGCTCACCGGCCCGGCGCGGCACCCAGGCCAGCCGGGCGCCGGTCGCCTGCGCCACCCGGACCGCCGACGTCAGCGCGCCGGGGCTGGTGGCGAGCCGCTCGCCGACGAGGATGACGGCGCCGGGCGTCTCCAGCAGCGTGCGGATGTCGGACTTGGCGGCGTCCCCGATGAGGGAGCCGAGGGTCTCGGCCTCCGCGCCGGGCGGCGTCGGCAGCAGCGTGCCGCCGACCTTCCCCAGCCCGCGGGTGGCGAACGGGGCCGCGGCGAACACCTTCAGGCGGTTCTTGCGGAACGCCTTGCGGAGCCGCAGGAAGACGATCGGCGACTCCTCCTCGGGCTCGAACCCGGCGAGGAGGACGACCGGCGCCTTCTCCAGGTCGGCGTAGGTGACCTCGATCGGGTGCCCCGCGACGGAGGAGGCCAGGAACCGCGACTCCTCGTCCGACAGCGGCCGGGCCCGGAAGTCGACGTCGTTGGTGCCGAGCGCGATCCGGGCGAACTTGCTGTAGGCGTAGGCGTCCTCGAGCGTGACGCGGCCGCCGGTCAGGACGCCGGCGGAGCCGCGCGCCGCCGCGAGGCCGCGCGCCGCGATGGTGAGCGCCTCGGGCCAGGACGCCGGCTCCAGCTCGCCGTCCTCGCCCCGGACGAGCGGGTGCGTGAACCGGTCGGGCTGCGTGGTGTAGGCGAACGCCCAGCGGCCCTTGTCGCAGTTCCATTCCTCGTTGACCTGCGGGTCGTCCCCGGCCAGCCGCCGCGTGATCTTCCCGCGGCGGTGGTCGGTGCGCATCGAACAGCCGGACGCGCAGTGCTCGCACACGCTCGGCTGCGACACGAGGTCGAACGGGCGGGACCGGAACCGGTAGGCGGTGCCGGTGAGCGCTCCCACCGGGCAGATCTGCACGGTGTTGCCGGAGAAGTAGGAGTGGAACGGGTTGCCGTCGGCGGTCCCGACCTCCTCCTTCGCGCCCCGGGCGAACAGGTCGATGAACGGGTCGCCCGCGATCTGCTCGGAGAACCGGGTGCAGCGGGTGCACTGGATGCAGCGCTCGCGGTCGAGCAGCACGCCGCTGGACAGCGGGAGCGGCTTCGGCCAGGTCCGCTTGGTCTCCAGGAACCGGGTCTCGCCGCGCCCGTTGGACATCGCCTGGTTCTGCAGGGGGCACTCGCCGCCCTTGTCGCAGATCGGGCAGTCCAGCGGGTGGTTGATGAGCAGGAACTCCATGATGCCGTGCTGGGCCTTGTCGGCCACCGGCGAGGTGAGCTGGGTCTTGACGACCATGCCCGGCATCACGGCGGTGGTGCAGGACGCCTGCGGCTTCGGCATCCCGCGGCCGTTCCCGGCGTCCGGGATCTCGACCAGGCACTGCCGGCAGGCGCCGATCGGGTCGAGCAGCGGGTGCTCGCAGAACCGGGGGATCTGGATGCCGAGCAGCTCGGCGGCCCGGATGATCAGGGTGCCCTTCGGCACCTCGATCTCGAAGCCGTCGATGGTGCAGGAGACCATCTCCACCTGCTCAACCGACTTGCCCGACTTGTCGTCGGTGACGGTCACTTGGCACCTCCCCAGAGGGTGGACTTGGCCGGGTCGAACGGGCAGGCGCCCAGCTCGAAGTGCCGGAGGTACTCGTCCCGGAACAGCTTGATGGACGAGACGACCGGGCTGGTCGCGCCGTCGCCGAGGGCGCAGAACGCCCGGCCGAGGATGTTGTCGGAGATGTCGAGCAGGGTCTCCAGGTCCTCCTCGGTGCCCTGTCCGGCCTCCAGCCGCTTCAGCATCTGCTTGTACCAGTAGGTGCCTTCGCGGCACGGCGTGCACTTGCCGCACGACTCGTGCGCGTAGAACTCCGACCAGCGCAGCACGGCGCGGACGACGCAGGTCGTCTCGTCGAAGATCTGCAGGGCCCGGGTGCCGAGCATGGACCCGGCGGCGCCGACGGACTCGAAGTCCAGCGGCACGTCCAGGTGCTCCTCGGTGAAGATCGGCGTGGACGACCCGCCGGGCGTCCAGAACTTCAGCCGGTGCCCCTCGCGGACGCCGCCCGCCATGTCGAGCAGCTCCCGCAGGGTGATGCCGAGCGGCGCCTCGTACTGCCCGGGCCGCGTGACGTGCCCGGACAGCGAGAAGATCCCGAAGCCCTGGGACTTCTCGGTGCCCATCGCGGCGAACCACTCCGGCCCGTTGGCGATGATCGAGGGAACCGAGGAGATCGACTCGACGTTGTTGATGACGGTGGGCCCGCCGTACAGGCCCGCGACCGCCGGGAAGGGGGGCTTCAACCTGGGCTGACCGCGGAACCCTTCGAGGGAGTCCAGCAGCGCCGTCTCCTCGCCGCAGATGTAGGCCCCGGCGCCGCTGTGCACGACCACGTCCAGGTCGTAGCCGGAGCCGAGGATGTCCTTGCCGAGGTAGCCGGCCTCGTACGCCTCCGCCACCGCCTGGTGGAGGCGGCGGATCACGTGCAGCACCTCGCCGCGCACGTAGACGAACGCGAGGTTCGACTTGATCGCGTACGCGCTGATGATGATGCCCTCGACGAGCACGTGCGGGTTGGCCATCATCAGCGGGATGTCCTTGCACGTCCCCGGCTCGGACTCGTCGGCGTTGACGACGAGGTAGCGCGGGTTCGGGCTGGACGGCGGCAGGAAGCCCCACTTCATCCCGGTGGGGAAGCCCGCGCCGCCGCGGCCGCGAAGGCCGGAGTCCTTGACCGCCTGGACGATCTCGTCCGGCTCCATGCGGAACGCCTTGCGCAGCGCCTCGTAGCCGCCGTCGCGCTCGTAGCCCGCGCGGGTGAACGAGTCGGCCTGGTCCCAGTTCCTGGTGAGGATCGGGGTGAGCGTGGTCACTTGTTCCGCCCCTCCTGCGACCCGGGCTTGGCCTCGCCGCCGACCGGCTTGCCCGGCTCCTGCGGCGGGGAGCCCATGTCCTCGGGCTTCACCGGCTCCTCCGGACGCTCGCGCTCGACGTCGGCGCGGGGCGCCTCCCAGCCGCGCTGCTTCGCGATCTCCAGTCCGACCAGCGACTCCGGCCCGGCCTGGACGCCCTCGCCGGCGCGCCCGTCGGGGAACCCGGCGAGCACGCGGGACGCCTCCTTCCAGGTGGCCAGGCTCTTCGGGCCACGCGAAGGAAGCACTTGCTTACCAGAGCGCAGGTCGTCGACGAGCCGCTTGGCCTTCTCGGGAGTCATGTTGTCGAAGAACTCCCAGTTGACCATCATCACCGGCGCGAAGTCGCAGGCCGCGTTGCACTCGATCCGCTCCAGGCTGACCTTGCCGTCCGGGGTGGCCTCGTCGTGCCCGACCCCGGTGTGCTCGCTCAGCTCGTCCCAGATCTGGTCGCCGCCCATGACGGCGCACAGCGTGTTGATGCAGACGCCGACGTGGTAGTCGCCGACCGGCGCGTGCTTGTACTGCGTGTAGAAGGTGGCGACGCCCGTCACCTGCGCCGGGGTGATGCCGAGCTGCTCCGCGCAGAACTCGATCCCGGCCTCGGTGATGTGGCCCTCCTCCGACTGCACCAGGTGCAGCAGCGGCAGCAGCGCGGAGCGCGGCCGGGGGTACCGGCCGATGATCTCCTTGGCGTCGCGCTCCAGCCGCTCGCGGACCTCAGGTCCGTATGTCATCGGTCCACTCCCCCCATGACCGGGTCGATGCTGGCTACCGCCGCGATGACGTCGGCGACCATGCCGCCCTCCGCCATCGCCGGGGTGGCCTGCAGGTTGACGAAGGACGGCTCCCGGAAGTGGACCCGGTAAGGCCGGGTGCCGCCGTCGCTGACCACGTGGGCGCCGAGCTCGCCGCGCGGCGACTCGATCGGCGCGTACGCCTGCCCCGCGGGCACCCGGAAGCCCTCCGTCACCAGCTTGAAGTGATGGATCAGGGCCTCCATCGAGGTGCCCATGATGTGCGCGATGTGCCGGGGCGAGTTGCCCATGCCGTCCGCGCCGATCGCCAGCTGCGCCGGCCAGCCGATCTTCTTGTCCTCGATCATCACCGGGCCCTTGACCGACTGGAGCCGGTCCAGGCACTGCTCGACGATCTTCAGCGACTGCTCCATCTCGTCCATCCGGACGAGGTAGCGGCCGTAGACGTCGCTGGTGTCCTGCGTGGCGACCTCGAAGTCGTAGGTCTCGTACCCGCAGTAGGGCTGCGACTTGCGCAGGTCCCACGGGAGCCCGGTCGCGCGCAGCACGGGGCCCGTGACGCCGAGCGCCATGCAGCCGGTCAGGTCGAGGTACGCGATGTTCTGCGTGCGCGCCAGGTAGACCGGGTTGGCGTCCATCAGCTTGCGCATCGCCTGGATGCGCTTCGGCATGCGGTCCAGGTAGTCGCGGATCTTGCTGGTCGCGCCGCTCGGCAGGTCCTGCGCGACCCCGCCCGGACGGACGTAGGCCATGTTCATCCGCAGGCCGGTGATCTCCTCGAACAGGTCGAGGGTGTACTCGCGCTCGATGAAGCCGTTCAGCATCACCGTCGTCGCGCCGAGCTCCAGCCCGAACGTGGCGATCGCGACCAGGTGCGAGGAGATCCGGTTCAGCTCCATCATCATCACGCGGATGATCTGGGCCCGCTCCGGGATCTGGTCGGTGATGCCGAGCAGCTTCTCCACGCTCAGGCAGTACGCCGTCTCGTTGAAGATCGGCGCGAGGTAGTCCATCCGGGTGCAGAACGTGGTGCCCTGCGTCCAGGTGCGGAACTCCATGTTCTTCTCGATGCCGGTGTGCAGGTACCCGATGCCCACCCGGGCCTCGTTCACCGTCTCACCGTCGAGCGTCAGGATGAGCCGGAGCACGCCGTGCGTGGACGGGTGCTGCGGGCCCATGTTGACGACGAGCCGCTCGTCGCCGAGGTCCTCCGCGCCGGCGACGACCTGGTCCCAGTCCTGGCCGTTGACGTCGAAGACCTTGCCCTCGGCCGCCTCCTCGGCGGCGTAGGCGTCGTATTCGGTGTACTTCGTGGAACTCATACGTACGACCTCCGCTCGTCGGGCGGGGGGATCTCCGCGCCGCGGTACTCGACGGGGATGCCGCCGAGGGGGTAGTCCTTGCGCTGCGGATGGCCGACCCAGTCGTCGGGCATCTCGATCCGCGTGAGCGCCGGGTGGCCGTCGTAGATGATCCCGAAGAAGTCGTAGGTCTCCCGCTCGTGCCAGTCGCTCGTCGGGTAGACCGGCACCAGCGACGGGACGTGCGGGTCGGCGTCCGGGCAGGTCACTTCCAGCCGGACGCGCCGGTTGTGCGTGATCGACAGCAGGTGCACCACCGAGTGCAGCTCGGCGCCCTCGTCCTTCGGGTAGTGCACGCCCGAAACGCCCGAGCACATCTCGAAGCGCAGGGACGGCTCGTCCCGCATGGTCCGCGCGACCTCCACCAGGTGCTCGCGCTTGACGAAGAACGTGATCTCGCCGCGGTCGACGACGACCCGCTCGACCGCGTCGCCGAAGTGGGGGTAGGCCCGCTCCAGCTCGTCGGCGACCTCGTCGAACTCGCCGGCCTCGGCGGCGCCGCCGGGCCCGCCGTACGGGCGCTGCGCGGACACCTTCGGGCTCTGCCGGATGACGAGCCCGCCGTAGCCGGAGGTGTCGCCGGTGGTCCGCGCGCCGAACATGCCCTTGCGGACGACCGGCTGCTCGCGGCGCTCCTCCTCCGCCTGCGCGGGGAGCTTGTCGGCGTTCTGCTCGGCCTGCTGCTCAGGGTTCTGAGAGCTCATTTCACGCTCCCTGCCCGAGCAGCGGAAGACGGCGGCGCTTGGCCTCTTCCAGCTCGGCGATCTGCTTCGCGCGCTGCGGCCCGAGCTTGGTGTTCTGGATCTTGTCGTGCAGCTTCAGGATCGCGTCCAGCAGCATCTCGGGCCGCGGCGGGCAGCCGGGAAGGTAGATGTCCACCGGGACGATGTGGTCCACGCCCTGCACGACCGCGTAGTTGTTGAACATGCCGCCGGACGAGGCGCACACGCCCATCGCGATGACCCACTTCGGCTCGGTCATCTGGTCGTAGATCTGCCGCAGCACCGGCGCCATCTTCTGGCTCACCCGGCCCGCGACGATCATCAGGTCGGCCTGCCGCGGCGTCGCCGAGGCGCGCTCCATCCCCCACCGGGAGAAGTCGTGCCGGGGGTCGCCGGCGGCCATCATCTCGATCGCGCAGCACGCGAGGCCGAACGTCGCCGGCCAGACCGAGGAACTGCGCGCCCACCCCGCCGCCTGCTCGACCGTGCTCAGCAGGAATCCGCTGGGGAGTTTCTCCTCTAGACCCATGTCAGTCCCACTCCAGACCGCCGCGCCGCCAGATGTAGGCGTACGCCACAAGGACGGTGACGATGAAAAGGACCATCTCGACAAGGCCGAAGAGCCCCATCCGGTCGAACGCGACCGCCCAGGGGTAAAGGAAGATGATCTCAATGTCGAAGACGATGAAGAGCATCGCCGTCAGGTAGTACTTGATCGGGAAGCGCCCGCCGCCGACGGGCTGCGGGGTCGGCTCGATGCCGCACTCGTAGGCGTCCAACCGGGCGCGGTTCCAGCGCTTGGGACCCGTGAACGCGGCCATCGCCACCGAGCCGGCGGCGAAGGCGAAGGCGAGCACCCCCAGCACGATGATCGGAATATAGAGATCCATATCTCTACAGCCTCTCCTCGGGACGTACGACGTTGTACGGGGCGGGCCGCCTGCGACCCGCCACCCTAGCCAAGGTGATCAATAGCGCTCCCCTCAGGGGGTCGGGTACTGCACTGTAGTCCGCTCACCTGCGGAAGTATGAATTCCACGCGCGCTCTCATGCCGTCGGCGCCACCTTCTGCATCGCGTTGATGACACGGTCCATCGCGTCGCCGCCCTTGGGGTCGGTGAGGTTCGCGAGGAGCTTCAGCGTGAAGCGCATGAGCGTGGGGTGCGGCAGGCCGTGCGAGGTCAGGAACTTCATGACCCGCGGGTCGCCGATCGCCTGCACGAACACGCGGGCGAGGGTGAAGTAGCCGCCGTGCTCGTCCTTCAGGATGCGCGGGTACTCGTACAGGGTCCGCTCCCGCTGCGCGGGAGTGCGGCGGGCGAGCGCCTGCACCATGATGTCGGCGGCCAGCCGGCCGGACTCCAGGGCGTAGTCGATGCCCTCGCCGTTGAACGGGTTGATCATGCCGCCGGCGTCGCCGACGAGCAGCATGCCGCGGGTGTAGTGCGGCTGCCGGTTGAAGCCCATCGGCAGCGCCGCGCCGCGGATCTTGGAGGTCGCGTGCTCCTCGTCGAACTGCCAGTCCTCCGGCATCTGCGCGCACCAGCGCTTGAGCATGCCGCGGTAGTCGACGTTCTGGAACGCCTTGCTGGTGTTGAGCAGGCCCAGGCCGACGTTGGAGGTGCCGTCGCCCACGCCGAACACCCAGCCGTAGCCGGGCAGGAGGCGCTCGCCGTCCCACAGCTCCAGCCACGCCTCCATGAAGTCGTCGTCGTGGCGCGGGGTCTGGAAGTAGCGGCGGACCGCGACGCCCATCGGGCGGTCCTCGCGCCGGCGCAGCCCCATGGCGAGCGACAGCCGGGTCGAGTTGCCGTCGGCGGCGACGACCAGGGGCGCGTGGAACTCCAGCTTCTCGCCCTCGTAGTCGGCGGTGACGCCGGTGATGCGGTCGGTGCGCTCGTCGACGATCGGGCCGGTCACGTTGCAGCCCTGCAGGAGCTGGGCGCCGGCCTTGGCGGCGTGCTCGGCGAGGAGCTGGTCGAGGTCGGTGCGCTTGCGGACGAGGCCGAAGTCGGGGAAGGACGCGAGCTCCGGCCACGGCAGCTCGACCTTCACGCCGCCGCCGTAGATGCGCAGCCCCCGGTTGCGCCCCCAGCCGGGGTCGTTGATGTCGACGCCCATGCCGATGAGGGCGCGGACGGCCCGCGGGGTGAGCCCGTCACCGCAGATCTTGTCGCGCGGGAAGGTGGCCTTCTCCAGCAGGAACACGTCCAGGCCGGCCTGCGCGAGCCAATAGGCGGTCGCCGATCCGGCGGGGCCTGCCCCGACGACGATGACGTCCGCGTGTCGGGTGGAGTCGGTCACGATGGTCCTCTTCGCTCGTTCGCTTGTGAAGTACTTCACAAACATCCGGTGGGGAGTCTATTCCTTTATCACGACTGGTGGGTACTTCTGGGCCGGTCCGAGTCTGGACCGGTCCCGCGCCACCGGCCGCCGCACGTCAAGAGGGCTTGACGACAGGGTTCACCGCGTGGTGCAGCGCGACCACGCCGAACGTGAGGTCGCGCCAGCGCACCCCGTCCCAGCCCGCGTCCTGGATGAGCCGCGCCAGCCCCGCCTGGTCGGGCCAGGCGAGCGTCGACTCGGCGAGGTAGTGGTAGGAGTCGGGATTGGAGCTGACCCGCGCCAGCAGCGGCAGTCCGTAGCGCAGGTGCGCCTTGTGGCCGAGCGCCAGGACCGCGTTCGGGGGGTGGCTCACCTCGCAGATCAGCAGCCGCCCGCCGGGCCTGGTGACCCGGCGGAGCTCGCGCAGCGCGAGCGCCGTGTCGGCGACGTTGCGGAGCCCGAAGGAGATCGTGACGGCGTCGAAGGAGCCGTCCGCGAAGGGCAGCCGCAGCGCGTCGCCGGCCACGAAGCGCAGGCCCGCGACGCCGGCCTGGCGGCGCACCCCGACGCGCAGCATGCCGAGCGAGAAGTCGCACGCGACCGTGTCGGCCCCCGCCTCGGCGAACGGCACCGACGAGGTGCCCGTCCCCGCGGCGAGGTCGAGGATCCGCTCGCCTGGACGCGCCCCGATCGCCCGGACGACCTCCCGCCGCCACCGCCGGTCCTGGCCGCCGGTCATCAGCGTGTTCATCAGGTCGTACCGCTCGGCGGTCCCGTCGAACATCGCCGCGACGTCGGCGGGCTGCTTGTCGAGTGAAGCGCGGGTCATGAATCCAGCCTAGGCCGCTCAAGCCCCTGCACGCGGGGGCGGGGGGCCGGTTCTCGCCTCGCGCGGCGGGCATCGGACCGCCGGCCGGGCGCGGGCCGGTCGGGCACGGGCCGGTCCGCGCAGGTCAGTCCGCGCGCGGGCGCGGCGCGTCCTCCTTGGCGACCGACCGCTCGAACCTCTCGCGCTGCGAGCGCACGCCGCCGGCGACCGCGGCGGACATCCGGTCGCGCTGCGCGGACAGCAGGACGTAGCTGACGACCCCGCTGATCAGCAGGGCCAGCAGCAGGAGGAGGAACCCGCGGGCCCCGAAGAGCGCGAGCACGCCCGCGGTGACCGCGAAGATCGCGGCCCTGGCGAGGGTGTAGAGGATGACGGAACGCATGGCCCTTCGAGGTTATCCCCGGTCCCGAGCGATCTCTCCCCGGGGTCGCGGGTCGGCGGCTTCGCGACCGCGTACCGGCGCCGCGGTCAGCTCAGCACGTCCAGGAGGAGGGCCGGGTCCACGTTGCCCCCGGAGAGGATCGAGACGTAGGTGCGGCCCTCGGGAAGCTCCGCGAGGTGGTAGAGGAAGGCGGCGGTGGCGACGGCGCCACCGGGCTCGGCGACGAGGCGGGCCTCGCGGACGAGGCGGCGCATCGTCTGCCGGATCTCGTCCTCGGTGACCGTGACGACGGCGTCGACGTGCGCGCGCATGTGCGCGTAGGGCAGGTCGCCGACCCGCTGGACGCGCAGCGCGTCGGCGAGGGTGCGGCCGGTCTCCTCCGCCGCCCACTCGACGGGGCGTCCCGCCGCCATCGAGTCGCGGGCGTCGGCGGCGAGGGCCGGCTCGACGCCGACGATCTTCGCCTCCGGGCGCAGCGCCTTGACCGCGGCGGACACCCCGGCGACCAGGCCGCCGCCGCCGATCGGGACGAGCACGACGTCCACGTCAGGGCGGTCCTGGACGATCTCCAGCCCGACGGTGCCCTGCCCGGCGATGACCCGGGCGTCGTCGTAGGGCGGGATCAGCGCGAAGCCGTGCGCGGCGGCGAGTTTGTCCGCGGTCTCGGCGCGCGCCTGGGCGGTCGGCTCGACGTGGACGACCTCGGCGCCGAGCGCGATGCACGCCTCGACCTTCACGGCCGGAGCGGTGTGCGGCATGACGAGGACGGCCTTGGTGCCGAGGGCGCGGGCGGCGTAGGCGACGGCCTGCGCGTGGTTGCCGCTGGAGTGCGTGACGACGCCGCGCGAGCGCTCCTCCGGGTCGAGGGAGGAGATCGCGGAGTACGCGCCGCGCAGCTTGAAGGCGCCGATCGGCTGGAGCGACTCGGCCTTCACCAGCAGCGCGGGCGCGCCGGACGCGGACGGGGCCGGGTCGCGGCGGAACGGGACGAGCGGCGTCCGGACGGCGACCCCCGCGATGCGCTCGGCGGCCCGCTCGATCTCCGGCGTCGTAACGAGATCGGACATGCCCGGGAGACTACTTCTCCCGGCCGTTCGCGGGGGCGCTGACGGCGTGACATGGCAGGTCAGCGGGGGTCAGGGTGATCACTGTGACCCATGCCGGAATCACCGTGCGTGATCGCTCCAGTTCACCGGACTACGGTCGGTGATCTTTTCCGAAAACAAGGGAGAAATCGGTCTTGACCCGCCACACTGTTAAACAGTCCACCCGCGCCGAGAGCGGGACAAAGGGGGAGAGAAAACGTGGAAAGCACGAGCGAGCGCCTGCTGACCCCAGGAGAGGTCGCCGCCCTCTTCCGGGTCGACCCGAAGACGGTCACCCGGTGGGCCGCCGCGGGCCGGATCAGCAGCATCCGCACTCCGGGGGGCCACCGGCGCTTCCGCGAGTCGGAGGTGCACGCGCTGCTGCGCGGCGAGGAGCCCGTCGCCGAGCATTCGGCCCACTGACGCGGGCCCACCGCCCGGACCCGCGGTCCTGAACCGCCCGGACCGCCCGCCGAAGCAGTCCTTGGCCGAAGGCAGTCCTCGCCGGGCGGCCTGGGCGCCCCCCGCCCCGCCCCCGCTCACTCCTCAGCGCTCACTCTCCGGGCCGCCCGCCTTCCACTCCTCGAACCTGCGGAGCAGGTCAGCGTCCTCGTCCCGCCAGCGGCGCCGCCGTTCCGCCAGCTCCTCCTCGGTGAGCGACTCCTCCAGGAGCCGGTCGTAGTCGGGGTCGTCCGGGCCGATCTCGATGTAGGCGTCGGCGATGATCCGCCCCTCGCGCGCCTCGGGCCCGTCCTCGCCGTCGGCGAGGACGCTGTGGGGGACCCGGAGCGTGCCGTCGGGAAGCCGGATCACGTACATCGTCGATCACCTTCGCCGTCTGTCGTCGGGCGGCCTGACCATCTCGTGTCCTAGATCCCGTACTTGCGGTTGAAGAAGAGCATGACCTCTAGGGCCGTGCGGATGTTGCCGGCGAGCATATCGACCAGTGCGGGCCGCTGCCGGGAGGAGATCGCGGCGAACGCGTCGGCGAAGAACTCGCGGCGGCCGAGCGCGTTCGGCTGCTTGTGGAACGCGCTCGCCAGGTACGGCAGGCACTCCTCGTACAGCTGCCGGAAGGCGGGGCTGTCGGACGTCCACTCGCCGTCGTCGCCGTCGATGTCGTCGAGCGCGTGCCCGACCTCGTGCAGCATCACGTCCGGCGTCGGGGACGGCCGGTCCCCGACGACGATCTTGCGGTCGCCGTAGGCGCCGGCGCAGATGTCCCAGGTGGCGCGGCCCGACGGCAGCGGCCGGTCGCGCAGGTGGCCCATGTCGTCGAGCTGGGGGACGCCGCCGGGGCCGACGTAGATGCCGTCGAGGCCGTTCGCCAGCTTCTCCTTCAGCGGCTCGGGCAGCGACGCCAGGCTGTCGACCGCGCCGATCACCTCGGGGGGCGGCGGCCCGTCCCGCAGGTCCCACTGCCGGTGCAGGACGGCCTCGAGCACGCCGCAGTCGCGGCGCCCGTCGGCGGCGTGCGGCATGCCCGGCGGGTGGGGCTCCACGCGCGGCCGCTCGTCCTCCAGCTCGAAGTCGCTCCAGGAGTAGTCGCCCGACCGCGGCCTGCCGTGCCCGCGCCGCCCGAGCCGGCCGGTCATCCCGCGCAGGCCGCCCGCCGTGTCGACGGGCCCGGCCTCCGGGCGCTCCGGCCCGAGCGCGTAGTCGTCGTCGCGGCCCGCCTTGCGGAACCGGCCGAAGCGGTCGCGCGGCTGGTTGCTGCGCGGCCGCACCTGCCCCGAGTCGGGCGGGGACGGCGCGTAGGCGACCTCGTCGCCGGGCGGGTCGCCGGCCGCGTCCGCGCGGAACCGTCCGCCGCGGAACGTCTCCCGGGGCTTGCGGTGCACGCCTTTGAAGCGCATCGGGCTCCTCTGTCAGCGGGACCCGCGGGGGTATCGGGCGGCGTCCGCCGCCGGACCGGGCTCCCGAAGGAAGGGTAAGCCGGAAGCCGACTCCCCGTCATCCCAGGGAGTCACGGGACCGTGGCGGACCGCCGCCGTCAGGCGTAGGAGTGCAGGCCGGAGAACATGTAGTTCACGCCGAAGAAGTTGAAGAGGAGCGCGGCGAACGCGACCAGCGACAGGATCGCCGCCTTGCGGCCCTTCCAGCCGGCGGTGGCGCGGGCGTGCAGGTAGGCCGCGTAGATGACCCAGGTGACGAAGGACCAGATCTCCTTGGGGTCCCAACCCCAGTAGCGGCCCCACGCCTGGTCGGCCCAGATGGCGCCCATGATGATCGCGGCCGTCCAGATCGGGAAGGCGAACATCGTGACCCGCATCGAGAGCCGGTCGAGGGACTCCACCGACGGCAGGCGCGACAGCACGCCGCCGTCCGCCACCCCGCCGCGCGACTCCGCCCGCTCCTTCACCAGGTAAAGGACGGTCGCGGCGCCCGCGACGGTGAACGCGCCGGTCGCGATGATCGCCGCGGTCACGTGGATGGCGATCCAGTAGGAGTTCAGCGCCGGGCTGACCGGGCCCACCGAGTCGTACAGCCAGATGTTGGCGACGCCGAGCGCGATGACCGCGGCGGCCATGACGAACGCGCCGAGGAAGCGCGCCCGGTAGCGGAACATGACGACCATGAACGCGGTGACCGCCGCGAACGCGATGGCGGTGAGGAACTCGTACATGTTCCCCCACGGCCACCGGTTGGCGGCGAGCCCGCGGGTCACGAGGACGCCGAGGTGCGCGCCCCAGCCGAGCACGTTCAGCAGGACGGCGAGCCGGATCCAGTCGACCTGGGGGCGCTCGGCCCCGTCACCGGCGTCCGTGCCGGGGGCGGCGCCGTCCGCCGCGGCCTCGCCGGACCCGGCTCCGCCCGCGGTCTCGGCACCGGCGGTGCCCACCAGCACCTTCGCCTCGGCCTTCGCCGTGCTCTCCGCCGAGTTCTCCGCCGGGCCGGCGGCCACCGCGCGGCGGCGGCCGAAGCCCATGTCGGCGGCGTAGGCGACCAGCGCGATGATGTACATCACCACGGTGGTCAGCATGAGCTTGTCGCTCAGGTTCGCGAGGTCGGCGTGGCTCACCTCGTCACTCCTTCGGTTCGGTCGCCGCACCCGAGGGGCCGTCGGCGGCGGGGTCGGTCTCGCCGGGCTCGGAAGCGGGCCCGTCCTGCGGACCGCGCAGCGCGGTCACGATGTCGTCGAACTCCGAGGTCGGGTTCCCCAGCGTGAGACCGCCGACCTCCACAACCGTACGCCCGCCCTCTCCGGCGCTCGCACGGACCCACACCCTGCGGCGGCGGACCATGAACGAGGTCGCCACGCCGAGCACGGCGAGGACCGCGGCGATCAGCGCGGGGATGCGGCCGGGGTCGCGGTTGACCGACAGGCTCGTCCACTCCTTGAGCCCGTCGAAGGTGACCGTGCCCGCGTCGCCGGGGAGCTTGAAGGTCTCCCCCGGCTCCAGCAGCTTCTGGCCGCCCTTGATCGGCTGGAGCGTCTTGCCGACGCCCTCCAGCTTGTAGACCGACTGGGGGCTGCCGGAGTCCAGGCCGAGGTCGCCCTTGAACGCGGTGATGGTGACGACCGGCCGGATCGGCGCGGGGAACGCCGAGACGATCTGCTTGCCGTCCTCGCTCGCCACGGCGGTCGGCCACAGGATGGCGTAGAAGGCGAGCTGGTCGGGCTCGGCGTCGGGGACCTTGATGACGCCCTCGGAGGTGAGGTTCCGCGGCTCCATCTCCAGGAACGGGACCGAGTCCTGGAAGGCGACGTTGCCCTTGGCGTCCCGGACGGTGAACACCGGCGCGTACCCGTGGCCGAGCAGGTACACCTTCGCGCCGCCGACCTTGAGCGGATGGTTGATCTGCAGGTCGTAGGGCTTGTTCCGGGCGTCCGGGCTCGACCGGTAGTGGATCTTCGCGTTGAACGCGGTGGCCTGGCCCCGCTTGTCGCCCTTGGTCTCGTACTCGGCCTTGAAGTCGTCCAGCGTGAGCGTGAACGGGGCCAGCTCGCCGCCGGTGAACGCGCGTCCCGGCTGGAACTGGTCGTAGAGGCCGAGCGAGTTCGCGAACGTCTTGCCCTCGGTCAGCAGGACGTTGCCCCGGTAGCCGAACAGGTTGCCGAGTCCGAGCGCGAACAGCAGCGCCAGCAGCGCGAGGTGGAAGAGCAGGTTGCCCGTCTCGCCCAGGTAGCCCTTCTCGGCGGACGCGGCGCCGCCGGAGACGTCCACCCGGAAATGGCGCTCGCGCAGCGCCGTGCGCGCCTCGGCGAGCACCTCCTCGGGGGAGGCGTCGGTCTCGTACGCCGCCGACTGCGGCAGCTTCGCGAGGTTGCGGGGCGCCGCGGGCGGGCGCGCCCGCATCGACCTGTAGTGCTTGACGGCGCGCGGGATCACGCAGCCGGCGAGCGAGACGAACAGCAGGATGTAGATGGCCGCGAACCAGGGCGCCGCGAACACGTCGAACATCGAGAACTTGTCGAGCCAGGGCCCGAGCGTCTCGTGCTTGTCCAGGTAGGCGGCGACCTTCTCGGGCGCCTGGCCGCGCTGCGGCAGGATCGAGCCGGGCACCGCGCCGAGCGCCACCAGGAACAGCAGGATCAGGGCGGTCCGCATGGTGGTGAGCTGCCGCCAGCCCCACCGCAGCCATCCGAGCGGCCCGATGCCGGAGGGGCGCGGCACCTCCTCCGGCGCCTGCCGCGCGGCGGGCGCCTCGGTGCCGGTCTCCTCGGCCCTGTCCTCGGCCTGGTCCGTGCCGGCGTGGTCGGTGTCGGTGTCGACGTGGTCCGTGTCAGTCATCTCAAATCACCGGTTCGAAGCCGCTGATCCACGACCTCAGCTCGATGGTCAGGTCACCCCACAGGCCGCTCACGAGCAGCACCCCGATGAGGACGAGCATCCCCCCGCCGATCCGCATGACCAGGGGGTAGTGGCGCTTCACGGCGCCGAACGCGCCGAGTGCCCTACGGTAGGCGATCGCGGTGGCCACGAACGGCAGGCCCAGGCCCGCGCAGTACGCCAGCGACAGCAGCGCGCCGCGCCAGGCGCTGGCCTCGGTGATCGCGAGGCCCTGCACCGCGCCGAGCGTCGGGCCGATGCACGGCGTCCAGCCCAATCCGAACAGGACGCCGAGGAGCGGCGCCCCGGCGAGCCCGGCAGCCGGGAGGCGCCCCGACTTCACCGTCCGCTGCAGGCCGGGGACGAAGCCCATGAACGCGAGCCCGAACACGATCGTGATGATGCCGAGGACGCGGGTGATCGTGTCCTGGTACTCCAGCAGCCACCGGCCGAGCCCGCCGAAGACCGCCCCGTAGCTGACGAAGACCGCGCTGAAGCCCGCGACGAACAGCAGGACCCCGGCGAGGAGCCGCCCGCGCCGCTGCTCGGCGAGGTCGACGCCGCTCATCCCCGTCACGTACGACAGGTAGCCCGGGACCAGTGGCAGGACGCATGGCGAGGCGAACGAGACGAGCCCGGCGAGGGCCGCCAGCGGCGCCGCCGCCACCAACGACCCGCTCACGACCGTCTCGTCCAGGGAGCTCACTTCTCCGCGAGGACCTTGCCGACCAGGGGGTTCAGCTTGGTGTAGGTCGTCGCGCCGATGATGCGGGCGGCGACGCGGCCCTGCCGGTCCAGCACGAGCGTGCTCGGGATCGCGCTCGGCGGGACGTCCCGGAACGCCAGCGTCACGCGGCCGTCGGCGTCGAAGAGGCTGGGGTAGGTGACCTTGAACTTGCGCTCGAACGCCTGCGCGTTGGGCTTGGCGTCCTTGAAGTTGACGCCGAGGAACTCCACGCCCTGCGCCTTCTTCTCGTCGTAGACCTGCTGGAGGGACGGTGCCTCGCCGCGGCAGGGCGCGCACCAGGACGCCCAGAAGTTGACGACGACGACCTTGCCCTTGAGGTCGGCGAGCTTGAAGGCCTTGCCGTCGAGCTGCTCGCCGCCGACGGCGGGGAGGCCCTTGCGGTCGGCCGCCTTGTACTCGGTCACGTTGCCGTCGCCGGAGATGAAGCGGTTGTCGCCGCCGTCCGGCCCTCCGTCGGCGGCGCCGGTGCCGGCGCAGCCGGCGAGCAGCGCGCAGAGCGCGACGGCGGCCCCCGCGCGGAAGGGGGCGCGGGAAGGCGAGATGCGGCGGGGGTTCACGTGCCCCTCCTCGGTCCTACAGGGCTTCGGTACAAGGCGTTCGGTGCAGTCGTTCAGCGCGAGACGCCCGGTTCGGGACGTCCCGCGAAGACGCGCGGCACGGGATATTGAGTACTACAAGATGTAGTACACAACTTAGCGGTGCGGTCAGGCACCCGCGACACTGGGGCCCTTCGCGATCCCGGCGGCGGGCTCGCGGTAGGCGACCTCCACCAGCCGGCTGCCCTCGAAGGTCAGGCTGGTGAGGCTGGCGAGCGAGCACTCCCGCCGCGCCGGGTGGTGCCAGAGCTTGCGGCGCTCGGCGTGCAGCCGCAGGATCCAGATCGGCAGCTGGTGGCTGACGCAGACGGCCTCGTGGCCGCGCGCCGCCTCCCGGGCCCTGATGACGGCGGCGCGCATCCGGGCGGCGAGCATCTTGTACGGCTCGCCCCAGGACGGCCGGAACGGGTTGACGAGGTGGCGCCAGTGCTCGGGGCGGCGCAGCGAGCCGGTCCCGATCCCGAAGGTGAGCCCCTCGAAGTGGTTGCCGGCCTCGATCAGGCGGTCGTCCACCGTGACGGGCAGGCCGAACGCGTCGGCCAGCGGCGCGGCCGTCTCCAGCGCCCGCTGCATCGGCGAGGAGAACAGCGCGGTGACGTCCCGGTCGCCGAGCCACCGGGCGGCGGCCTTCGCCATGAGGACGCCGTCCTCGCTCAGGCGGTAGCCGGGCAGGCGCCCGTAGAGGATTCCCTCGGGGTTGTGCACCTCGCCGTGCCGCAGGAGGTGAACGATCGTGGTCTCAGTCATGGCCTCGCCAGATTACCCGCGCTCGAATCACCCGCGTTCACCGCCCGCCCCGCCCCCCTGTCCCGGCGGGTGAGACGGGGCGGTCGGGCGGGTCAGATGCGGGTGGAGGCGACGAAGTCGGAGATGGCCTTGGCGGCGCGGTCGAGGTCGGCCTTCGGGACCTTGGCGTCCTCCAGCCGCTGGGTGAACCAGTAGAGGAGCGCGGCGTCGCAGATGGCGGACTGGGCGGCCGGGGCCGTGCAGGTGATCGGCCAGGCGACGCCGCGCGGTGTCAGGACGGCCAGTTCGGCCTTCACGGCGGGCGACGGCGGGAGGTTGTCGGTGCCGGGGCCGCGGGTGAGCACCGCCTGGTAGCCGGGCACGCCCGTCGCCAGGGCCTGTCGCGTCGACAGGATGGACGAGCATTCGTTGCCCTGCGCGCGTTCGCGCTGCGCCTGGGCGGAGTCAGGGAAGTACGTGCACATCTGGATGCGGATGCCGCCGACCGAGCCCTGCCAGTTCTGCTCGACCAGGGCCGTCCCGAAGTCCCCGACCGAGGCGGCGCCCGCGTTCGCGCCGACCGACGCCTCGCACTCCGCGCCCGCCGGGCCGATCAGCAGCCCCTGCCCGGAGCGGTAGACGGCGGCGTTCTTCGGCATCTTGACCTGCGCGGGGAGCGTCACCTTCGCGGGCCCGTCGGACGGTGTGATCACCGCACCCGGCGCCCGCGTGACGCAGGGCCTCACGTCCGCGACGGTGGCCGCGACCCTGGCGGTCGCCGAGGGGCGCGGGGCGGGGTCCTGCTTCGTCACCTGCTGGACGGCGACGGCGCCCGCCCCGACGACCACGACCGTACCGACCGCGGCGGCGGTGAGGCCCGCGCCGCTGCCGAGGAACGCCTTGACGGCCGAGCCCGCGGCGACCTTCCCGGCGACCGACGCCGTCCCGGCACCGGACACTCCAGAGGCTCCGGCGGCAGCGCCCGTCCCCGCGGCGGCGGCGCCGGCGGCGGACGCCGCGCCCGGCATCAGCCAAGCGGCGAGCGGGAACAGCGCGGCGAGCGCGACGGCGCCCGCGGACAGGGCGTGCACGCCCCGGGCCTCCCAGTCCCGGCCGTAGGCGGCCTGGGCGGTGCGCTCCAGGTCGTCCACGAACGCGGCGGCCCCGGCCGGACGCTCCTCCGGCGCCTTGGCCATGCCCTTCAGGACGAGCGGCCGCAGCGCCTCGGGCACGGCGTCGACGGGGATCTCTCCGGTCAGGTGGGCCCGCATCAGCTCGGCACGGGCACCCGTGTAGGGCCGCCGCCCGGTCACGCACTCCACGAAAACGCAGGTCGCGGCGTACACGTCGGTCCTGGGCGTGGCGACGTGCCTGCTCCACTGCTCCGGCGCCATGTAGTACGGGGTCCCGGCGCCGCCCGCCTCCTCCCCGGCGGGGGTGGCGATGCCGAAGTCGACGAGGCGGCTCCGCCCGTCCGCCGGGACGACGACGTTGGCGGGCTTGTAGTCGCGGTGGACGACGCCGACCGCGTGTGCGGCCGCCAGCCCCAGCAGCGAGCCCTTGAGGACGGCCAGCGCCGCCTCCGGGCCGAGCGCGCCGTACCGCGCCAGCACCTCCTTGAGGGAGACGCCGTCGACGGCCTCCATCACGATCGCGGCGGTGCCCGGCCCCTCGACGAGCCGGAAGAGCCGCGCCACGTGCGGGCTGTTCGCGCGGCCGAGCATGAGCGCCTCATGGCGGAGCCGCTCCCGGTCGGCCTCGTCCGCCCGCACCGCCAGGTACTTGATCGCCACCGGGGTGCCGGACGCGTCGTCCCGGGCGAGCACGACCCGCCCCTGGGCGCCCGCGCCCAGCTCGCGCACCTCGGTGTACCCGCCGACCCGCCACTCACCGGCCCACCGCTCACCGGCCTGCTCCGCGCCGTCCCGCCACTCGCCTTCCATGATCGCGAGAACCTACCGAACAAGTTCGCGCGCGACGACCCGGGGCGGGTGCCAGGCAGGTCAGGCCGGGGCGGGGACGTCGGTGGGGGCGTCGGCCGCGACGGCCGTGCGCAGGGCGGTGACGGCGGCGCGGATCGCGGGACGGCGGGCGGCCTCCTCGCGCCAGACGGCGTAGACGCGGCGCGACAGCGGGGCCGACAGCGGGACGATCGCGACGCCGGGCGGGACGTCGCAGCGGCCGAGGCGGGGCAGGATGACGTTGCCGAGCCCGGCGGCGACCAGGGAGAGCTGGGTGGCGAACTCGTAGGCCATGTGGTCGATCTTGGGTTCGCTGTCGATGGCGCGCAGCGTGCGCAGCAGCCAGTCGCAGCAGATGCTGTCGGGCGAGGAGCTGATCCAGGTGTCCCCGGCGAGCTCCTTGAGGTCGACCGTGTCGCGGCCGGCGAGGTCGTGGTCCGCGGGCAGCGCCACGTCGGCGACGTCCTCGCAGATGACGCCCTTGTGCAGGCCCTCGGGCAGCGGGAGCGGCTCGTTGTTCCAGTCCTGGACGACCGCCATGTCGAAGTCGCCGCGCAGGACGAGCGGCATGCTGCGCATGGGGTCCTCCTCGCGGAGCAGGACGCGCAGCTCGGGGTGGTCGGCGCGCAGGGCGCTCAGGGCGGCGGGCATCAGCCCGCGGATCGCGGTGGGGAACGCGGCGACGGTGAGCTGGCCGACGACGGAGCCGCGGTGCGCCTCCAGGTCGGCCTGCGCCTGCTCGACGAGCGACAGGATCCGCTCGGCGTGCGCTACGAGGAGTTCGGCGGCGTCGGTGAGGCGGACGCCGCGGCCGTTGCGTTCGAGGAGCTTCTGGCCTGTCTCGCGCTCCAGCTTGGCGAGCTGCTGGGACACCGCGGACGTGGTGACGTGGAGGACGTCCGCGGCGGCGCTGACCGACCCGTAGGTCGCGACCGAGTGCAGAGCGCGCAGCCGTTCCAGATCAAGCATGAAGCAATACTAAAACGAGGTGTCAAGAAGTTCTCGCTTGTCCTAAAGCGAGTGTTTCCTCACGATCGAGGCATGAAATCGCGCCACGTCCTGCTGGCCACTTTGATCGCCGCCCTCTGGGGTTTCAACTTCGTGCCCATCAAAGTCGCGCTGGAGGACTTTCCGCCGCTGCTGATGGCCGCGCTGCGGTTCACGGCCGCGGCGGTGCCCGCGGTCTTCCTCGTCCGCCGCCCGCCGGTCGCCGCCCGCTGGTTCGTCCTGGTCGGCGTCCCGCTCGGCGTGGGGCAGTTCGGCCTGCTGTTCCTCGGCATGAGCATGGGCATGCCCGCCGGCCTGGCATCGGTCGTGCTCCAGGTGCAGGCGATCTTCACCGCGCTGTTCGCGGGCCTGCTGCTGGGCGAGCGCGTCGGCGGCCGGCAGGTCGCCGGGATGGTCGTCGCGTTCAGCGGCGTCACGCTGCTCGGCGTCGCGCAGGGCGAGGGCGGGAGCCCGGTGGGGGCGTTCCTGGTCTGCCTCGCCGGCGCGGCCGCCTGGGGGCTGGCGAACGTCGCGATGCGGGGGATGAACCAGTCCACCGAGGAGCCGGTCGACGCGTTCGCGTTCATGGTGTGGATGTCGCTGGTGCCGCCCCTCCCCCTGCTCGCCCTGTCGCTGGTCTTCGAGGGGCCGGGGGCCGTGCCGGAGGCGGCGCGGAACCTCTCGCTCACCGGGGTGGCCTCGATCGCGTTCATCGCCTACGTCGCCACGCTGTTCTGCTTCGGCGGATGGGCGTGGCTGATCCGCCGGTACGAGGTCGGCACCGTCGCCATGTACTCGCTGCTCGTCCCGCCGTTCGGGCTCGTCTCGGCGGCCCTGCTGCTGGACGAGCACGTGGACGGGACGCGGCTCGCCGGCGCCGCACTGATCATCACGGGGGTCGCGGTCGGCAGCATCCGGCTCCGCGGCCGCGGCCTGCCCGTCCCGCCAGCGCCCGCCGTGTCGGCCGAACCGCCCGCGCCGGTCGAAGCGGCCGCGCCGTCCGCATCCCCCGCTCCGGCCGCCCGGCCGGCCCGAACGAGGTGAGACCCATGCACGGAATCCACGCGTCGCTCGTCACGCCGTTCACCCGCTCCGGCGAGGTGGACGCCAAGTCCCTCGAACGCCTCGCCCGCCACTGCCTGGAGAACGGCGCCGCCGGCCTGGTGGCGCTGGGCACCACCGGCGAGGCCGCGCTGCTGAGCGCCGCCGAGCAGCGGACGGTGCTGGAGGTGTGCCGCGCCGTCTCGATCGAGCACGGGACGCCCCTGACGGTGGGCGCCGGGACGATGGGCACCGAGGACTCGATCCGGCAGGCCCGCGAACGCGCCCCGCTCGCCGACGCGCTGCTCGTCGTCGTCCCGTACTACCTGCGGCCGTCGGAGGAGGGGGTCATCGACCACTTCGCCGCCGTCGGCGCTGCCGTGGACGTCCCGCTGATCCCCTACAACGTGCCGTACCGGACGGCGAAGCCGCTGTCCGCCGGCGCGCTTCTGGAGATCCTCGCGCTCGACTGCGTCGTCGGCATGAAGCACTGCGCGGGCGCGATCGACCAGGACACCCTGGCCGTGCTGGCGGCCAACCCGGGCAAGGCGATCCTGTCCGGGGACGACGCCTACATCTATCCCATGCTCCAGCTCGGCGCGGCAGGCGGCGTCGCCGCCTGCGCGTGCCTCGCGCCGGCCGCCTACGCCGCCATGGCGCGGGCCACGCGGGAGGGGAACGCGGCGCGGGCGCTGACGTTCCACAACGCCCTGCTCCCGATGGCGGAGGCGCTGTTCAGCGAGCCGTCCCCGGCCGTCCTGAAGGCCTGCCTCGCCGACGAGGGGCTGATCGACGACCCCGCGGTGCGCGCACCCCTGCACGCACCGCGTCCCGAATCGGTCGTCGCCGCCCTGAGAGCGCTCCGCGCCCTGCCGTTCTAGGAAGCCGCCGTTCTAGGAAGCCGCCGCTCGGGCCGCGGCGCGGGCGGCGTGCGGGAGGGCCTCCAGGACGCGTTCCAGCGCCTCGTCGTCGTGCGCGGCCGACAGGAACCACACCTCGTACGCGGACGGGGGCAGGTACACGCCGCGCTCCAGCGCGGCGTGGAAGAAGGCGGCGTAGGCCTTGGAGTCCTGCCGCTGCGCGGCGGCGAAGTCGCCCACCGCCCCGTCCGTGAAGAAGATCGAGAAGAGGTTGCTCGCGTTCTGCAGCGTGTGCGGGACGCCCTCGCGCTCCAGCGCCTCGGACGCGGCCGTCGACACGATCCGCGCCGAGCGGTCGATCGCGGCGTACACCTCGTCCGTGGCGTGCCGCAGCGTGGCGAGCCCGGCGGCGGTGGCGAGCGGGTTCCCCGACAGGGTGCCGGCCTGGTAGACGGGCCCGGCCGGGGCGAGGTGGTCCATGACGTCGGCGCGCCCGCCGAACGCGGCGGCGGGCAGCCCGCCGCCCATCACCTTGCCGAACGTCATCAGGTCGCCGGGGACGCCCTCGACCCCGAACCACCCGGACCGCGACGCCCGGAACCCGGTGAGCACCTCGTCGAGCACCAGCAGCGCGCCGTACCGCTCGCACAGCCGCTTCAGCAGCGCGTTGAACCCGGCCAGCGGCGGGACCACGCCCATGTTGCACGGCACGGCCTCGGTGATCACGCAGGCGATGTCGTTGCCGTGGTCGTGGAAGGCCGTCTCCACGGCCGCGACGTCGTTGTAGGGCAGGATCAGCGTGTCGGCGGTGGTCGCGCCGGTCACGCCCGGCGTGTCGGGGAGCCCGAACGTGGCGACGCCGGAGCCCGCCGCGGCGAGCAGCGAGTCCACGTGCCCGTGGTAGCAGCCCGCGAACTTCATGATCTTGGTGCGGCCGGTGAACCCGCGGGCCAGCCGGATCGCCGACATCGTCGCCTCGGTCCCCGAGTTGACCAGCCGGACCTTCTCGGCCGGGGTGCGGGAGACGATCTCCTCGGCGAGCTCCACCTCGCCCTGCGTGGGCGCGCCGTAGGACGTCCCGCGCCCGGCCGCGTCCCGCACCGCCTCCACGACGGCCGGGTGCGCGTGCCCGAGGATCATCGGACCCCACGAACACACCAGATCGACATAGGTATTGCCGTCGACGTCGGTAAGGTACGGACCACGCCCGGACGCCATGAAACGGGGCGTTCCGCCAACGGCGCCGAAGGCGCGGACCGGAGAGTTGACGCCGCCGGGGACAACGGCGGCGGAACGGTCGAACAACTGCCGGGAGCGATCGAAGTCAGTCACGGTTGCAGTCTCTCAGTTGCAGTTCGGCGACTTGCCTTGACCCGGCGGCGTATGGGCCGATATTCCACCAAGTGACGACATCGGAGGGATGGCTTCTACCGTGGTCAACGGCTGGACGGTCCCGGGCTTCACCCACGAACGCGAACTGGGCGGCGGAGCCTCGGGCCGGGTGGTGCTGGCGGTCGACGACATGACCGGCACGCGGGTCGCGATCAAATACCTCGACACGGCGCTCGGCGCCGACGAGGCGTTTCTCGCGCGCTTCCGCGTGGCGGCACGGGGCCTGTCCCAGCTGGAAGACCCGAACGTGGTCGACCTCTACGACTTCGTGGAGACCGCCGACGGCGCCGCGCTCGTGATGCAGTACGTCGAGGGGGTGAGCCTGCGGCGCATGATCGCCGCGCAGGGCCCGAGCGGCCCCCTCGCGGCGCTGTCGATGCTGGGCGGGATGCTCCTCGGCCTCGCCGTCGCGCACGAGCACGACCTCGTCCACGGCGCGATGCGGCCGGCGAACATCCTGGTCGACGGCGAGGGCAACGCCCGGCTCACCGACTTCGCGACGGCGCCCGCGGGCACCGAGGCGCAGCAGGCCCCGCAGTACGCGGCGCCCGAACTGTGGGACGGCGAGCCGGCCACGGTCGCCACCGACCTGTACGCCGCCACCGCGATCTTCTACGAGTGCCTCACCGGACGGCCCCCGTACGCGGGCCGCAACATGGCGCGCCAGCACCGCGAGGCGCCGATCCCGGCCGAGGAGGTGCCGGGGCCGCTGCGCGACCTGATCCACCAGGGCCTGGCCAAGGAGCCGGAGGAGCGCCCGAAGTCGGCCGCCGACTTCCTCGGCGCGCTGGAGGACGCGGCCGTCTCCGCTTACGGGCCGTCCTGGGAGGCGCAGGGCCGCGGCCGCCTCACCGAGCTCGCCGCGCAGGCCGCGCAGCAGCCCGAGCCGCCGAAGCCGAAGCCGTCCCGCAGCAGCGGCCGCACCCCGGTCGTCGCGGGCGCACAGGGGGGCGGCCGGTCCCGGACGCGCTGGGTGGTCGCCGTCGCCGTGGTGGTCGTCGCCGCCGGGGCGGGCGCGGCGGTCCTGTTCAAGGGCGGCACGTCGCTGAGCGGTGACAAGGAGCCGCCCGAGCCGACGCCCGCGCAGAGCAGCAGCCCGCAGCCGACGCTGCCGGTCGGCGGCGTCGACCCCGCGCCGCTCGTCGCCCGCATCGACCAGGCCGTCGCCAAGACGCCCGGCGCCGCGTTCAGCTACCGGCAGACCGGCTGCTGCGGCTTCGCGGCCACCGGCAAGGGGACGATGGTGGTCCAGGGCGGGAACCCGTCCTACACCCTCACGCTGGCGGGGGCGGGCGCGTCCCGCAAGCCGGTGCGGGCCGTCATCGTCCAGGACCGGCTGTACGTCCGCGCGGGCAAGAAGTGGCGGCCGTCGCCGCTCGGCGGGCGCGGCTACCCGGCCGTCGCCGACCAGGTGCGCATGGGCGGCTCGGTCGCGAGCCTGACGGCGCTGATGCGGTCGGCGACCAGGCTCTCCAAGTCTGGAGCGATCTATGAGGGCGAGGCCCCTGCCGCGAAGCTGACGGAGGCCCCCGGCGTCGGCCCCCTGTACGCGCAGATGGCACAGGCGACGGGCGCGCAGCAGATCGCGTTCGCCGTCAAGCTCGACGCCGACTTCCGCCCCGTGAAGTTCTGGGTGCGCGCCGGCCCCGAGAAGGGCCGCAACGAGATGCAGCGCGGCTCCTTCAGCGGCTGGACCCGCAAGCCCCCCATCAAGGCCCCCCACTGACCGGACCGAGCCGAACGCCCGCCGGAGCGGCCCGCAGCCCGTAAGGGCCGCACCCGGCGGAGAGCCGCACCCGCTGAAGGCCGGGCCCGCCTGGCTAGGGTCGCGCGCGAACGCGTGACCTGGCCGGTGGAGCGAAGCCGGAGGCGAGCGGAACCGGGCAGATCGCGAAGCGATGCCGCGTTCGCCCAGGCCCGGTCACGTAGCGAGCCGCCAGGCGAGCGAAGTGGGCCGGGACTGCATTAACACAGCCGCCAGGCGAGCGAAGTGGGCCGGGACTGCTAAAGCAAGGCGTCCTCGCAGGCGTCTGAGAGGACTTCCAGGAGGCGGAGGGGGTCGGGGAGCGGGTCGCGGGACGGTGGGCGCAGCCAGGCCGCCTCGCGCCCGTGCGGCAGGATGGACGGCGGCGCTACGACGTAGCTGTCACGGCAGTGCCAGCGCATCCCGGGCGTCTCGGCGACGTCCTCCGGGGAGCAGTCGAGGTGGCAGGACCACCACTCGTCCTCGTCGACGGGCGCGCCGCGCGTGGCGACGAAGAACAGGTGCCGGTCGCCCCCGAACGACGCGACCGGACCGACGGGAAGGTGTTCCCGCTCGATCCGGTCGAGGGCGATGGTCCCGGCCGCGGCCGGTACGTCGAACACGTCGAACACCCGGCCCGTCGGCAAGATGATGTTCGCCTGCGGCCGCTCGTCCCACCAGCGTTCGATCGTGCCCGCGTCCACGCTGGCCTGGTGCGCCCAGGCGGCCGACACCGGGTGCGCGCCGGGGTCGGGACAGCCGATCCGGTCGCACGAACACGCCCGGTCACCGCCGGCCGGGGGATGGGCTCCGGGGAAGCAGGGCCAGCCCAGGTCGGCGTACTCCCGCGCGGCCGCGGCCATCCGGTCGCGCGCCGCCCGCTGCTTCTTGCTCCCCGAGACCGCCAGCATCTCCGCCCCCCATTACCCAAGGTCGCACGTGGGTTCCTGGTTAACGATGATGCCCGCCGGGGTGAACGCCGGACACGGCAACCCCGGGAAAACAACCCTAAGTGACTAGAGGGCGGAGGGACCGGAGGGACGGATGGGCTAGACGATGATCTAGGCCAGCCGGCGGGCGACCTCGGTGGCCCAGTAGGTGAGGGCGATGTCGGCGCCGGCGCGGCGGATCGACAGCAGCGACTCCATGATCGTGCGCTCGCGGTCGATCCAGCCCTTCTCCGCGGCGGCCTCGATCATCGCGTACTCGCCGCTCACCTGGTAGGCGACCACCGGGACGTCGACCGCGTCGCGGACGCGGCGCACGATGTCGAGGTAGGCGCCGGCGGGCTTGACCATGACCATGTCGGCGCCCTCGTCGAGGTCGAGGAAGACCTCGCGGAGCGACTCGTCGGCGTTGGCCGGGTCCTGCTGGTGGGTGGACCGGTCGCCGAACCGCGGGGCGCACTCGGCCGCCTCCCGGAACGGGCCGTAGTAGGCGGAGGCGTACTTGATCGAGTAGCCGAGGATCGCGGTGTCGGAGTGTCCGGCGCCGTCGAGGGCCTCGCGGATCGCGCCGACCTGGCCGTCCATCATCCCGGACGGGCCGACGACCGCCGCGCCCGCCTCGGCCTGCGCCACGGCGATCGAGGCGTACCGCTCCAGCGTGGCGTCGTTGTCGATCTCGCCGGACTCGGTGAGGATGCCGCAGTGGCCGTGGTCGGTGTACTCGTCCAGGCACAGGTCGGTCATGATCACGGTCGAGTCGCCGAGGTCGGACGCCAGGTCGCGCAGCGCGAGCTGGACGATGCCGTCCGGGTCGTCGGCGGCCGAGCCCGTGCCGTCCTTCTCGGCCGGGATGCCGAACAGGATGAGGCCGCCGACGCCGGCCTCGGCCGCCTCGTGCGCGGCCTTGCGGAGGCTGTCGCGGGTGTGCTGGAAGACGCCCGGCATGGACGCGACCGGCTGCGGCTCGGAGATGCCCTCCTTGACGAAGACGGGCAGCACCAGGTCGGCGGGGCTGAGCCGGGTCTCGGCGACGAGCCGCCGCATCGCGGGCGTGCGCCGCAGCCGTCGCGGGCGGGCGACGGGGAACTGTGCAGACATGATCCCTCGGTTTTCCGGGTGCGGGTCTACTTCCGGCGCCGGGCGCCCCGGCGCATCTGGCTGGGCTTGCGGAGCGGGTCCCCCGCCTCGATCTGGGCCGCCCTCCGCTTGGCACCGTACTCCGCCAGCGCCTCCGCGAGGGCCGACACCGACGGCTTCTCGGCCATGACGTCGACCCGCAGCCCGTACTCCTCGGCCGTCTTGGCCGTCTGCGGGCCGATCACCGCGATCACGGTCACGTTGTGGGGCTTGCCGGCGATGCCGATCAGGTTCTTCACCGTGGAGGACGAGGTGAACAGCACGGCGTCGAACCCGCCGCCCTTGATCGCCTCGCGGATCGGCGCGGGCGGCGGCGCGGCCCGGACGGTCCGGTAGGCGGTCACGTCCTCGCACTCCCAGCCGAGCTCGGTCAGCCTGGCGATGAGCACGTCGGTGGCGATGTCGGCGCGCGGCAGCAGGACCCGGTTGATGGGGTCGAGGTCCTCGTCGTAGGGCGGCCACTCCCGGGCGAGGCCCTCGCCGGACTGCTCGCCGGACGGGGTCAGGTCGGGGACGACGCCGAACTCGACCAGCGCGGCGGCGGTCTGCTCCCCGACGGCGGCGACCTTCAGGCCGGCGAACGCGCGGGCGTCGAGGCCGTAGTCGGTGAACTTCTCCCGGATCGCCTTCACCGCGTTCGTGGAGGTGAACACCACCCACTCGTAGCGGCCGGTGACAAGGCCCTTCACGGCCCGGTCCATCTGCTGCGGGGTGCGCGGCGGCTCGACCGAGATCGTCGGGACCTCGTCCGGGACGGCCCCGTACCCGCGGAGCTGGTCCGACAGCGACGCGGCCTGCTCCTTGGTGCGCGGCACGAGGACCCGCCAGCCGAACAGCGGCTTGGTCTCGAACCAGGACAGCTTGTCGCGCCAGTTCACCACGTCGCCGACGACGATCAGGCCGGGGGTCTCCATGCCCTTGGTGTCGGGCGCGAGCCTGGCGAGCGTCGAGACGACGGTCTCCTGCTCGGTGGTGGTGCCGAGGCTGGTCATCGCGGCCGGGGTGGAGTCGGGACGTCCCGCCGCCACCAGGCCCTTGGCGACTTCGGCGACCGCGCCCTCGGCCCCGAGGATGACGAGGGTGGTGTCCGGGGCGGCGAACCGCTCCCAGTCGACCCCGCCCTCGGAGGCGTCGACGACGCGGATCTCGCGGTTGGCGGCGTCGGTCAGCGGGATGCCCGCGTACCCGGGCACGGCCGTCACGGAGGAGACGCCTGGCACCACTTCGAACGGGACGCCGGCCTTGGCCAGCGCACCGCCCTCGGCGGCGTAGTTGCAGGCCACCCCGGGGTCGCCGCGGAACAGCCGGACGACCCGGCGGCCCGCCTTGGCGGCCCGCGCGGCGAGCTTCACCGGGTCGCCGTCGGCCGTGTCGAGGATCTCGGCGTCCGGGCGGCAGTGGGTCAGGATCTCGGCCGGGCAGTGCGCGCGGCTCACGACGACGGTGTCGGCGCGCTCCAGCTCGGCGGCGGCGCGCAGGGTCAGCAGGCCGGGGTCGCCGGGCCCCATGCCGACGATCGCGACGGTCCCCGGGCCGGCCGTCCGGTGCGGGGCGGCGGATGCGGAGGCCGTGCTCTTCGCGGTCTTGCCGGTCGTCGAGGTCTTCCCGGTGGTCGTGTTCTTGTCGGCGGCGGTCTTGTCGGCGGCGGTGTTCTCGACCACGCTCTCGTCGGCCGCGGCGTCCGTCGCGGCCGTGCTCTTCGTGGTGCTCTTCGCGGCGGGGCTCACTCGCGCTCCCCCATCAACTGGTCGGCCCCCTGCGCGAGAAGCCGGGCCGCGAGGTCGCGTCCGAGCCGCTCGGCGTCATCCGGGTGGCCGCTTGCGGACAGCCGCACCTGCCTGCTGCCGTCGTATGCCGCGACGGTCGCCGTCAGATGCAGCCTTTCATCTACTTCGGCAGCGTATGTTCCCACGGGCGCGGAGCAGCCCGCCTCCAGCACCGCCAGGACCGTCCGCTCGGCGGTGACGGCGCGCCGGGTCGCGGCGTCGTCGACCGTTCCAAGCAGTTCGCGGAGGTCGTCGCGGTCGGCGCGGCATTCGAGCGCGAGCGCGCCCTGCCCGGGGGCGGGCAGCATCTGGTCCGGGTCGAAGACCTCGCCGACCGCGTCCAGCCGGCCGATCCGCTTGAGGCCCGCGTGCGCGAGCACCACCGCGTCGAGCTCGCCGTCGCCGACCTTGCGGAGCCGGGTGTCGGCGTTGCCGCGGATCGGGACGATCTCCAGGTCCGGGCGGAGGGCGCGCAGCTGCGCGACGCGGCGCGGCGAGCCGGTGCCGATCCGAGCGCCGCGCGGCAGGTCGGCGAGTTTCGAGGGGCCGCACAGGGCGTCGCGCGGGTCGTCGCGGGCCGGGGTGGCCGCGAGGACGATCCCGGGCGTCTCGGACGTCGGCAGGTCCTTCAGCGAGTGCACCGCGAAGTCCACCTCGCCGGACAGCACCTTGTCGCGGAGCGCGTTGACGAACACGCCCGTCCCGCCGATCTGGGCGAGCAGGGCCTTGGACACATCACCCTGCGTCGTTACCCCGACCAGCTCGACGGCATGCCCCGTGAGCTCGGACAACGTGTCGGCGACGCCCTGCGACTGGGTCGTCGCCATCAGGCTCTTCCGGGTGCCCAGCCGAAGCGGGCCCCTGCTCCCCGTACTCACGTCTCGTCTCCTTCGTGCGCCGGGACGGCGTCCCGGGCGCTGACCGCCCGCACGCTCGCGGCCTGCGCGTTAACCGTCTCGGCGTTCACGCCGTCCGACATCGCGTCCGACACGGCGTCGGCCACGACCTCGGACACGGCATCGGACACCGCCTCGGACAGCGCGTCCCGGCCCGGCGCGGACGCCGGGCTGACGCAGTCGGCCTCGGCGCATTCCTGGTTCGGGTCCCGGCCGTCGAGCCGGGGGACGGCCGCCTCGGGGACGTCGGCCTCGCGGATGTCCGCGCGCGCCACCGCCTCGGGGGCCTTCGGGTCCAGGTCGAACAGCTCGCGCAGCGCGTCGGCGTAGGAGTCGCCGCCCGGCGCCGCCGCCAGCTCCTTGACCCGGACGGTCGGCGCGTGGAGCAGCTTGTCCACCACGCGCCGCACGGTCTGCTCGATCTCCTTGCGGGCCCGGACGTCCATCTCGGGCACCCGCCCGCTCAGCCGGGCCAGCTCGGCCTCCACGACCTCGGCGGCCTTGCTGCGCAGCGCGACGACGGTCGGCGCGACGGCGGCGGCGCGGGCGGCGCTGAGGAACGCCTCGACCTCGGCGCACACGATCCGCCGCGCGGCCTCGACCGCCTCCGGGCCGATGGCCTCGGCCGCCTCCTGCGCGGTGCGCAGGTCGTCCAGGCCCGCCAGCCCGACGCCGGGCAGGTCGCGGACGGCGCGGTCCACGTCGTGGGGCAGCGCCAGGTCGAGGAGGAAGCGGCGCCGTCCGTCGGCCCCGATCCCCTGCGCCGCGAGCTGCTCGGCAGTGATCACCAGGCCGGCGGCGCCGGTGCACGACACCACGAGGTCGGCCTCGGCGAGGGCCGCGTCCAGCTCCGCCAGCCCGATCGCGCGGGACGGGACGTCCAGCGACTCCGCGAGGCGCTGCGCCCGCGCGGGGGTCCGGTTGGCGATCACCACCTCGCGCGCTCCCGCGCGGCTCAGCGTGGCGGCGGCCAGCGAGCTCATCGAGCCGGCGCCGACCACCAGCGCCCGGACGTCCTCCAGCGGGCCGAGATGCCGGACCGCGACGTCCAGGCCGACGCTGACCAGCGAAGCGCCGGCCTTGTCGATCCCGGTCTCGTGGTGCGCGCGCTTGCCCACCCGCAGCGACTGCTGCAGGACGTCGTGCAGGTCACGGCCGAGCGTGCCCTCCTCCTGGGCCAGCCGGAACGCCTGCCGGATCTGCCCGAGGATCTGCCCCTCGCCGACGACCATCGACTCCAGCCCGCACGCCACCGCGAACACGTGCTGGACGGCCCGCTCCTCGTAGTGGACGTACAGGTGCCGCGACAGGTCGTCCAGCGGGACGCCGGAGTGCAGGGCCAGCAGCTCCGAGATCGCCGAGACGCCGCCGTGGAACTTCTCCACGACCGCGTAGATCTCGACCCGGTTGCAGGTCGAGACGATGGCGGCCTCGGCGACGTTCGCGGACGCGTGCACGGCGTGCAGCAGTTTGACGAGATCGTCACCGGCCACCGCCGCCCGCTCCAGCACCGCCACGGGCGCGCTTCGGTGGCTGAGGCCCACGACCAGAATGCTCATTTCCCGTCTCCAGGGTCTTCCGCGTCTCCGCCCACCCGCGCCGTGCGAGCTCCTGGTGAGGAGGCGCCTGCCGGCGCCCCTTGCTCCGCTCCGCTCCTGCCTGCCGCTTGCGGGGGGACGACCCTCCACGCCCCCGGGTCTGACCCCCTCATGCTTCCACCGTTTCCACGTACTGTGCAGCGCCGGTCGGCGGTTCGCCGCCCGCCAGCGGGGCGAAGCCGTCGGGCCCGCCCGCCTTGCGCTGCTCGTGGAACGCGAGGATCTGCAGCTCAATGGAAAGATCGACCTTGCGCACATCGACCCCGTCGGGCACCGACAGCACCACCGGGGCGAAGTTCAGAACGCTCGTCACGCCGGCCGCCACCACGCGGTCGCACACGCCCTGGGCGGCGCCGGCCGGGGTCGCGATCACGGCGATGGACACGCCGTGCTCGGCGATCATGTCCTCCAGGCGGTCGATGTGCTGCACCGTCATGCCGGAGATCTCCTGTCCGACGATGGACTCGTCAGCGTCGAGCAGGCCCGCCACGCGGAAGCCGCGGGACGCGAAACCGCCGTAGCCGGCCAGGGCCCGGCCAAGGTTACCGACACCGATGATCGCGACCACCCAGTCCTGGGTGAGGCCGAGTTCGCGGGAGATCTGGTAGACGAGGTACTCGACCTCGTAGCCGACGCCGCGGGTCCCGTAGGAGCCGAGGTGGGAGAGGTCCTTGCGGAGCTTGGCCGAGTTGACGCCGGCCGCGGCCGCGAGCTCCTCGGAGGAGACGGTGGCGACGCCGCGATCCTGCAGCCCGGTGAGGGCCCGCAGGTAGACCGGGAGCCGCGCCACGGTGGCTTCGGGGATGCCGCGGCCCGCGCGGTCGCGGTGGCGGTTCTGTCGAGGTGTCACGGCCTGCTCTTCGGCTCGACGGTGTGTCCCCCAGGTTAAGCCTTTGTGAATACGCGCACAAAGTCGGCCCCCCGGCTTCGCGGCGAGCGCGCGTTCCGGGCGGCATCCCGGAAGAGCCGTCCATCAGGGACTTTTCAGCATACGACCGGGATAGCGGAGATCGGCGGGGTGTGACCGACCAGACATGCCCGCGCGGGCAACCGCCGGGCGCCGGCCGGACGCACGACGCGACGGCGCCCCGTGGGCCGCTGCTCCACGGGGCGCCGTCGTCAGGCGGTCAGCGACTCGACCGCGAGGTGAACGTGTAGTTCTTGACCTTGGCGTGGCCCCTGAAGCTCATGGAAGGGGTGCCCTTGCAGCCCTTCTTGGACCAGAACGTCGTGCCCACGGAGCTGTTGATCTTGAAGGACTTCATCTTGAAGGCCTTGTCGTAGGAGACGCATTTGTTCCTGTAGTGGTTGTAGCCCTTCCACGAGCCCTTGAAGTTCGTCTTGGTGTACATGCAGACGTCATAGGTGCAGGCCCGCTGGGCGGTGACCGGAGCGGCCTGCGCGGCGGTCGCGGCGAAAGGAACGAAGGCGGCCGCGGCGGCGACGCCGACGCCCAGCGTGCGCATCTTGAAGGACATGGGAGCTCCTCTTCGCGGTTCGGGTGAACGGCCGTACCTTCAAACGATCTTCGATCGGGCGAACGGCTCACAAGGTGCCCTGGCACCCTCAACGCGGGAGAACAATGGCCCTGCGGCACTAATCACGGAGGGGCGCTCCTGCCGTACCACTCCCTCTTGCCGCCGGACCGAAACCCAGGTCGCGGCGCTGCCGGGCTAGCGCTGGCGGAGGTCCTCGATCGCCTTGCGGAGCCGGTTCTCGTCGACGCGCCAGAAGTCGTGCTGGACGCCGTTGACCAGCGTGACGGGGATCTGCTCCCAGTACTGCTCGGTGTCCTGCTCCGACTGGGTGATGTCGCGCTCCTCCCACGGCACGCCGAGGTCGCGGGCGACGCGCTCGATCACCGCGCGGGCGTCCTCGCACAGGTGGCAGCCCGGCTTGCCGAGCAGCGTGATCATGATCTCGCGCGGCATGTCACCTTCCGGGGAACTCCGGCGCCGGGAGCGGCACCTTGGCCGGGCCGAGCTTCAGTTCGATCACGTTCGTGGCGATCACGTGGGTGCGCGACTCGGCGAGGAAGCGCTGCAGGTGCGGCTGCCGGCGGTGCGCGGCGAACGCGGACTCGTCCCGGAACAGCTGGTAGAAGATCCGCTGCGTGGGGCCGCCGACCACCTCATGGCAGGCGAAGACCAGCGTGTCGGGCTCGGTCGCCAGCGCGGCCTTCACGAGGTCGGCGGCGAGCCGGTCGAAGGCGTCCTCGCGCCCGTCCAGCAGCGTGTAGACGGTGATCTGGCCGCAGGCGTTGGCCAGCTCGCCGCCGAGCGCGCCCGGCTTGGCCAGGCCGGCGAGCGGGGAGCGGTCGAGCGGACCGCCGAGCGGACCGTCGATCGCCGTGGGCCCGGCCGGGTTGTCGGGGTACATGGACCGCTCCGGGACGCCGGTGTTCTCGGGGATGCTGGTGTTCTCGGGGTAGCGCAGCTCCTCGGACGCGGGCTCCGGGAAGCGCAGCTCGCCGCGCCGGGGGTCCGGGGGCGGGGTGGGCGCCGGGACGGGCTCGGCCTTGGCGCGCCGGGGGTAGCCCTGCTCCTCGTAGCCGGTGGCGGGCTCGTCGCCGTACTCGTCGTAGCCGTCAGCGTCCTCGTCGTAGACGGGGATCGTGCGCATCGACCCGTACCAGACGAGGCCCGCGGCGGCGCCGAGCGCGATCAGCGCGAGCGGCGCGGGCAGGAACCCGCGGGTGCCGCTGACCACCAGCACGCCCGCCAGGGCGACCAGCGCCACCGGGATGAGCAGCTCCGCCGCCTCCTGGTCGCGCTTGCTGGCCAGCCACGCGGTCACGCCGGTGCACCCCGCGAGCGCGAGCACGGCGACGACGTGCCCGCCGTCGATCAGCAGCAGCGGCAGCGCGTCGTAGGTGGCGCCGGGCTTCGGCAGGCTCTTGCCGAGCGAGCCCTTCAGCGGGTCCAGGATCAGGATGACGATCGCGACGACCGTGTAGGAGATCGTGAACAACCAGGCGCCGAACCGGACCTGCACGTACCGGGCGATCAGCTCGATCATGCCGAGCGCGAGCCAGACCGGCCCGATCAGCGCCGCGCCGAGCTCCATGACGCGGAACAGCACGCCGTTGAAGCCCATCATGAAGCCGAGGCTCATGGACAGCAGCGCGAGCGTCAGCCCGACCTGCGTGAACGACCAGGCGATCAGATAGAGCAGCCGGTCCTTGTAGGCGCGCTGAACCAGCAACCCGGTGGCCGCCAGGGCACCAAGGGTCGCCAGCAACGCGAGAAGAGCATCGACCATCGCGCCCCCATGGTGCCCGATGCGCGGGGTTGACGGGTAACCGCGGGCAAGGAACGCACCATTGCCTCGCGTACCTTTCGGTATCTAGAGTGGCACTTCACGCCGGAGGTCGCGTACGCCCCGAGGAGAACTGCATGAGCAGCTTGACCCTCGATGCCGGGGTCATCCCGCTTCCCCGGCATTCCCGCGGCTCCCTGACGCGTCCCGCCGACCGCTCGTCCGACAGGGCCGAGGTCCTCAAGGCGCTGGTGCTGCGGGCGCGGGACGGCGACGCCGAGGCGTTCGGCTCCCTCTACGACCACTACGTGGAACTCGTCTACCGGTACGTCTACTACCGGGTCGGGACGCACGCGCTCGCCGAGGACATCACCAGCGAGACATTCCTGCGGGCGCTCCGCCGCATCTGCGACTTCCACTGGCAGGGCAAGGACTTCGGGGCCTGGCTGGTCACGATCGCCCGCAACCTGGTCGCCGACCACTTCAAGTCCGGCCGCTACCGGCTGGAGGTCTGCACCGCCGAGCTGATCGAGCCGGACCGCCCGCAGGAGGGGCCGGAGCGGGCCGTCCTGGACGCGATGACCAACCGGACCCTGCTGCGGGCCGTCCGGCGGCTGAACTCCGAGCAGCAGGAGTGCGTCGTGCTGCGCTTCCTGCACGGGCTGTCGGTCGCCGAGACCGCGCTGATCATGGACAAGAAGCCGGGCGCGATCAAGGCGCTGCAGTACCGCGCGGTCCGGTCGCTGGCCCGCATGCTCCCGGACGACCTGCGCGGATGACCCCGCCCGCGGCGCTGATCCGCCGCGCCGACCCGCCGGGGCCGACCTGATCCGTCGCTTGAACCGCCATTGCGGGCCGACTGGATGGTTTATTAATGAACTACTGGGCCGTAACCCGGCCCACCGTCCGATCGTTCAAGCGGTCAGGAGCGCGTTCGCGCCTGACGTCCGCAAGGGAGCGGCGAGTGAGAGCTCGGTGTTGACGAGGCGAGGAAAGATCGCAGAGCAGGGGAACGCGCTGGCCCGGTTGCGGGAGAGCGCCGCGGGTCCCGACCCGCGGTTCCGCGCCGTGCTGCGCGAGCGGTTGATGGCGGCCGCGAGCGACAGGGGTGAGGACTGTCGCAATCGCGACCGGAGGGAGGGGCACGGGGAGGCGGTTGACTAGGCTTCGCCTCATGCGGCGATTCTGGCAGCCTCCGTTCTGGGGGCGCGGCAGGGACGAGGACCACAAGAGCGCGGGGCAGGTGGCCGCCGCCGCGGCGGCCGAGCCCGCCCCGCTCCCCGCGCCCGACCCCGCCGCCGCGGCGTTCTTCGACGTCGACAACACGATGATGCGCGGCGCGTCGATCTACTACTTCGCGCGCGGTCTCGCCGCCCGCAAGCTCTTCACCATGCGCGACCTCGCCATGTTCGCCTGGGGGCAGGCGGCGTTCCGCCTGCGCGGCAGCGAGAACTCCGAGCACATCGGCAGCGCCAAGGAGGCCGCGCTCGCGTTCGTCGCCGGGCAGAAGGTCAGCGCGATCGTCAAGCTGAGCGAGGAGATCTACGACGAGGTGATGGCCGACCGCATCTGGCACGGCACCCGCACCCTCGCACTCCAGCACCTCGACTCGGGCCAGCAGGTGTGGCTCGTCACCGCCACGCCCGTCGAGGTCGCCCGCACGATCGCGCACCGGCTCGGCCTCACCGGCGCCCTCGGCACGGTCGCCGAGACCCGCGAGGGCGTCTACACCGGCCGGCTCGTCGGGAACCTGCTGCACGGGCCGGCGAAGGCGGAGGCCGTCCGGGCCCTGGCGCAGCGCGAGGGGCTCGACCTCGCGCGCTGCTCGGCCTACAGCGACTCGATCAACGACCTGCCGATGCTGACCGCCGTCGGCCACCCGCACGCCGTCAACCCGGACGCGGAGCTGCGCGCCCACGCCCGCGACCACGGCTGGCCGATCCACGACTTCCGCACCGGCCGCAAGGTCACGATGGTCGCCCTCCCCGCCGCCGCAGGCGCCGGCGCCCTCGCGGGCGGCGTCGCGGCGGGCATAGCCCTCCGCCGCCACTACCGCACAAGCTGAAACGAGACCATTCGCGGCTGCCGGGCGCGCAATGCCTGCCCCGTGGAGCCGACCTCGCTGTCGCGGGTCGCGTGCCATGGGCAGGCGTCAGCGAAAGCGGTCGGCGATCATCATGGTCCAGGCATAGAAGGCCGCGGGTTCGCCCAGTTCGTTCTGGATGCCAGGGGGGATGACCGGGGCGTTGGCGGCGTTGAGAAGGTCGCACAGGCCGAGATGGGCCCATTCCCAGACCATGGCGTCGAAATTGTAGGCGTGCATCAGCGGAGTGAGGCGCCGACGGATTTCAGCGACCTCCCGTGAGAGGAACCCGGCCTCGCGCAGACGGGTGAGGGTGGCGCGTTCGTCTTCGGGGTCGAAGCGGGTGTCGAGGAAGGGTTCGAGGAGGTCTGCCCAAGCATCGAAGCGGGACCTGCGGGCGACGCCATTGCGGACACAGAACCGCTCAAGCTCCGACCGTTGCGCGCTGGGCAGGAACAGGGTCTCGCCGAGAGTCGTCCGGATCTCGGGTCTGATGGCCTTCCAGTCGGCGTCGCGGATCTGCGCGGGGGTGACCATTCCGGTGGGGTGGACGGTGGCACCGCGGAAGTCGTAGTACAGGAAGCGGATGTGCTTCTCGGCGAAGACGACCTCCATCGGTTCAGGATGGCACTTCGCCAACCCCTCAAGAAGAGGACCGCGCCGTGAAGCGAACCGTCCGGCTGAACCGCTCCCGCTCCTCGTCCACCCCCGTATAGTGACCGGCGATAACGCGCGGGAGGCCAGACGGATGGACGCGGCGGAAGCGATTTCCCTAGTAGTGAAATGGATTCGGTCTCGCGGCCTGGACTACCCCACGGCGGGATTGGCGGCGGACCGTTTCGAGGCCGGTTGGAGTGTGTACGCGCCGGTGGACGTCGACGAGAGCGACCCGATGGCGTTCCTCGACATGCCGGTGGGGCGGTCGGTGTTCCTGGTCGGCGACTCCGGCCGCGTCGAGGAGGTCTCGTCGTCCGTCCCCCCGCACGTCGCGCAGGACCGCTTCACCGCGCAGGAGCGCACCCTCACCGCGCAGGAGCCCACCGCCCGGCCGCCGCGCGCCGGGTTGGACGCCGACGAGTACATGGCCGAATTCGCCCGGTGGCTGGAGCATGACGGTGACGACGAACCGGCCGTCAGCGGCATCACGGTCGTCGGCTCCGCAGCCGAGGACGCGAGCGCCGCGGAGCCGAACCGGCTGATCGAGCCGATCGTGCGGGCGTTGGCCCAGCTCGGGCCGCCCGACTGGGAGTGGCTGCGGGCGGAGTTCGCCTTCACGGTCTCCGCCGAGATCTCCCACCTGCGCTTCTCGTCCTACCAGCGGTCGGTCGTCGCGCCGGTGCCGGAGTCGGTCGCCGCGCTCGTCCGGCGCCAGCGGCTCGCCGCTGCGGAGATGCCCGCCGGGCCGTGGTGGCGGCTGCTGCTCACCGTCACGAGCTTCGGTGAGACGACCGTGAACTACGACCACGGCGAGGGCCCCTTCCCCCACGACCAGTTGCTGGCGCCCGATCATTACCTCAACGACCTGCAGACGTATCCGCGCCCTGGCGTGCCGCCATGGCTCGCCCGGTACATCGACGGCCCGGACGCGCACGACCTCCCCTACTAGCGATCGGTCAGGCCGCGAAGCGCAGCACGAGGAACGAGCGGGACCGGCCCCTCCGGCTCCTTCTCGTCTCCCATCGCCACGCCACCTGCCGGCCCGGCCAACTCAACCCGGGCCTCACCGGAGCAGGCCGGCCGCCGGTGGCGAGCACGCTGAATTGACGCGCTCCCCGGCTTGAAGGCCGGGCATTCAGCCTGTGCCGAGTGTGCGGCACTTCTGCGGCTTCCTGTTTCGCCGGGTCCTGCCTCCCTGGACGGGAGGTCTTACGGTCCCTCCGCAGGCGTTTAGCCTGTCCGCCCGTCCGGCGGCCAGGATGTTGTTGGCGGCGTTGACATCGCGGTCGTGGACCGCGCCGCACGCGCACGTCCACGTGCGGACGTTCAGCGGCATCGACTCGGCCAGGCTCCCGCATGCCCCGCATAGTTTGGAGGAGGGGAACCAGCGGTCCACTTTCGTGAAGGTGCGGCCGTACCGTTCGGCCTTGTACTGGAGCATGGCGAGGAACTGGGACCAGCCCGCGTCGTTCACCGACTTGGCGAGGCGGGTGCGGGCGAGACCGTTCACCGCGAGGTCTTCCACGTAGACCGCTTGGTTGTCGCGGATCAACTGGGTGGAGAGCTTGTGGTGATGATCCCGCCGCGCATCGGCCACCCGCGCGTGCAGGCGCGCGACCTTCGCGGCGGCCTTGCGCCGGTTCGCTGAGCCCTTCTGCTTGCGGGACAGGGCCTGCTGGGCTTTGCGGAGCCGTCGTTGGGCGCGGCGCAGGAACCTCGGGCTGGTGATCTTCCGGCCGTCGGAGGTCACCGCGAAATACGTCAACCCCAGATCGATCCCGACCTCGGCCGCCACGTCCGGCAGTGGCTCGTCCGCGGTCTCGACCACGAACGACGCGAAGTACCGCCCAGCCGCGTCCCGGATCACCGTCACGCTCGACGGCTCGGACGGCAGCGGACGCGACCACCGCACCCGCACGTCCCCGATCTTCGGCAGGCGCAACCTCCCGCCCGCCGTGACCGTGAAACGGGCGTTGCGAGTGAAGCGGATCGCCTGCCGCCCGTCCTTGCGCGACCGGAACCGGGGCGCCGCGACCCTGCGGCCGTTCCGCTTCCCCGACACCGACGCGAAGAAGTTCCGGTAGGCGGTGCTCAGGTCCGCCAGCGCCTGCTGGAGCACCACGGCCGAGACCTCCCCGAGCCATGCCCGCTCGGGGGTCTTCTTCGCTTCGGTGATGACCCGCCTGGACAACTCCCCGTCCGAGGGGTGCGCCAGCCCGGCCGCGTGCGCCTCCTCCCGTGCGCGCAGGGCGTCGTTGTACACCACCCGCGCGCACCCGAACGCCCGCGCCAGCAATTCCTGCTGGCCGGGGGTCGGGTGGAGCCGGAACTGATACCTCAGCCGCACACCCTGATCCTACTATTGGTCTATGGCAGAGCACAGCGATATAAGGACCGGCAGACACTGCGTTTTCATGCTGCACGCGCACTTGGTCTTCGTGACCAAGTTCCGGCATCCGGTGTTCACGCGAACCCAACTGGAGCGCATGGAGCAGATCATGCGAGACGTGTGCACCGACTTCGACACCGAACTGGCCGAGTTCAACGGCGAGGCCGACCATGTGCACCTGCTGGTGCACTTCCCACCCAAGGTCGCGGTGTCCAAACTGGTCAACTCGCTCAAGGGCGTGTCCTCCCGAAGGATGCGCCAGGAGTTCCCCGAACTGGCCCGCCACTACCACCGGGCGAACAAGCTGTGGTCGGCGTCCTACTTCGCCGGGAGCATGGGCGGCGCGTCCCTCACCGCGCTGCGGCACTACATCCAGCAGCAGAACCAGCCGGGTTAGAACACCCTCGGGCCTGGCGCCCCACCCGCGCCGGCCTTCACCCACGCCCCGAAGGCCGGAGCACTGACCCGCACATCGGTAGCCGGGGCGCGTGATGCTGTCGAGCAGCAACACGGCGATGTACAGCGCCGGGCCGAGGCCGGCGAGCAACAGGACCCGGGTACGCGCGGGCAGCGGCATCGAAGCGGACATTGTCACGAGGAGTCCTCCAGGTCATGAGGACGTCTACACTGTAGACAGCAACTACACTGTAGTCCAGGAGTGAGCCGTATGGAGGTGGCGTGGCATCTGCAGGAGCCGCGGATCTGGTTCGGAGTCCCGGTGCCAGGCTGTACACGGAAAGGACGGGGCAGGGGCCCGCGCTGGTGCTCGTCCCCGGAGGCGGCGGCGACGCGGCGATGTACGGCGATGTCGTCCGGCCGCTGGCGGAACGGTTCACCGTGATCACGTTCGACCGGCGGGGGAACTCCCGCAGCCCTCTCGACGACGCGTCCAGCCCCGTCGGGGTCGCGGAGCAGGCGGCCGACGTCGTCGCCGTGCTGGACCACCACGGGATCGACCGCGCCTTCGTCTTCGGCAGCAGCGGCAGCGCGATCATCACCCTGGAATTGCTCGCCGCGCATGAGAGCCGCCTGCTCGGCGCTGTGGTCCACGAGCCGCCGCTGGTTCAGGTCCTCCCCGGCGGGCCCGAACAGCGGCAGTTGGACGAGCTGCGCCGGATCGCTGACACGGAGGGGCCGTTGCGAGCGTTCACCGCCTTCGCGGCCATGACGATGCCCAAGCCGCCCCGGTCTCTCCAGACTCGCCCCGGCCGTGTCGCGCTGGCGGCGATGATGCGGGTCCTACTGGCCCTCGGCCGGATGTCGCGGCGGGTGACCGGACGCGAGCCCGGCGGGACGCAACGCCTGCTCGGCAACGCCGGCATCCTCTTCCGCCGCGAGTTGCCCGCGTTCTGTTACGAATACGAACCGGACCTGGCGGCACTGCGCTCGGTCTCGGTGCCGTGGCGGCCGGCCACCGGCCAGGACAGCGTCGGCCGTCTCTACCACCGCCCTGCTCACGTCCTCGGTGAGACACTCGGCATACCCTGCGTGGAATTTCCCGGAGGACACACGGCATACCAGCAACACCCGCAGGCGTTCGCACACCGGTTGACCGAGATCCTGGACCAGCTACACCCATGACGAAAGACGACGAAGCCCGCCGGTCGCGGCCGGCGGCGCCGATGAGGCCGACGCTGAGCCGCGAGTACATCGCCGCCATGGCCCTGGCCCTCGTGGACGACATCGGCCGGGACAAGTTCTCCATGCGCAAACTCGGGGCCGAACTCGGCGTGGACCCGATGGCCGTCTACCGGTACTTCACCGACCAGGAGGCGCTCTTCGACGGCATCGCCGAGACGCTGTTCGGCGAGCTCGACGTGGACACCCTGCCCTGGCAAGGGGCCTGGCGGGAACTGGCCGAGCAGTACGCCCGCCGCATGCGGGACACCCTGCTCGCCCACCCGCACGCGGTCACCATCTTCGCCACCCGCCCGGTCCGCTCACCAGCGGCCATCGACACCGGCAACCGCATGATCGAGCTCATGACCGCGTCCGGATTCACCCCGGGCACCGCCCTGCGGGTCCTGCGCTGCCTGCGGGAATTCACCGTCGGTCACGCGCTCACCCTCGCCGTGCTCCGGCTCGGCGGCGAGCGGCGCAGCAGGAAACCGCCGCCGGACGCACCGGACTACAACCTTCTCGCCAAGAGCGCCGACGACGCCTACCCCGACGACCACTTCGACCTCGGCCTCACCGCGATGCTCGACAGCTTCGCCCGGCTCACCCGCCAGTCGGACTCCCCGGCCGGTCCGCCGCCGACGGATCGTTGAATCGGCCGGGGGACGAGCCGTCCGCCGAGCTAGCGATCGGTCAGGCCGCGAAGCGCCGCACGCAGGGCGGCACGCGGAACGACCAGAAACGGCCCCTCCGGCTCCTTCGAGTCCCGAATGGCAACTCCGTGCTCCACGTGGGCAACCTCGACGCACTGGTCACCATCACTGCTGCTACGGCTCGACTTACGCCAGATCAGGTCCCGCATCGCGCGTCCTCACTCCGTGGCGAGCCGGATCGCCTCGCGCAACACGGTCGGCAGGACAAGAAGCATCGGACCGTTCGGGTCCTTCGAGTCCCGAATGGCCACACCGTCTTTCGCTCCGGCCAACTCAACGCATTGGCCACCGGAGCTGCCGCTACGGCTCGACTTACGCCACACAAGATCACTTCTCATGATCGCCACTTCTCGTCGAGGGTCCGCCTGATCAGGTCGACGCTCATTCCGACCGGGAGGGCTTGCGTGCTGATCGCGTCGAACCTGTCTTTGAGTCTGGAGATGTCCTTGCGCTCCTCAATCATGATCCCACGTAGTGCGGTCTCTGCGAAGGCTATTTCCTCACCCCCTGGGCGGGTGGCGACTGTGAAGGTCCCCTCGTTACCAGGGTGCCGCGCTCCGTTGGGAACGACTTGGATACTCAATCGAGGGCCGACAGCCTCCACGAGGCGCTCAAGCTGGGGCCGCATCACGGCCGGTCCGCCGACATCATTCCAGAGAACCGTCTCCGGGAGGATGTAGATCAGACGCGGCGGCAAAGGGCTCGTACGAGTGAGAATGGACTGGCGAGCCAGTCGAGCGTCGACCGCTTCGCGGTCACCGAACAGGAGGGTGCTCGCATAGTCTTCTCTCTGGAGCAGTCCGTAGATGACTATGGGCTCGTAGACCTTAAGGGCTCCAGCGTCCTCTTCAACCTCTGGCCACTTGCGAAACCACTCGGGGAAGCCGTCCTTCTTGTCGCCGAACAGGCCGTCGTGGAGGTGGGACAGGGCCTGCTTGGTGTCGAGGACGGCGTCGCAGTGTTCGGCGAAGTTCCGTTCGCAGTGGCATTCGGCGCGTTCGACGGCGCCGATGAAGGACGCGCTGTAGGGGATCTTGTCCGCGAGCTGCTTGATGCTGTGGTCCGCGAGCACGCGGTACCGGCGGACTTCTGATCCGAACAGGTCGAGGGGGCTGTTCGACGGGGTGAGGCGCTTCGGGGGCTGCGGCATTTCGGTCTCCTATGACCAGCCTTGACTTCCTCCCCCGCCTAAAGGCGGGGGATTCCAGCGGTCACCCGCTGGGGTTTCTGCTTCATCGCCGACTGCCCGCCCGGAGTACTCCGTTGAGGTCTTACACCGGCTCCACAGACAGACGCCGTCAGCCCGACGGCCAGAATGTTCTTCGCCGCGTTGACGTCCCGGTCATGGGTCGTCCCGCAGTCACACGTCCACTCGCGGACGTTCAGCGGCATCTCGTCGGCCAAGGCGCCGCAGACCGAGCACAGCTTGGACGAGGGGAACCAGCGGTCGATCGCGATCACTTCGCGGCCGTACCACCGGGCCTTGTACTCCAGCATGCTCCGGAACTGCGACCAGGCCGCATCGGCGATGGCGCGGGCCAGGCCGCCGTTCTTCACCATGTTCCCAACGGCGAGATCCTCGATCACGATCGTTTGGTTCTCACGAACGAGTCGAGTGGTGAGCTTGTGCAGGTGATCGCGCCTGCGGTCGGCGATGCGGGCATGGACCCGGGCGACCTTCCGGCGCGCCTTGGCCCGGTTCGCTCCCTCGCCCTCGGCTTTGCGGGCGAGCCGCCGCTGCGCCTTGGCCAGGCGGGCGCGGTCGCGCCGCTCGTGCCGAGGGTTGGAGACCTTCTCCCCGGTGGACAAGGTCAGCAGGTGGTCGAGCCCGACATCTACGCCCACGGCGGCATCCGTCGCCGGGAGCGGCTGGACGGACGGGTCTTCGCACAGCAGGGACACGAACCAGCGTCCAGCCGCGTCCTGCGACACCGTCACCGTGGACGGCGACGCACCCTCAGGAAGCGGCCGGGACCACACGA
>NZ_JBEUPD010000011.1:0-188469 GCF_040492135.1 Actinomadura sp. NPDC000600
TTACGCCCAATAATTCCGGACAACGCTTGCGCCCTACGTATTACCGCGGCTGCTGGCACGTAGTTAGCCGGCGCTTCTTCTGCAGGTACCGTCACGTTAGCTTCGTCCCTGCTGAAAGAGGTTTACAACCCGAAGGCCGTCATCCCTCACGCGGCGTCGCTGCGTCAGGCTTCCGCCCATTGCGCAATATTCCCCACTGCTGCCTCCCGTAGGAGTCTGGGCCGTGTCTCAGTCCCAGTGTGACCGGTCGCCCTCTCAGGCCGGTTACCCGTCGTCGCCTTGGTAGGCCATCACCCCACCAACAAGCTGATAGGCCGCGAGCCCATCCCCAACCGAAAAACTTTCCACCACCCAGCCATGCGACCAGTGGTTGTATCCGGTATTAGACCCAGTTTCCCGGGCTTATCCCAGAGTCAGGGGCAGGTTGCTCACGTGTTACTCACCCGTTCGCCGCTCGAGTACCCCCGAAGGGGCCTTTCCGCTCGACTTGCATGTGTTAAGCACGCCGCCAGCGTTCGTCCTGAGCCAGGATCAAACTCTCCATCAAGGTCCAAACGACCAACCAGGGGGCGAACCCCAGCCGGCCAAACCTCAGGAAACAATCCCGGCATCACCACCCCAAAAAGGGGCGGCATTGCCTCAAAGAAATCCCCACCACCCCCACAAAGGAGAGCGGCACGGGGCGACCCGGCCGAACAATCGACCGAGCCGATAAAGGCACTGGCTTTTAACACGCTGTTGAGTTCTCAAGAAACGGACACCCACCGCGCTGGATCCGCTTTCGCGTTTCCCGCTCCGGGGCGACTCGCCTTACTTTATCGGATCCGTCCGGACTGTCAATTCCGGGCTTCTCCGATACGCCTTTCCAATCCCGCTTGCGCGGCACCTTCCGGGCGGTGGAGCTATTTCATCAGATCCGGTCCGATTGTCAAAATCGAGCCTTTCCGACCCAACACGACGTTGCGGGCGCGACGAAGCCGCGTCAGCTTGATCGTGGTTGGTTCCCCCGGGCCGGCCGCCGTCAGGCGTCCCGCACTCCCGTGGGGCGAAGTGAACAGTATGCCCAAGACGAGGGAACGTCAAACCGGCTCGCGCGTGTCAATGGCTCCGGTTCCCCCGCCCGTCCGCGCCGGGACCACTCCGGAGCCGGATCTACCTCGGGTTTTGCCCGGGTTCACCCCACTCGCAGGACTCGAACTTCGCATTCACGCGGCCGATGTCTCTGTTCGGCAACGCCGTCCCTTCGGCGTGGCTCAGGACTGGGCCAGGTAGCCGCCGACGAACAGGACCCCCTCGGCGATCACCCAGGCGAAGGCCGCGGCGGTGAGGAGCACGTCCAGCCGGTGCGGCTTGCGCCGGACACCCGGCATCGACCAGGCGGTCACAGCGACGGCCACGGCGATGAGGGCCACGGGCGCCGAGACCCGCACGGCGTCGTCGAAACCGGCGCCGCATCCCGGGTCGTAGCCCTCGCCCTCACCGCAGAAGGCGGCGTCGCCCCACCCGCCGAGGGCCGAGAAGGCCCAGAGGACGGCCAGCGCGCAGTTCGCGATCGTCGGAATGGCCGGCGAGATCCACCAGCCGCTCGGACGCTCGGACATGGCCTGCACGCACGGAACGTACCTCGCTTCGCGGCGGCCGGGAACCCCCGCCGGGCGGCCGCCGCCGGGTTAGGTGATCTCTTTGGCCTCGTGCAGGTTCATGTCCATGACGATGGCCGTCATGACCGCCATCGTCCGCAGCGGCTCCCGGACGGGGTCGGTGATCTCCACCGCGTACTTGTCGGCCGTCGTCAGCAGGTGCGTGGCGAGCCCCGCCCACTTCTTGCGCACGTGCGCCACCTTGCCGCCGTCGGGGTCCTTCACCTCGAAGTTGTTGCGCGGCACGTCCACCTCGACCGTGCCGATGTGCGTCCCGCCGTCGTCGTAGACGACGTAGCGGCGGCCCACCCTTTCGGTGACGAACGAACCGACCCGCTCCCCGTCCGGCCGGAGGACCTCGGTGTACTCCCGGCCGGCCTGCTTGTCCACGACGTACAGCGGTTCGCCGTCGGGCGTCGTCAGCAGGACGGCCCGGGCGTCGAGGTTCGACTTGCCGGGGAACAGGCCGCGCATGACCGCCGAGTCGCCGTGGTCCTCGGTCGGCGCCGCGATGGCGAGGACGGTCCCGTCGCCGTCCAGCACCTTGTACCGCGACTTGGCGAACGGTCCCCTGCGAGGCTGTTCGACCCTGAGCACCGGGGAGCTGAACACTTCGCTCACGCGTTCTCCTGCCTCATCGGCCGCATCGGCGACCGCCCTCACTGTTCACCTTGCCGGCGTGCCCGCACCCTCCGCGGCATGCCTTCCAAGCGGCGATCCTGCCAACGGCAGGCCCCCAGGGGAAGCACTTTCCGCGCCCGGCCAGGCCCAGCGCACCCGCCGCCCCGCGTTCCCGGCCCACTGACCTGCGGCGGTGCGGACAAGGTGACCGTCTGAGGAACATTCTTCTTTCGCCCCGGCGGCACCCGGCCATCGCCGCGGACATCCACGCCGGGATCTCCACCCTCCCGATGGCGTCCACCCCGCCCGGCTTCGGCCCCATGGCACGCCAAAAGGGGCGGTCCCCGAAGGAACCGCCCCTTTCACTCACACCCGCAGGCGCGACGTGAGGACCCGATCAGAAGTCCATGCCGCCGGCGTCGGGCATGCCGCCCGCCGGGGCCGGGTTCTTCTCGGGCTTCTCGGCGATGACGGCCTCGGTGGTCAGGAACAGCGCGGCGATCGACGAGGCGTTCTGCAGCGCGGACCGGGTCACCTTGGCCGGGTCGAGGATGCCCGACTCGAACATGTTGACGTACTCGCCGGTGGCGGCGTTCAGGCCCTCGCCCGGGGTCAGGTTGCGGACCCGCTCCACCACGACGCCGCCCTCGAGGCCGGCGTTGACGGCGATCTGCTTCAGCGGCTCCTCGAGAGCGCGCTTGACGATGTTCGCACCGGTGGCCTCGTCGCCCGACAGCTCCAGCTTGTCGAACGCCTTGGTGCCGGCCTGCAGCAGCGCCACGCCACCGCCGGGGACGATGCCCTCCTCGACCGCGGCCTTGGCGTTGCGGACGGCGTCCTCGATGCGGTGCTTGCGCTCCTTGAGCTCGACCTCCGTCGCGGCGCCGGCCTTGATGACCGCGACACCGCCCGCGAGCTTGGCCAGGCGCTCCTGGAGCTTCTCGCGGTCGTAGTCGGAGTCGGTGTTGTCGATCTCGGTACGGATCTGGTTGACCCGGCCCGCGATCTCGTTGGCGTCACCGGCGCCGTCCACGATGGTGGTCTCGTCCTTGGTGATGACGACCTTGCGGGCGCGGCCCAGCATCTCGGTCGTGGTGTTCTCGAGCTTGAGACCCACGTCCTCGCTGATGACCTGGCCGCCGGTCAGCGTGGCGATGTCACCCAGCATGGCCTTGCGGCGGTCGCCGAAGCCCGGCGCCTTCACGGCGACGGACTTGAAGATGCCGCGGATCTTGTTGACGACCAGGGTGGCCAGGGCCTCGCCCTCGACGTCCTCCGCGATGATCAGCAGCGGCTTGCCGGACTGCATGACGCCCTCGAGGACGGGCAGCAGGTCCTTGTTGGCCGACGCCTTGCCCTGAACGATCAGGATGTACGGGTCCTCGAGGACCGCCTCCATCCGCTCGGGGTCGGTCACGAAGTAGTGCGAGATGTAGCCCTTGTCGAAGCGCATGCCCTCGGTCAGCTCGAGCTCCAGACCGAAGGTCTGGCTCTCCTCGACCGTGATGACGCCTTCCTTGCCGACCTTGTCCATCGCCTCGGCGATCATCTCGCCGATCTGCGGGTCACCCGCGGAGATGGACGCCGTGGAGGCGATCTGCTCCTTGGTCTCCACGTCCTTGGCGAGCTTGGACAGCTCCTCGCTCACCCGCTCGACCGCGGCCTCGATGCCCCGCTTCAGCGACATCGGGTTCGCGCCGGCGGCCACGTTGCGCAGACCCTCGCGCACCAGCGCCTGGGCCAGCACGGTGGCGGTGGTGGTGCCGTCACCCGCGACGTCGTCGGTCTTCTTGGCTACTTCCTTGACGAGCTCCGCGCCGATCTTCTCCCACGCGTCCTCGAGCTCGATCTCCTTGGCGATCGACACGCCGTCGTTGGTGATGGTGGGGGCGCCCCACTTCTTCTCCAGCACGACGTTGCGGCCCTTGGGACCAAGGGTCACCTTCACGGCGTCGGCGAGCTGGTTCATGCCGCGCTCGAGACCGCGGCGGGCCTCCTCGTCGAACGCGATCATCTTTGCAGCCATAGGCTCCAGTCCTCCCGGAACAAGGTGGCTTAGACGGATCGAGCCGACGCCCGCGACGGACGGCCCCGCCGACGACTTCCATTCCGCCGCCGGCCTGAGGCCTCATCGCCCCGACCCATGACTGTGTGAAGTTGTCACTCTCCACAGCAGAGTGCCAATGTTTGTTTAGCACTCTACCCCGTCGAGTGCAAGCGCCACACATCCTCGCCCGAAGGTGTCACCCCGGCGTCCCGAACCCGCCCTGACCAGCGGTGGGACCGCGGGCGCGCGTCCGTCACCCGTGCAGGTCGCGGCACTCCTCACGATGGCCGTCATGCCGAGGATCAGCGCGGGAGCCGCAGGCTCCTGGCCTGTCACTCGACCGTGGCACTGCCGAGGGCCGCGTGCCGGGGAGCAGCGGCGTCAGCGCGCACTCAGGAGCGGGGCAGCGGCAACCAACGTCTCACTGATCGGTGAGGCCGCCGCGAGCGCGGCCGAACCGGGGCGCCAGGAAATGACCACTTCGGGTGCCGTGGCCGAACGGTGGCGCCGCTCTGGTCGACGGCGGCCGAGGGGGCCATTTAATCGGAGAAAATGCGTGCGGACGATTTTAGGAGGACCTTGCCCGTTGCGTCCGCTGATGCCGTTCCGGGGGAATGCGGCGGCGTTTGCGGCGGCCCGATCGCCTGTGCTTGCCGCGGCCCAGCGGGCCGCTTTCGTGGAGTTCGGCGCGCGGCGAGGATTTTCTTCTCGGCCCAGGCGAAGGGCCGCCGCAAACGGTCCGGACATGGGTGGCCGCTCCGGCTTCGATGCGTGACCGGGCCGGAGCGGCCGTGGTGCTTCGGGTGCTCTCGCAGGAATCGCGGTCCGCTACTTGGCGGACTCCTGCTCGGGGCCCGCCACCGCGTTGATCACGGTGTTGCGCTTACCGCCGTGGATGTGGCTGTTGATGTCGCCGGTCATCGTCGCGCTGTTCCCGGCGAAGACCAGCGAGTGGGGCGACTTGGTGAGGTTGGTGAACACCGCGTCGCCGGAGCCGTTCTCACCCACGAGGACGTGGCCGTTCTGACCGACGGCCGCCTTCTCGGCCGCGTGGATGTCCACCGACCGGGGCTCCGGCCTGTCGGCCCGCCGCTGCGCCATCTGCGGAGCGGCGTCGGCCTGCTGCTGCTCCGGAGCGTTCTGCTGGGCCTCCTGCTCAGGCGCGGCCTGCTGCGCGTCCTGCTGCGGGGCGGCCTGCTGGGCGTCCTGCTCGGGCGCGGCCTGCTGCGCGTCCTGCTGCTGCGCGGCCATCTCCGCGTCCTGCTGCGGGGCGGCCTGCTGCGCGTCCTGCTCAGGCGCGGCCTGCTGGGCGTCCTGCTCGGGCGCGGCCTGCTGCGCGTCCTGCTGCTGCGCGGCCTGCTGGGCGTCCTGCTCCGGAGCGGCCTGCAGCGACTCCTGCTGCGGAGCCGCCTCCTGCTGCGGAGCGGCCTGCTGCTGCGGAGCCGCCTGCTGCTGCGGGGCGGCCTCCTCGTGCTCGGCGGCCTTGGCCAGGGCGACCTTGGTCGCCTCCTCCTCGGCGCCCTCGACGCCGGTGACGGCCGTGTTGTGCTTCCCGCCGTGGAGCTTCGTGGTGATGTCACCGGTCTTCACCGGCTTGTTCCCGATCGCCGTCGCGGCCTTGGGAGACCGGATGATGTCGGTGTACATCAGGTCGCCCGGACCGTGCTCACTGACGTACGTGGGGCCGTTGTGCCCGAGGTACGCCTTCTCCACGGAGTAGAAGTTGATGTCGGCCATGGCCGAGGGAGCCGCGAGGACGGCCGCCCCCATCGTTATCCCGGTCACGGCCATCGTGCGCAAAATGCGCTTCATGCCTTTCCTCACTCTCGTATGCCGATCGGCGCCCCAGGGAGCGCCACTCCGGGAACAATCTTCCAGGGCGTGACCAGCGAGAAAACCAAGTGCCGGAGAGGCGATGATCAAGATCCGAGACGGGAATCCGACGCTCGCTAAAGCTTGATCCATGCGCGTTTAGCCGGACCGCGCGAACAGCCGCCCAATTCGGTATCCACCGGGGCATCCGCGTTCCGAAGAATCGCGAATTCGCCGCCCGTGCACGGAAAAGCCCCGGCACGATGGGACGTGCCGGGGCTTGGGCGGGGACTGTGTCAGCCGCCCGCCACCGCGGGGATGATGGAGATCTGGGCGCCTTCGGGCGTCGGGGTGTCGAGGCCCTCGGCGAAGCGGACGTCCTCATCGCCGACGTAGACGTTCACGAACCGGCGGATCTTGCCCGCGTCGTCCAGGATGCGGGCGGAGATGCCGGAGTAGCTGGCCTCCAGGTCGGCGACGACCGCGCGCAGGGTGGCACCCTCGGCCTTCACCTCGGACTCGCCACCGGTGTAGGTCCGCAGGATCGTCGGGATACGGACGGACACGCTGCTCATGCTGCTCCTTCGTTCTCAGGCGAGGCCCGCGGCGCGGAACGCCTCCAGCGACGGGGCGATGTTCGCCGACGGCGCGACGACCGGGGCGACGGCGTCCAGGGTCTTCAGACCGTCCCCGGAGTTGATGATCACGGTCTCGGCGCCCGGGTCGAGGGCGCCGGTCTCGACGAGCTTGCGGAGGGTCGCGACGGTGACGCCGCCGGCGGTCTCGCCGAAGACGCCCTCGGTGCGGGCGAGGAGCCGGATGCCCTCGACGACCTGCTCGTCGGTGACGTCCTCGACGGCGCCGCCGGTGCGGCGGGCCACGTCCAGGACGTAGGGGCCGTCGGCCGGGTTGCCGATCGCGAGGGACTTGGCGATCGTGTCGGGCTTCACCGGGCGGATGACGTCGTGGCCCGCCTTGAACGCGGTGGCGACCGGGCCGCACCCGGCGGCCTGGGCGCCGAAGACGCGGTACGGCTTGTCCTCCACCAGCCCCAGCTTGATCAGTTCCTGGAACGCCTTGTCGATCTTGGTGAGCTGGGAGCCGGACGCGACCGGCACGACGATCTGGTCCGGCAGCCGCCAGCCGAGCTGCTCGGCGATCTCGTAGCCGAGCGTCTTGGAGCCCTCGGCGTAGTAGGGGCGGACGTTGACGTTGACGAACGCCCAGTCGTCCTGCTCCCCGGCGATCTCGGACGCGAGCCGGTTGACGTCGTCGTAGTTGCCGTCGACCGTCACGAACGTCCCGCCGTACACGGCCGTCGTGATGATCTTCTGGGACTCGAGGTTCGAGGGGACGAAAACCGCGCTGCGGATCCCGGCGCGAGCGGCCGCGGCGGCGACCGCGTTGGCGAGGTTCCCGGTGGACGGGCAGGCCAGCACCTTGAACCCGAGCTCGCGGGCGGCGGCGAGCGCGACGGCGACGACGCGGTCCTTGAACGAGTGGGTCGGGTTCCCGCTGTCGTCCTTCACCCACAGGCTCTGCAGGCCGAGGCTCTCCGCGAGGTTGTCGGCGCGGACGAGGCGGGTCAGGCCCGGCTCGGTGTTCGGAGTGTCGGCGACGTTGGCCGGGACGGGCAGCAGCCCGCGGTAGCGCCAGATGTTCCGCGGCCCGGACTCGATCGCGTCCCGGGTGACGCCCTGGAAGTCATAGGCGATCTCCAGGGGCCCGAAACACTCCTCGCAGGCGTAGAAGGGCCCGAGGTCGCGGGACGAGCCGCATTCGCGGCAGACGAGAGCGGTAGCCGGTCCGAGGTCTGTGGCAGGCGTGAGTGCCATGAGGGCGAGGCCTTTCTCCCCATCTTCCCTGCGCCACCTTGGTCGCAGGCCGGAGTTGGCACCATCTCCCGGCCGGCCTTCGCAGGATCGCGACGCGCCTCAGCCGGGTGGTTGCCGGGGCTTCGCAGGGCCGGTCCCTCCACCCCTCTGGATGAGCGTTATGAAGTTGTCGATCACGAGCGCTATGAACTCGTATGCGTGACTTTACATGAACTGACCGGATGCCAGACAGGCGGGTCCAGGGATTGAGACGTTACCCGGCGGGGCTCTTGATCACGCGTTGGGTCGGGTCGAGGAACACGTGCTTGACGATCGGGACGCACTCCCGGAGCCGCCGGTCGATCTCCCCGGCGACGTCCTCGGCCTCGTCGGCGCTGATGGCGTCGGAGAAGTGGACCTTGGCCGCGACGAGGATCTGCTCGGGGCCGAAGTGCATGGTGAGCAGCTCGTCCACGCCGGTCACGCCCCGCGCGCCGAGGATCTCGGCGCGGATCGTGCGCTGCGCCTCGGGGTCGGCGGCCTGGCCGATGAGCAGGCCCACGCTCTCGCGGCCGATCCCGAAGGCGAGGACGACGAGGAGCAGTCCGATGAGGACGGACGCGAGCCCGTCCCAGAACTCCGAGCCGGTGATCTGGCGCATCGCGAGCCCGCCTGCGGCGAGGGCCAGACCGACCATCGCCGCGGTGTCCTCGAACAGCGCGGTCTTGAACGTCACGTCGGGCGACTTGCGGACGTGCTCGACGAGGTCGCGGTCGTTCTCGCGCGTCTCCTTCCTGGCCTGGTAGAAGGCGCGGATCCAGGACGTCCCCTCCAGCACCGCGCCGAGGGCGAGGACGGCGTAGGCGAGCCACACCGTCGTCCCGGTGCCGCCGTGGCCCGTCATGGTCAGGACGCCCTCGAAGATCGAGAACCCCGCGCCGGCCACGAAGATGCCGAACGCGGCGAGCAGCGACCACACGTACCGCTCGTTGCCGTAGCCGAAGGGGTGGCGCTTGTCGGGGGGCCGCTCGCTGCGCCGGAGCGAGGCGAAGAGGAAGCCCTGGTTGAGGGTGTCCGCCACCGAGTGCGCGCTTTCCGCGAGCATGGCGCTGGACCCGGCCAGCAGGCCGGCGACCAGCTTCGTGATCGCGAGGATGAGGTTCGCGGCACCGGCGACGAGCACGGTTTTCGTCGTCTCGGACTTGCTCATGGCGACCGGGTACCCCCTGGGAGAATGACTAACCGGGCGAAACGGGCGGCAGCGCGGGCGATGCGGGCTACCGGAATGCGGGCCAGTGCTCCGGTCTTCCAGGCCGGGGGTGAAGGCCCGCGCTGGGAGGGGCGCCAAGGCCCGGGCAGTGCACGTCCCGCATGATCGCTCCATCCGGGACAGGTGCCGGTCGGCGAACACCTGTGCCGGAACTTCGTTACGAAGACCAGGTGGACGTGCATCGCAACGACGCGGTCTCTCTCGGTGCTATTGCCTTCGGGTTCGGTCATGGACCGGTACGGTGCGGGCGTGCAGTTACGTTACAACTACCGTTTGTATCCAACGCCTGGTCAGCAGATCGAGCTGGCCAGGGCGTTCGGGTGCGCACGGGTGGTGTTCAACGACGGGCTGCGCGCACGGCAGCAGGCCCGCGAGCAGGGCTTGCCGTACATCTCGGACGCCGAGCTGTCCAGGCGGATCATCACGCAGGCCAAGGCGACCCCGGAACGGGCGTGGCTGGGCGAGGTGTCGTCGGTGGCCCCGCCCCGGTACCGCTCGCGCAAGGACAACCGGCAGGCGATCAGGTTCACCAGGAACTCCCGCTTCAAGGTCCTGGGCAACGGCCGCCTGCGGTTGCCGAAGATCGGGGATCTGGCTGTCCGCTGGTCGCGCGCCCTGCCCTCGGCCCCGTCGAGCGTGGCGGTCATCAAGGATGCGGCCGGGCGGTATTTCGCCTCGTTCGTGGTGCAGGTGACCGACGAGCCGTTGCCGCCGGTCAAGTCCGAGGTGGGCATCGATCTGGGTCTGACGCACTTCGCGGTGCTGTCGGACGGCACGAAGGTGGCCGCGCCGAAGTTCCTGCGGCGCGCCGCCCGCAAGCTCAAGCGGCTGCAACAAGCCCTCGCGCGCAAGCAGCGCGGGAGCCAGAACCGCGAGAAGGCCGTCGTCAAGATCGCCCGCGCCCATGCGCGGGTGGCCGACACCCGGCGGGACTGGCAGCACAAGCTCTCGACGCAGATCATCCGCGAGAACCAAGCGGTGTACGCCGAGGACCTGTGCGTGACCGGTCTGGGCCGGACCCGGCTGGCCAGGAATATCAGGGCCGCTGGACAGGCGGACCTCAACGCCCGTGGAGCGCACGTAAGACCGGGCCTCGTCCCGGCAGCGCACAACGAAGCGGGAACCCACCCGGACGCCGTGCGTTCCACGCGCAGCGTGGAGGGAATCTCCGTCCCTTAGGGCGAAGAGGATGTCAACTCGCGGGTCACTTTGATGTGCCTCGGTCCCAACTGAGACCCTTCCCGTATGAGCCAAGTGCTGGTGGCCTCGAACCGGGGGCCGGTGTCGTTCTCGCTGTCGGACGACGGCGGGCTCACCATGCGGCGCGGGGGCGGCGGGCTGGTGTCGGGCCTCGCCGCCGTCACGGGCGCCCCGCGCGACCCCGGCCCGCCGCGTCCGGCCGGGACGTCGCCGGAGCCGTCCGCCGGGGACGCGGACGTGCTGTGGGTGTGCGCGAGCCTCGGCGAGGCCGACCGCACGGCCGCGCGCCGCTCCCCGGACGGCCGCCTCGACCTCGCCGGATACGAGACCGGCGGGGCCGCGGTGCGGATGCTCGACATCCCGGCCGCCACGTTCGACCGCGCGTACAACGGCGTGGCCAACTCGACGCTGTGGTTCGTCCACCACCTGCTGTACGACACGCCTCGCAGCCCGCACTTCGACGCGCGCGCCCGGCGCGACTGGCAGTCCTACGAGGCGTACAACGCGGCCTTCGCGGACGCCCTCGCCCGCGACGCCGCCCCAGGCGCGAAAGCGGCGATCCAGGACTACCACCTCTCGCTCGCCCCGCGGATGCTGCGCGACCGGCGTCCCGACCTGAAGATCGTGCACTTCTCCCACACGCCGTGGGCGCCTCCGGAGTACTTCAGGCTGCTCCCCGACGACATCGGCGCGCAGGTCCTGCTCGGCATCCTCGGTGCGGACCACGCCGGCTTCCTCACCGAGCGCTGGGCGTCGGCGTTCCTCGACTGCTGCGAACTGCTGCCGGGCGCGCGCGTCGACCGCGTGGCCCGCACCGTCACCTGCTCGGGCCACACCACGCGCGTGGGCGTGCACGGTCTCGGCGTCGACGGCCCGGCGCTGCGCCGGCGCGCCGCCGAGCAGGACGTCGTCGAACGGGCGCGCGCGCTGCGGGAGCAGGTCGGCGACCGGCAGCTCATCGTGCGGATCGACCGGACGGAGCTGTCCAAGAACATCGTGCGCGGGCTCGCCGCCTACCGGGAGATGCTCGTCAACCATCCCGAGTGGCGCGGCCGCGTGGTGCACCTGGCGTTCGCCTACCCGTCCCGCTACGACCTGCCCGAGTACCGGGACTACACCGCGGCCGTCGAGCGCATGGCCGGGCAGATCTCCGAGGAGTTCGGCACGGCCGACTGGGACCCGCTGATCCTGCAGGTGAACGACGACTACCCGCGCTCCCTCGCCGCCTACGGCCTGGCCGACGTCCTGCTCGTCAACCCGATCCGCGACGGGATGAACCTGGTCGCGAAGGAGGGGCCCGTGCTGTCTCGGCACGGCTGCGCGCTGGTGCTGTCGCGAGAGGCGGGCGCGGCCGCGGAGCTGTCCGAGGACGCGCTGGTGGTCAACCCCTACGACGTCTCGCAGACGGCCGAGACCCTGCACCAGGCCCTGCTCATGCCGCGCGCCCGGCGAGCCGAGCGCTGCGCCCGCCTGGCCGAGGCCGCGACGGCCCTCCCCCCGCAACGCTGGTTCGCCGACCAACTGGCCGCCCTCGACTGACGACGGTCAGGTTGGGGGCGTGGGGGTCTCGCCCGCCGCAATGACGGTCAGGGGGCGGCGGTGGTGGCGGTGTGTTCGGCGGGGAGGAGGCACTCGACCGGGTTCGGCTCGTGGTGCTGCCTCCAGCGTTCGCGCAGCGCGGCCTTGCTCTGGGCCATGCGGCGGTGGGCGGCGGTGCGGGTGAACCGGGCGAGGTGGGCCGCGGCGGGCTTCGGCAGGCCGCTGGGCTCGTAGCCGTACTCGGCGAGCCGCTCGCCGAACGCGGCCTCGGCGAGACTGATCTCCCAGGCGTCGAGGCGTTCGGCCCAGGAGCCGACGCGGTCGGTGGTGACGGCGTCGTGCGTCCGCCCGTGCCATCGCTTGCCGGCCGGGACGATCCGCTTCGCGAGGCCCTCCGGGTGGACCATCGCGGGGTCGAAGTCCTCGCCGAGGAACCCGCAGAGCCGGGTCAGCTCGTCGGCGGGGTCGGTGACGAGCCGCTCGTACTGCAGCTCGTAGTAGCAGTCCGGGCCGAGGCGCTCGGCGAGCCGGCGGCCGCGGTCGATCGTCTCCCGCCAGGCGGAGATGGCGTGGTGGATGTCGGCGTCGAACCAGGGCATCTCCATGAGGGACGCGACGCAGTCCCGGCCGTCCCGGACGAGGTGGACGAACTGGGCGTCGGGAAACATCCGCAACAGGGCGCCGACGTGCTGGGAGTAGCTCGGGCGCTTGTCGCCCCAGCGGGGCTTGCCGTGCAGGCGGGCGTAGGCGCGGAAGACGGTGCCGACGGCGGAGCCGAGCGTCGGCGGACCGTTGACGATCTCGTCGATGAGCCCGTCCGCGTCGATGCCGAGCGTCCGCACCCTGGTGGACCGCTCCCTGGCGATCCACTCCGCGAGCGCCCGCCTGTTCTTGCTGTCCCGGAGGTCACCGAAATCGCACCGCGCCGTATAGACGGGCAGGACGAACTTGGTCTCCGCCGGGATCGCGATGCGGGCGTGCGAGTGCAGCATCAGCCGCAGCAGCGTCGTCCCCGAGCGCGGGCAGCCGAAGACGAAGATCGGGCGGTCGTGGCGGAGCGCCGGTCCTGGTGACATGCACGCATGCTGGTGCAGCGCCCCGGTGCGGGGCCCTGGCTATGCACGCACCGTTGCTGTCCGCTTACCCACCTTTGACGGGCGGGGTCACGTGTAGGACTCGCCGAGCGTCTGCCTGACCTGCTTGCGCGCCTCGTGGATGCGGGACTTGACCGTGCCGAGCGGCAGCTTGAGCTGCTCGGCGATCTCCGCGTACTCCAGCTGCGAGACGTCCCGCAGCACGAGGGCCTGGATGAGGTCGGGCTTGCGGGCCTCCAGGTCCTCCATGGCGTCGAGGATGTCGACGCGGGACCCGGCGATGACGCTGGTCCGGCGCGGGTCGGGGCGCTGCTGCGGAAGCTCGCCCGCCTGCTCGACCGAGCGCCGCTTCAGCGACCGGTAGGTGGAGCGCGCGGAGTTGGCGACGACGACGTGCAGCCAGGTGCTGAACCGCGACCGGCCCTCGAACCGGTGGATGTTCCGCGCGACCTGGAGCAGCGCGTCCTGGCATGCCTCCTCGGCGTCCTGCCGGCAGGGCAGGAACCGGGAACTGTGCCGCAGCACGTCCGGCTCGATCCTGCGGAGGAGCTCGTTCAGGGCGCCCTGGTCGCCCTGCGCGGCCTTCACCGCCAGCTCCTCGGTCCTCTCGTCGAATGCCATGCCGCCTCAATGCTCGTTCGCGCGCTCACCCCGTTGTTGGGATGATACGGGAGTGTCTTTCCCACCATCAGTAGGCCGTTACCGAATCGATCGCGTCCTGGGTTCGGGGGCGTTCGCCTCTGTGTGGCTGGGGCACGACGACGCCCTCGAGTCCCAGGTCGCCATAAAGGTCCTGAACGGCAGCCTGATCGACGATCTGGACGTGCGCAACAGGTTCCTGGAGGAGGCCCGGATCCTGCGCCGCGCCGACTCCGAGCGGCTCGTGCGCGTCCACGACATCGGCGAGCTGCCTGACAGGCGTCCCTACTTCGTGATGTCGTACGCGGACCGCGGAACGCTCGGCGACCGCATGCGCGAACGGCCACTTCCGGTCAGCGAGGCCGTGGCGCTCGCCGAGCAGATCGCCTACGGCGTCGAGGTGATCAACACGCTGGGCGTCATCCACCGCGACCTGAAGCCGTCCAACGTGCTCTTCCAGTCGACGCCGGACGGCGGCGAGAAGCTGCTCATCGCCGACCTCGGCCTCGCCAAGGCGCTCGCGCACGCGTCCGGGGCGTTCACCCTCCCGGTCGGCACCCCCGGGTACATGTCGCCCGAGCAGGCGCGGTTCGGCGGCGGGCTCGACGTCCGCGCGGACGTCTACGGCCTCGGCGCGCTGACGTACCACATGCTCACCGGGCGGGCCCCGGGCCCGGCGCCGGTGAAGAAGGCGCCGAGCGAGCTGCGCGAGGGGCTGTCCCCCGCGTTCGACCAGGTGATCCTGCGGGCGCTGGAGGTCGAGCGGGAGAAGCGGTGGCCGACCGCCGAGGCGTTCGCGGAGGCGCTGTCCACGCTGCGGCCGACGTCCGCGGGCACGCCGGCGCCCGTCCCCGCGGCGTCCTCGTCGCCGGCGCCGCAGATCGACGCCGACGCGACCGTCCAGGACTTCTACCACGACGGCGTCCAGCTCCAGCAGCAGCAGCCGCGGCCGGTCCCGCAGCCCGGTCCCGCCCAGCCCGCCCCGGCGGCCCAGGGCGCCCCGGCGGACATGCGCACCCGGTTCGACCAGCCCGGCGAGGACGACCTCCACACGTCCGAGATGAACGTCCCGCCCGCTCCGTCCTCCGACGAGGTGACGGTCGTCGACCGGCCCGGCGGGCGCGCCGCCCCGTTCGGGCAGTCGGAGCGGCCCACCGCCCCGGACAACGACAACGACCGGACGATCGCCTACCAGGCCCAGCCGCAGGCGCAGCCGGCGGACGACGGCAAGACGGCCGTGTTCCCGACGCAGCCGCCGCAGAACGGCCCCCAGCAGGGCGCCCCGATGCAGCAGATGGGCCCCGGCGGCCAGCAGCCCTACGGGCCGCCGCCCACCGGTTTCCAGCCTCCGCCCCCCGGGCCGGTCCAGGGTGGCGGGCAGGGCGGGCAGCGCGGCGGCGGCGCGCCGAAGAAGTTCGCCACACCGCTGATCATCACGGCGGTCGTGCTGGTGGTCGCGGTGATCGGCGGGCTGGCGCTCGGCATGATGTTCTCCGGGGGCGACGGCAAGGAAGGCAAGGACGGCAAGAAGAAGACGTCGGCGATCCCGAAGGACTTCGTCGCCGTCTCCGACGACGCGGGCAAGATCAAGGCCGCGGTGCCGAAGGCGTGGCCGAAGCAGCAGGAGCAGACGTGGACGCCGTCCGCCGTCGGCCTCACCGACGGCCAGCCGCGGCCGGTGCTGCGCGCGACGCCCGACAAGGCCGCCTTCCTCGGCAACGGCAAGGGCCCCGGCGTGTTCATCGGCGTGACCACCGACCTGCGTCCCGGGCAGCTTCCGCCGCCGAACGCGGCCGGCCACGCGCAGTGCACGAAGGCCGCGCCGGAGAACTACACCACGCCGGACGGCGCCCTCAGCGGGACGATCACCCGCTACACCGCCTGCAAGGCGGGCACGCCGTCGGTCACCGAGGTCGGCCTGAAGGACAAGGCCGGCAAGTTCGGCCTGTGGATCCGCGTCAAGGAGGCCGACGACCGCGACGCCACCAAGGACATCCTCGACAGCCTGAAGGTCACCGCCCCCTGATCCAGGGCCCTGACCGGTACGGAAGCGCGCGACCAGGCGCGGAGCGGCGAACGCTCCGCGCCTGGTTCCGTTCAGGGCGGGCATGCCTCGGAGTGATTCACGTCACATTTGTTGTATCGCGACCCGTCACCGATATATCGTTGAGGCATCGCAACCGATCACTATAAGGAGACTGCGATGCACGAGCACACGATGAGAGGGCGCGGCGGCTTCCGGGGACCCAGGGAGCGGGGGCGCCGCGGCGACCCGTTCGGCCCGTGGGGGCCAGGCGGCCCCGGGCCCGGCTTCGGTCCCGGCCATCGCGGACGCGGTGGGCGCGGCCGGCGCACCCGGCGCGGCAACGTCCGGGCGGCGCTGCTCGCCCTGCTGGCCGAGCGGCCGATGCACGGCTACGAGATGATCCAGGAGCTGGACGGCCGCACCGGCGGCGTCTGGCGGCCGAGCCCCGGCTCGGTCTACCCGACCCTCCAGATGCTGGAGGACGAGGGCCTGGTCAGCAGCGAGGAGCAGGGCGGCAAGCGGCTGTTCTCCCTCACCGACGCCGGCCGCGAGGAGGCGTCGGCGCAGACCACCGCCCCCTGGGACGAGGTCACCGAGGCCGCCGGCGAGAACGTCCTGCGCGGGCGCGAGGCCATCGGCCAGCTGATGGGGGCCCTGCAGCAGGTGATGGCCGTGGGCAGCGAGGCGCAGAAGGCGCGCGCGCTGGACGTGGTCAACGACGCCCGCCGCCGCCTCTACGGGATCCTCGCCGATGACCCCGAAGCCGAGTGACCCCGGAGAACGACGACCGGAACCGCCGTGGCCGACAGGGCCACGGCGGTTTCACTTTCCGTTCGGGAAGGGCGCCTGCTTGGCGAGCCGGTCGGCCATGTAGAGCTGCTTCCACACGTACAGGCCCATGTCCGAGCGCCTGACGCGCCGGTCGACCGGGACGTCCACCGTCGCGCGGACCAGGTACGCCGCGCCGGGCGGAAGGTACTTGTCACCGCCGTCCCCCGCGAGCAGCGCGCCCCCCGCGAGCCGCCGCACGACCTGGCTGTTGGTCGGCGGCGTGCACATCGTCTCGGGGACGCCCGCCTGCGGCATGCAGCGTCCCCGTGCATCCGGCGTGACGAGGTCGCGCCTGACGAACACGTCGCCGGGGAAGTCGAGCAGGACCTTCTGGCCGGTCGGGTTGCTGAGGATGTACTCGATGTAGGGGAACGACGTCCCGGACGGCGGCGAGGACTGGAACGTCGTCACCACGCCGTCGCTGATCCCGGACGTGACCGCGGCGATCCTGTACCGGGACCCGTCGGCGGTGCCGACCGTGATGGGCGAGCCCGCGGGCGGCAGCTTGGCGGCGCCCGGCGGCTGCTCCCCGGCCGCGGGGGCCGCCGTCGTCCCGCCGCCCTTGCCGCCGGAGTCGGGCGTCAGCACGAGCCCTGCCGTGACCAGTCCGGCCAGGACGAGCACGCCCGCCGCGACCAGACCGCTGCGTCGCCCCTTTCGCCGCCGCTCCCTGCGCTCGCGCTCCCGCTCCCGCGACCCGAGGCGCACCTGGATGCCGCTGGTCTCGCGGACGCCCATCGGCCCCGGCGCCGACCACTCCTCGCGCTCGGAGTAGGCCTCCTGCGCCTCGGGCACGGCGGCCCACTCCGACCCGCCGAGCCGCGGATCCGGCTGCGACCGCGGCGGCGTCCCCCACACCCGAGGCGGCCCCTGCCCACCGGACGCGACCGCCCCCTCCGCCACCCCCGGCGAGGTCCGCTCGGACGACACAGGCGGGACATCCGAGCCGAGCGGAACAGCCGACCCGACCGGCACATCGGGTACGCCCGGCACGCCCGAGCCGGGCGGCACGGCCGAGCCGGGCGGCACGGCCGAGCCGGGCGGCACGGCCGACGCGGACGGAACAGACGACCCGGACGGAACATTTGACGCGCGCTGAGCGGGCGAAGCCAGAGGCACGTCCGACGTAACCGGCGCGCCCGGCACGGCCAATGCGGGCGGAACAGTCGATGCAGGCGGCCCGGGTGGAGCCAGCAGCGCGTCCGCCACGACCGGGATAACCGGCGCGTCCGACATTACCGGCGCAGCCGGAACGGGGGCCGCGGGCGGCGTAGTCGGGGCGACCGGTGCGGTCGGCGCGGCTGGCGCGGCCGGGGCGGTGTGGACTATAGGACGTGTCGGGGCGTCCGGCGGGATGGGGACGCCCGACGGGGCCTGGGCGCCCGGTGGCTGGACGGGCGTGCCTTCCCGGGGCGTGGCCCTCGGGATGCCCTGGGAGGGCGTGTGCCTGATGTCGCCCGGACGGCGCGGAAGTCCCGGCTCCGTGTCCACCGTCTAGCCTCCCGATGTCCGTCGTGCGGCTCCCCCGTGAACCCGCACTACCGCAATTCACCATATTTTGGCCTAATTAGACCCTGGTTCCACAACGGCCCCCGGAGTCTCGCGAGAAACGACAACTCGGGACGTGGTTCTTATCACCTCGCCAACAAGTCGTCCGCCCCCTGCGTCCCGGCCGGGGCGCAGGAGGCGGACGGACGGGTCAGGAGAGGGAGTCGGCGAGCGAGCCGATGAGGTCGACCACGCCGGCGGGGCCGTCGACCACCAGGTCCGCCCGGTCGGCGAGCGCGGTGACCTCGGTCGAGCCGCTGCACACCAGGACGCCGGGCACGCCCTCGGCGCGCAGCTCGTCGACGGCGTCGAACGCGGCCAGGTCGCCGAGGTCGTCCCCGGCGAACAGCACGGCGGAGGGGCGGGGCGAGCGGTCGTCCACGAACGAGCGCAGCGCCTTCCCCTTGTCCATGCCGGGCGGGCGCAGTTCGAGGACGTAGCGTCCCGGCTCCACGGACAGCCCCGTCCGCTCGGCGAGCGCGGCGAGGATGCTGCGCAGCCGGTCGAGCGCGACCTGCGGTTCGGCGCACCGCCGGGTGTGGACGGCGAGCGCCTGCCCCTTGTCCTCGACGAACGTCTCGGGCGGGGCGCCCGCGGCGGCCAGGACGCCGGGCAGCTTCGCGCGGGCCTCGGCGACGCCCGGCGGCGGCTCCGGCACCGTCAGCGTGCCGGACTCCCAGCGTTCGAGGCCGTACTGGCCGAGGACGACGAGGCCGTCGATCCCCTCGAAGCCGCCGTACTCGACGGCCACGGCGGCGGGGCGTCCGGTCACGATCAGCAGCGAGCCCACCAGCGGCGCCAGCCGGGCCAGGGCCGGTGCGGCGTCCGGATGCGCCCGGGCCGAGGCCGGATCGGGGACGATCGGCGCCAGCGTGCCGTCGAAGTCGAAGCCGAGCACGGCCCCGGTCGGGTTCTCACGGATGGCGTCAAGGCCGTCGGCGCCGACGGCCGTCGCAGAGCGGGGAGAGTTCACCTGACCAGTGTTGGTCAGGTCAGGGCCGGATGCCGAGTCGCCGCGCGGCACGGCTGCGTTGCCGCTGTGTCCGCATCCGGCGCAGGCGCTTGACGAGCATCGGGTCGCACTCGAGCGCCTCGGGCCGGTCGATCAGGATGTTCAGGAGCTGGTAGTACCGCGTCGCCGACATGTCGAACGTCTCGCGGATGGCCTGCTCCTTGGCGCCGGCGTACTTCCACCACTGCCGCTCGAACGCGAGGATGCGGCGGTCGCGCTCGGACAGCCCGTCGGCGCGGAACGCGGCGTCGTCCGCCCCGTCCTCGCCCTCGGCGGCGCCTGGTTCGGTCAGAGGTCGCGGGGGTTGACCATCGTCCATGGTTCTGTCCTGCGGGGGGACGTCACCGCGGGGGTCACCGGGGGCGTTCGCCGCTCGCATCAGGTCCCCTCTGTGGTTACTGATCCCGGGTCGTCCGGGTTCGGGCGGGAGCCATGCTACGCGTCCGAGCCGACAAGTTCCGGCGGATCCCGGGGAACGGACGCCGGTGCTTCAGTGCATCACATCCCCGTTCACCTGGGGCTCTTTCGCTCCGTGTGTCCCAGTGGCAACGCCGCCCCGGCGCGCCGCCAAAAATATGTACTCTACATCCGTTAGAGTGGGTGATCCGCAGCGTCCGGCGCCTGAGACGGCGACCACGGAACGGAGACCTTGCATGGCGACGGAGACCTCCGCCACGGGACGGACCGCCGAGCGGGCCGCGCCCCGGGACGGGAGCCTTCCCGAACCCCCCGCCGACGGCGTGCTCACCGATATCGCGACCGCGCTGTTCCATCTGCGCCGCGTCTGGGCCAAGCCCGACCTCGTGAAGCGCATCCGCGCCCAGACGTCCGCCGCGACGGACGGGCGCCCGCTGCAACTGTCGAACCTGATGGTGGTGAACGCGGTCGCCGCGCTCACCGACTGCGGGCCTTCGGACGAACCGTCCTGCGAACCCACGGTCGGCGCGGTCGCGGAACGCCTTGAGATCGACCCGTCCACGGCCAGCCGCCTCGTCGGGCACGCCATCGACGCCGGCCTGGTGTCACGGCGCCCCTCCCCCGTGGACGCGCGCCGCGCCAACCTCGGGCTGACCGAGGCCGGCCGGCGCGTGAAGCAGGTCTCCGACCGGTTCCGCCGCGCCTACCTCGACGAGCTGATGTCCGGCTGGTCGGAGCGGGAGCGCACCGAGTTCGCCCGCCTCCTCACCCGCTTCGCCGACGCCGCAGTCCAGGCCCCGATGTACCCGGACGGAATCGGCCGCATCTTCGAAGAGGCCGCAGCCGACTAGGGTTGCTGCGGCGGCATCACGGTGTGCGCCCTCCCGTCCGGACGGGCTATGACGTGGCGGGCGAGCCCGTGCAGGTGCTCGCGGAACCTTTGCAGCGTGGCCGGATCAGTGGGTTCCCGACGCCGCCCATCCGTGTCCACGAGGCCGCGCTGGGAGAAGGCGAGAACGGTCCAACTGAACGTCCGCATGACCATCCCGACGTCCAGGTCGTCGGCGAGAGTGCCCCTCACCAATTCGACCAGCCGGCCGAATGAGGGCCCGCCGAAGAGGGGCTCCAGTTCTGAGATGTCGCTGGCGTCGGAAAGCCAGCGCTGCATCCAGAAGGCCCCGAGCTCCGGGGTCTCCATGGCAAGGTCAAGGTACGTGTCGAGCAGCCGGGTGAAACCGTCGAGATCCGGCGTGTAGACGGCCTCAACCGCTTGCACCCAGTCGATGCGCCGCTGCAGAGCGCGCTTGAATACGGTCAGGTAAAGGGCGTGTTTGCCACCGTAGCGCTCGACCACCGTCTCCACACCGACACCCGCGGCATCGGCGATCATCCTGTTGGTGACGCCGTCGTACCCAAGTTCACTGAGCAGCCTCACGGCCACAGTGAACACCCGGTCATCCTTTGCCTTGCCGTCGGGATGGGGCACATCACTCACTTCCTGTCTCGATCCACGTCCCTCCAGGCTAGGTGGGTGCCGCGACGCCGGACCCAAGGCCGTACAGTCAGGGGCTGCGAATTCCGCCAAGGCAGCCAAGCCATTCGTTGACGATGCCGCGCTGTGACCTTGGCCTCCACGGCGTCGGACAACGGCCGCATACAGCGAGGGAGTTGAAGCGGCGATCGTTCTGACGGGGCCAGTGTGGGGTGGGCCCACACTGGCGCCGTTCGCGGTCAGTCGCTGTTGCGGAGGGCTGACATGCGGGTGAGGTACTCGTCCTCGTCGATCTCGCCTCGGGCGAAGCGCTCGGCGAGCACCGACCGCGCCTTGGTCATCGGGTCGGCCGCCGCCTTGGCCGCCGCGGCGCCGTCGTGCACCCGCCGGCGGATGAAGTAGAAGGCGGTGCCCAGGACCGCCAGCCAGAACAGGCCGAACATGACCGGGAAGACCGGCCAGAAGGCGGGGGCGTCCCCGTCGTTCCAGCCGCCCGGGTGCATCGCGGCCGCCTGTGTCACCAACGTCGTCACCATCGTTCATCGACCCTTCCTGTGTTCGGATAAGTCGATGCTCGGCGACGGGTACGGGGGCCCGCATCGCCTGGCCGGAGGCACTCGCGCTACGCCCGCCGGAGTACCGCGCTCACCACCAGGGCGGCCGGTAGTCCTCGTCGTCGGCGGGGCGCGGCGGCTTCGAGTGCCGCCCGCGCGGCTCGTCGTCGGCCGTGCCCAGCGGCGGGACAGGCCCTTCCGGCGGTTCGGCATCGCCCGGACCGGGCAGCGGGACGTCGGGGAACCCGCCCAGGGGCCCCTCGTCCTCGGGAGGTACGTGCGGGGGCGGCGGCTCGTTCGGGGGTTCCGGGGATACCGCGGCGAGCGGAGCCGTCGTCCCGGTCTCGGGGAGGTCCGGCGTGTCGAGCGCGCCCCGGCGGAAGGCCTCCCACTCGTCGTCGTCGAGGACGGACGGCTCCTCGCGCGCCGAGCCGTTGAGCCCGCCGCCGTTGTGCCCGTTCCCGTTGAGAGGGTCGTGCCCGTTCAGGGGGTCATGCCCGTTCAGAGGGTCATGCCCGTTGAGGGGGTCGTGCCCGTTGCGCGTGCCGTGCCCGCCCGCGGCGAACTCGCCGGGGACGAACGGGCGCAGCTCGCCCGGCATGACCGGGGGCTGCTTCGGCTCGATCGGCGGCGGGAGCTTCCCGTCCCAGCCGGACGATGGCGCGGGCTCGGCGAAACCGGCGTCCGGAGGAGCGAAACCGCCCTCCGGCGCAGCGAACCCTCCGTCCGGCGCAGCGAACCCTGCCTCCGGCGCAGCAAACCCTGCCTCCGGCGCAGCGAACCCTGCGTCCGGCGGAGCAAAACCCGCGGGGCCGGGGTCCGGCGGCGGGACGTCCCAGATCGGGGCGTCCAGCGGCACGGCCTCCTGCGGCAATGCCTCGTGCGGCGGGGCCTCCTCCGTGAAGGCGGGCGCCTGGTAGACCTCGTTGCTCTGGAAGAGCGGCGAGCTGACCGGCGCGACCGCGGGCGCCTCGTACGCACCGGCGGGCACGGCCGGGGCGCCGGCGGCCACGGGTTCGCGCGGCGCGGACGGGGCGGACGGCAGGCCGTAGTCGGCGACGGCGTCGGCGTCCCCGTCGTCGTCCTCCGGGCGCCGCCGCTGCCGCCAGCCGAGCACGAGCCCGAGGACGACCAGCACCCCGCCGCCGCCGAGGACGAGCGGGAACAGGAAGCCGGAGTCGCGGCCGACCGGCTGCGCGGCGGGCTGCGGCGTCGGGGCCGGGGGCGGCGGCGTCTCCACCGGTCCGCTGGAGGTCTTGTTGATCTGGTTGGCGGCGACGAGGGTCCGCACCGCGTCGACCGTCCCGCGGCATTCGGGCGAGCCGGTGGGATGGCCGGGCCGGGCCGGCGAGCCCTGGAGGAGCGCCCGCCTGACCTCCTCGGGGCTGAGTCTCGGGTAGCGGGAGCGGACGAGCGCGGCGACCCCGGCGACCATCGCGGACGAGGCGCTGGTGCCCGTCCCGACGACGTAGCCGTTGCTGGCGTCCGCGCTGACGATCTCGACGCCGGGCGCGCAGACGGCGGCGCCAGAGCGCCGGTTGCTGTCCTTCCAGAGGCGCAGCCGACGGTCGAGCGCGCCGACGGCGATCACACCCGGGTAGGCGGCGGGGAAGTTCTTGCGGTTCGCGCCGGAGCCGTCGTTGCCCGCCGAGGCGATGAGCACGACGCCCTTGGAGAGCGCGTACCGGATCGCCTTCTCCTGCGAGGGCGTGCCGTCGTAGGCCTGGCGGCCGCCGCCGAGCGACATGTTGATGATGCCGGCGCCGTGGTCGACGGCGTACCGGATGCCCTGGGCCACGGCGTCGCGGTCGCCGCCGGCGCCCGGCTGCTGCCCGCTGTCGCGGCGCAGCGGGTCGTCGTTCTCCAGCGTGACGCGGATGGACAGGACGTTGCTGAGCGGCGCGACGCCCATCATGCCCTGCGACAGCCCGGGGCCGTGGCCGTGGCCGGCGATGATGCTGGCCATGGACGTCCCGTGCAGCCCCCAGTAGCGGCTGCCGGGGCGGCGCACGCCGCCGGTGAGGTCGGGGCCGGTGACGACGCGCCCGGTGAGGTCGGGGTGGCGCCTGTCGACGCCGGTGTCGAGGACGGCGACCGTGACGCCGCGTCCCCTGGAGTACCGCCACGCCTTCTGCGCGCGCAGGACGTCGAGGTGCCACTCGCGGGAGCGGATCTGGTCGGTCGGCGCGTTCAGCAGCCGCCCGGCGACGGCGCCCGCGGAAGCCCCGCGCACCGTCTGCCCGCTGGCCGGGCTGCCGGAGACCATCGCCGCGGGCACGGCCACGGCCGCGCCGAGCGTGAGGACGGTGAGGACCGCGGTCGTCCGGGCGCCGAGCCGGAGCAGCGGCTCGGCCGGTCGGGCATGCGCCGGACGACGCCGACCGGCTTCGGACACGCCGCCCCTCCCTCCGGCAGACCGCCGCGCTCCACGGCGGGTGACATTCTGCCACGCGAACCGCCCCTGGCCCGGGCACTCGGCACATTAGGGCACGGTCCTGGACAGCGCGGATCTTCCCGGATCAGTCTTCCGTACCCACGGGTAATCAAACCGGGCAGGGCATGCTAACCCGGACGGACCGCCCAGGTCACTGTGATCCCGCACCCGTCAGCGCCCGCACCGAGAGGGCGTCGTAGCGCTCCCGGTCGGCCTTCTCGCGTCCCGCGAAGGTGCCGGCGACCGCGCAGGCGAAGCCGATCGGGATGGAGACGAGGCCCGGGTTCTCCAACGGGAACAGGTGGAAGTCGACGCCCGCGGGGAACAGCGACAGGCTCTGCCCCGTCACGGGGTCGATCTTGCCGGACACGACGGGCGAGAAGAAGACCAGCACCAGCGACGCCACCAGCCCGCCGTAGATGCCCGCGACGACCCCGGCGGAGTTGAACCGGCGCCAGAACAGCGACAGCACGATCACCGGGACGTTCGCCGAGGCCGCCATCGCGAACGCCAGCGCCACCAGGAACGCCACGTTGAGGTCGCGGGCGACCACCGCCAGGACGATCGCCAGCGAGCCGACGAGGAACGAGGCGAACCGCGCGACCGCCACCTCCTGCGACTCGCGCGGGCGGCCGAGCATCAGCACCTGTCCGAAGTAGTCGTGCGCCAGCGACGTCGACGACGCCAGCACGAGCCCGGACACCACCGCGAGGATCGTCGCGAACGCCACCGCCCCGATGAACGCCAGCAGGACGTCCCCGCCGGCCCGTCCGCCGACGTGCTCCCCGACGGCCCGCGCGAGCTGCGGCACCGCGGTGTTGCCGGACGGGTCCTGCGCGACGATCGCGGACCGTCCCACCAGGGCCGCCGCGCCGAAGCCGAGCGCGAGCGTCATCAGGTAGAAGACGCCGACGAGGCCGATCGCCCACGACACCGACGTGCGCGCGGCGCGCCCGTCCGGGACGGCGAAGAAGCGCGCGACGACGTGGGGCAGCCCCACCGTGCCGAGCACGAGGGCGAGCGCGAGGCTGATGAAGTCGAGCTTGTTGACCACGGTGCGGTAGGCGTCGCCCGGGACGTCCCGCCCGTACTGGAGCCCGGGGCGCAGGAACGCCTCGCCCTTCCCGCTCGCGTCGGCGGCCGACCCGAGCATCGCCCCCGGGTCGAACCCGAACCTGCCGAGCACCAGCCCCGCCAGCACCGCCGCCCCCGCCATCAGCAGCCCGGTCTTGATGATCTGCACCCAGGTGGTGGCCTTCATCCCGCCGAACGCCACGTAGAGGATCATCAGCGCGCCCACCACCACGATCGTGACGGTCTTGGCGGTGCCCGCGTCCATCCCGAGGAACCGCTCGCCGCGGTGGATGCCGAGCAGCAGCGACACCAGGGCACCGGCCCCGACCATCTGCGCGAGCAGGTAGAACACCGACACGGTCACGGTGGAGACGGCCGCGGCCCGCCGCACCGGCGCCTGCCGCCGCACCCGGCGCACCAGCACGTCCCCCATCGTGAACCGGCCCGCGTTGCGGACCAGTTCGACCAGCAGCAGCGCGAGCAGCCACGCCACCAGGAACCCGATCGAGTACAGGAACCCGTCGTACCCGTTCAGCGCGATGATCCCGGCGATGCCGAGGAAGGACGCGGCCGACATGTAGTCGCCGGCGAGCGCGACCCCGTTCTGCGGGCCGGTGAACGTCCGGCCGCCCGCGTAGAAGTCGTCGGCGCCGCGCGTGGTCGCCCGCGCCCACACCGTGATCCCCAGCGTGATCAGGACGAACGCCAGGAACAGGCCGAAGGTCAGGGTCCGCCCGGTCACCGCAGCTCACCGGCCAGCGGGTCGAGCCGGCGGCGCGCGTACGCCAGGTAGCCCCAGGTCAATGCGAACGTCGAGACGAACTGCAGCAGCCCCAGCAGCAGCGCGACGTTGATGTGCCCGGCGACCGTCCGCGCCATGAAGCCGCGCGCGAACGCGGCCAGCCCGACGAAGACGAGATACCACCCGAGGAACCCGGCCGTGACCACCACCGCCGCCCGCCGGAAACGCCTGCGCAGAAGCAGGAACCTGTCGTACCCCGCGACGGACGCGACTCTCCCCGCCATACGGTCTCCCCCTGACCTTCTGTTACTCTCCGCATCCTTTCAATCGCCCTATGAGATCAAAGTTTCGCCTGCCGCAAGCGGCGTTTGACGAGATCCGCATGGCCGCGGCCGGAGACGGCCAGAAGGCCGCCGCGGGGAGGCGGCGGCCGCGACGGCCCAGGTCAGGCGGAGGAGACGGGGACGGCGTCAGCGTTCGTAGCGCCGATGGCCGCGATCATGCCTGCGCCGGAAAGCCGCGACGATCGCCACGCCGATCACCGCCAGGCCGATCTGGAAGACCAGTTCGATCCAGTCGATCCCGTTGGTCGTGGCCACACCGACCTGCTGCGCGACGGCCGTCCCGATGAGGGCGGCGACGATACCGACGATCACGGTCATGAGGACGCCGATGGGCTGGCGACCGGGCAGCAGCAGCCGGCCGAGCGCCCCGATGATCGCACCGATGACGATCGCGGTGATGATGCCTGTGATGTTCATGCCCCTGCCTGTGCCCATTCCGGGCGGGACGTCACCTGGCCGGGCCGTCCCCCATGGAGCGCAGGTCCTCGAAGGTCAGCGCCGGGCCGCCGAGCCCCTCCGGGCGGCCGGACTCTCCGGGGCGGCCGGCCCGCAGGCCGTCGATGATCAGGTCGAGGTGCCGGTGCGCCAGTTCCTCGGCCGTCTCCCGCGGCATCGGGCCCGGCAGCGGGCGCGACAGCCGCACGAGCAGCATCCCGATATCGCCGTGGGTGACGTCCGGACGCAGGTCGCCGTCCTTCTGGGCCGTGGCGACGAGTTCCTGCATGACGGTGACCCCGTCGTCGCGGGTGGCGACGATCTCCTCGTCGTCGAAGGGGATGTGGTCCAGCAGGACGGGGAACACGGCGCCGATGCGGATGTCCAGGACGCGGTGCATGTAGCGGACGAGGGCGGCGAAGGCGCTCGGCTCGTCGTCCCGCGCGCGCTTGACCTCGTCCCTGGTGCGCTCTAGCGCGTCCAAGGCGACGGCCCTCGTCAGCGCCTGCCGGTCGGGGAAGCGCCGGTAGAGCGTGGCGATGCCCGTGCCCGCGCGCCGCGAGACCTCCTCCAGCGGCGCACCCGGACCCTGTTCGACGAACACCTCACGGGCGGCGGCGAGGATCCGGTCGCGGTTGTCCCGCGCGTCGGCCCGCAGCGGCCGCTGCTTCGCACCCATGGCCCCAGCGTAGTGGAGGTCCATCCTCCGATTCCATATTAGTCACGATCATTGACTATCAAGAAGTGTGACTATAGCTTCGGCCGCGACGGCGCCGGGATGGTGCCGAACTAAGTGGAGACAGAACCTCCAGTCAGTGTTACCGTGGGAATAAGTGGAGAAAAATCCTCCGAAAGGAAGCCGCCATGGACACCGCCATCCGCACCCGCACCGCCGAGCCGCTGACCGTCGACGCCACCGGCGTGGCGGACGTCCGCGCCGCGATCCTCGCCTCCCGCGAGCGCGGGCTGCCGCTGACCGTCCAGGCCACGGGGCACGGCACGGTCGTCCCGCCGGACGAGGGGCTGCTGCTGAGGACGTCCCGCATGTCCCGCGTGCTCGTCGACCCGTCCCGCCGCGTCGCCCGCGCCGAGGCCGGCGCCCGCTGGAGCGACGTGATCGCCGCGGCCGCGCCGCTCGGCCTGTCGCCGCTGTCGGGCTCGCACGCCTCCGTCGGCGTCGCCGGCTACACCCTCGGCGGCGGCGTCGGCTGGCTGTCGCGCCGGTTCGGATTCGCCGCCGACCACCTGCTGCGCGCCGAACTCGTCACCGCCGACGGCCGGCACCTCGCCGCCGACGCCGACCACCACCCCGACCTGTTCTGGGCGCTGCGCGGCGGCAGCGGCAACTTCGGCGTCGTCACGTCGCTGGAGTTCCGGCTCCACCCCGTCTCGACGGTCTACGCGGGGGTCGCGCTGTTCCCCGCCGAGGGCGCCGCCGACGTTCTCACCCGTTTCCGGGACGAGGCGCCCACGCGTCCCGACTCGCTCACGGTCTCCGTGGCGCTGACGAACCACGCGGACCACGGGCGGGTCGTCGCCGTCCGCGGCGTCTACGCGGGACCCGCCGAAGACGGCGCGCGCGCGTTGCGTTCCCTACTGGAGGCCGCGGGCCCGCCGCTGCACGACGACTTCCGGACGATGCCCTACGCCGAGACCGAGTCGCTGGGCGGCACGGCGCCCCTGCACTTCCACCTCTACGACGACCTGCCCGACGCCCTCATCTCCGCTATCGCCCACAGCGGCGCGTCCGGGATCGAGGTCCGGCACTGGGGCGGCGCCATGGCCAGTCCCGCCTCGGACGCCGGCCCGGTCGGGCACCGGGACGTCCCGTTCTCCCTCACCATCGACGGCTCCCCGGCAGACGCCGCACCGCTCGCCGCCCATGCGACCGGCGGCTCGTTCCTGAACTTCCTGCACGACCCGTCCAGGACGGCCACCGCCTACACCCCCGAGAACCTCCGGCGGCTGCGCGAGGTCAAGAGGGCCTACGACCCGCAGAACGTGTTCCACCGCAACCACAACATCCGGCCCGCCTGAGCAAGGGAGCTACCTTCGTATGACCCGCATCGGCACGGGCCCGGCAGGACGGAACGTGATCTCCGCCCGGCTGGGCACGGGCACGCCCGGCACCAGGTCGAGCCGGTGCGTGCGGGTGATGGTGGCGAGGACCAGGGTCGCCTCCAGCATCGCGAAACCGGCGCCCACGCAGATGCGGCGCCCGCCGCCGAACGGCAGGTACGCGTACCGGGGGTGCTTCTGCTCGCCCATGAAGCGCTCCGGCTGGAAGCCCTCCGGATTGGGCCAGACGTCGGCGTTGCGATGGATCAGGTAGGGCGGAACGGCGATCGTCGAGCCGGCCGGCACCTCCACCCCGGCGACGTCGTCGCCTTCCAGGGCGTCGCGTTCGATGGTCCACGCGGGCGGGCAGAGCCGCATCGCCTCCGACAGGACGGCCTTCGTCCACGGCAGCCGGTCGACGTCCTCGGCCTTCGGCTCCCTGCCGCCGAGGACCTCGTCCACCTCGTCCTCCAGGCGGTCCCGGGCCGCCGGGTACTTCGACAGGAGCATGAACGTCCAGGCGAGCGAGGCCGCCGTGGTCTCGTGCCCGGCGAGCAGCAGCGTCAGGACCTCGTCGCGCAGCTCCGCCTCGGTGAACCGGCCGCTCTCTTCTAGGAGATTCAGCAATTCGCCGCCGGACGAGCCCCCGACGACCCGTTGCACCATCCCGTCCAGGTACTCCAGCGCGCTCCCAAGGCCCGGTACCCGCTGATACACCGCGCGCTTAGCGGTCACCCCTGGCATGAAGGTCCCGACCACGGCACCGCGTTGGAGCGCCTCAAGCGCCCGCCCCGTCCTCTCGGCCTCCCCTTCGAGCTGGCTGCCGAACAGGGCCCGCCCCACGATGCCCAACGTGAGCCGACGCAGTTCCCCTGCCGCGTCCAGGGTCACGTCGTCGGGCCACCGTCCGACGACCTGAGCAGCCGTCTCGACCATCTGCGGTGCGAATCCGCTGACATGCCGGTGCGCGAAGACCGGCTGCACGACCCGCCGGTGCTGCCGCCAGATATCGCCTTCGCTCGTCAGGAGCCCGTCCCCGAGGACGGCCCGCAGCGGCCGATACGTGAACGCCTTGACGTAGTTGTCCTGGTTGGCGACCAGGATCCGTTCGGCGTGTTCGGGACGCGAGAGCAGGAAGAACGCCCGGTTCCGTCCGAACGGCACCCGGACGGCGTCCCCATAACGTCTGGCGAGGGCGTTGTACGTGTCGAGCGGATTCCGGGCCATCCGCCCCCACCACCGGAAAGCCTCGACCGCCCCTGGCCCCCGCACACCCCGTTGGTCCATACCTCAACCGTAGGAACCGCCCGAATCCCCGACAACCCATGCGGGGCTCCCCATCACGGGTGAGGGCACGGATGGCTCACGCGCCCGATGCGCGCTCGGCCCGCCGCTTCCTATCGTCCCGTCCATGATCAGAAGAAACGGAGTACGCGCGACGGCGATCGCCCTGGCCTTGGCGGTCACGGCCTCGGCCTCCCCGGCGGAGGCGACCGGCCCCGTCCGCCTGCGGCAGGTGGTGGAAAGCCTCAGCGGCCCGGACGGCGCTCCCGGCGCACTCGTGGAGTTCCACGACCGGCACGGCAGCGTGACGGCCACCGGCGGGGTCGCCGACATCAGGACGGGCGCGCCGGTGGACCCCCGCAGCCGCTTCCGGATCGGCAGCCTGACGAAGCCGTTCGTCGCGACCGTCGTCCTGCAGCTCGTCGGCGAGGGCCGCGTCGACCTGGACGCCCCGGTCGAGCGGTACCTGCCCGGCGTGGTGCACGGCGCGGACAACGACGGGCGGGAGATCACCGTCCGCCAGCTGCTCCAGCACACCAGCGGACTGCCGGACGTCCTGGACTACATGTCGCCACTGGAGATCCTCAAGGACCCGCTCCGGCACTGGGAGCCGCGGGAGCTGCTGGACATCGCCCTCCCGCACCAGCGGGAGTTCAAGCCGGGCGACGGCTGGGGGTACTCCAACACCAACTACCTCGTGGCCGGGATGATCATCGAGAGCGTGACCGGGCATCCGTACGGCAAGGAGATCCGCCGCCGCGTGATCGGTCCGCTGGGACTGCACGACACCTTCGTCCCGACGGACGCTCCCGGCATCCCGGGCCCGCACCCCCACGGGTACGTGCGGCCGGAATCCGAACCGGTGGACATCACCCGCCTCAACCCGACCGTGGCCGGAGCCGGAGGCGGCATGATCTCCAGCGCCTCGGACCTCGACCGCTTCATGTCGGCCCTCCTCCGGGGACGCCTGCTGAAGCCGGCCCAGATGCGGGAAATGCTGGCGACCCGTCCCACCGGACGCACCTCACACTCCGAGTACGGCTTGGGGCTGGAGTGGATTCCCGGCAAGAACTCGTCCACCTGCAAGGACGGCTTCTGGGGACACGATGGCGACATGCTCGGCTTCAGCGTCCGCACAGGCGCCACGACGGACGGCAGGCAGGCCACCGTCATGGTCAACCTCAACCCGGGCGGCGGCCCCACCCTGGACAAGGCCATGGAGGAAGCCCTCCCGGCCGCCCTGTGCGGCCCCTGACCCTCCGGCCATCGAGCTACGCACAGTGAAGCACCGCGTGACCGCTCCCCGCTTATCAGGCAACGCACCACCAGCAAAGAGCCACGGAAAGTAATCAAGTGACCGCATAAGGCCACCACTGCAATCTGGTGCACTTCTCACTCTCCGTGCAAATGTAGTCGCGCGGCGTCACTCCTGCCGCACAACGATTCACACGAAACGGAGATCCCCCCAATGGCGAACTGGAAAGCGCGCCTACTGATATCCGCGACGGCCCTGGCCACCTGCGCGACCGTGACCGGCTCCGCCGTCTCGACGGCCGCGCAGGCCGCCGCCCCGGCCCAGGCGGACCTGCCGCCCGGCGTCGTCCAGCTCAACGACGGCGAGGCCTGCCCCCTGGCCACCCTCTGCCTCTACCGCGACTACAACCGGCAGGGCCCGGCCTACGGCATCGGCGCCGGCTACAGGGTCGCCCTCATGGACCTGCCCATGGGCGACGACACGGCCGCCAACAACGTCTCCTCCTGGATCAACAACACCCACGACGTGGCCATACTGATCGACGCGGAAGAGGGCAAGGCCCGTCCGCTTCCCCCCGGCCACCCCCTGGAGGAGCCGGAGTCCGACAACGACACCGTCGACCTGGTCGCCTGGGGCTGACACACGACTCGGCCCCCGCTCCGAACCGCCGTCCGGCCGGCCTCCCCAACCGGCCGGACGGCCTTGGACGATCGGCGGCCGGCGCGGCATCAGGTGCGAACCCGAAAGAGCCACAATGCTCGGATGACCCGACCCAGGACCCGTGTCGCCGCCTACGTGATCAGACATGGGGCCGTCCCCGAACTCCTCGTCTTCGACCACGTTGGCATGCCGCAAGCCGGTGCGCAGGTCCCCGCCGGCGGCGTCCGTCCCGGCGAGGACCTGGAACAGGCCGTCTTGCGCGAGGTCGTCGAAGAGACCGGCCTGCACACCGTCTCCGTGGTCGAGCAGATCGCCGTGGACGCCAGGCCCCACCCCGCGACCCATCGGCCGCGCAGGACCACGTACTTCCACCTTCAGGCACCCGCGACCACGGAAGACGCGTGGAGCCATGCCGTAGCGGCGATGGGGACGACGCCGGGCTGACCTTCGCCTGCCGCTTCCTGCCGCTGCCCCTGGACCAGCCCCTGGCGGATGACCAAGACGCCTGGCTCAACCGTATCGACCCCCACTGGACCACCAAGGCCGACGACCAGCAGTAGATGCCACGGGCTTCGTCGCGGCCGCCGAGGATTGTCGAGCGCTCTGCGCCATGTCAGGTTGGTGCTGTGGGGATCCCCGGACCTGATGGAGTTGGGTCGATGGCACAGAGTGACGAAGCGGGCGGGCGCTCTCTTCACTATCGCGCCTACCTGCCGCCATACATTGCCGCGCTCATCACAGTCGTAGTGGCGTCTGCCCTGTTTCCGCTGTATTGGCTGGCCACGCAAGCGGGAACTCCGTCCTACCTGGCTTCGCCGATTGTGGTCAGTGTGGCGGTCCTCGTCCCGAGCGTCCTCCTCGCACGGGACGTCGTACTGACGAACGATGGCCGTCTGACGGTCACCGGACTTGGGCAGCACATCGAGGTGGAGGTGCGGCGTTTCACCGAGATCGGCCTTTCCGCAGGCGCCCGCAGAGGATTCGGCTTCGCGCGGGTCCGCTGGAACGACGGAGGGTTCCGGATCTGGCAGACCATGACCTACCTCCCCGACCCGCGTCACAGGTTCCGCGGCACCCGCCCCTCCAGAGGCGTCACTGAGGACTTCCGAGGCCTGGTGTACCGCCTGCACCTGATCAACCCAGAAGTGGAGATCCGCGGCATCGAACCACCGGCCTGGGCTCCTACTCCCGCCCCGCCATCCGCAGCCGACCGGTAAGCGGTACACCCGGCGCAGAGCCCCTCGCCTGTACCCCCTGGGAGCGCGCCAAGTTCGGTTCAGCGGGTTCGTGCCGGTGGCACCCTCTCGCCCACGGCGCCCGAGGCCTCCAAGCGGACGACAGTCGGGCCGCGCTCGCACTCCCACGTGGTGACATTGGCGAAAGTCGTCTCCCCGTGCCGCCAGAGGCCCCCGTCCTGATGGATGTGACCGAACAGGTGCAGCTTGGGACGGATCTGCCGCACCCGGACCAACAGGTCCTCGCACCCGTGGCGTCCGGGATAGGCGTTCGCGTCACCGATTCCGAGCGGAGGCCCGTGCGTCACGAGGACGTCGACGCCGTCCGGAATCATCGCCCATTTCTCGGCGAGCGGACGTCCTCGGGGAAGATTGAACGCCCACTCGTTGAACTCCGGCTGCCAGGGACTGCCCCAGAACGTGACGCCGTCGATCTCTGTTCCGCTGTCCTCCAGATAGCGGATGCCGCGGTCGGCCAGGACGGCCCGAGCCCGTCCGGGCTCGTCCAGGAACATCCAGTCGTGGTTGCCTGCGACGACGACCTTCGTCCGATGCGGAAGGTCCTGAATCCAGTCCGCGGCGTCCTCGAGTTCTCTGAGGTCCTTGCCGCGCCGGCACAGGTCACCGGCGTGCACAAAGACGTCCCCCTCGGGAACAGCGAGCTCGCGATGATAGGTGTGCGTATCGGCAACCGCGACAATCCGCATAAGGCCAGCGTACTGAGCCCCCGTACCACCCTTGAAGACATGAGCACGAGGTCCGGACCTGGACAGCCTGGCTGGACCCTGTCATGGCTGAGGTCACGGGCGATCCGCCACGTCCGCGGCGAGCACGCCTACCGCCCCAGGCACCTTCTCGTACACGTTCTCACCCCCGCGTTCTCCAAGCTCGCCAAGCGGGTGGGACTCGCTCATTGGCATCCGCATGAGCTGCGGCAATCGGGGGCTTCGCTGATGCCGGCGCCGGGGACGCCCCTTCACGTGGTCCCGGAGATCCTCGGGCACACGGGCATCACCGTCACGAAGGACGTGCAGAGTTGATCAGCAGAGACCTTCACGGCCTTACGTCTCGTCCATATTCACCGGCGGGGATTCGCACGCCTCCACGCGTGCGCACGACCGGCGGGCCCAGTCAGGTGAGGAGGTTCGCGAGCTGGGCCATTTCGGCGGGTGGGTCGATCACTGGCTGGATGAGGAGTTCGTCGACGCCGGCCTGTTCCAGAGTGGTGATGCGGGTGAGGAGGTCGGCGCGGGTGCCGACAAGGGCCAGGGTGTTCATCAGCGGAGGCAGGACCAGGTCCCGATCCTGCGGTGCGATGCGTCCGAGGTAGTTGGGGTAGAGCTTGGTGTGCCTGTCCGGCGCGGTGGCGGTGGTGCCGCGCCGGTCGAGGAATCGCCGCACCGCCTCGCGTTCGGCGGGACCGAGCCGCTCGGCGAAGGCGGGTGTGTCGGCGGCGAAGGCCAGCAGCGACAGGACGAGGTGGCCCGTCGCGTCCCGGGCCGCGTCGCCGTGCGGGTCCTCGTCCTCGTCGAGTACGTGGAGCGCGGTGACCACATAGGAGTTCACCCGGGAGTCGGGGTCGCGGGGCGCCACCGGCGTGCGGCGGGCGTCGTGCAACGCTCGCCACGCGGCGGGGTCCAGCAGGCCGAAGGAGATGAGGCCGGCGCCCCGGCGGCCGGCTACGGCGGCGGCCTTCGGTCCGCCCTGCGCGGCGACGACGAACTCGATCGGGTCGGCGGTGTTCACGTGCGCCCCGGCGTGCAGGAACCGGATGTCGCGACGCCGGTCACCTTCGCGGTACTCGGTCGGGCGTCCGGCGCACAGGTCCTGCAGTGCGGCGGTGAAGTTCTCCAGCGTGGCCGCCGTGGTCGGCCGCATCCCCAGGGTGCGCCGGGCGGTGTTCCCGGTGCCGACTCCGCAGATGATCCGGCCCGGAGCCAGGGCATTGAGGCTGGCGAGCCCGCTGGCGGCGGCCGGGGCCGAGCGCAGCGCCGGTGAGGTCACGCCGATGCCGAGCCTGATGCGGCTGGTGGCTTTCGCGCACAGTCCCAGGGCGATGAAAGGGGCACCGTGGACCATAGGGGTGTCGTTGACCCAGAAGCTGTCCAAGCCCAACTCCTCGGCCCGCACGGCGAGCTCCTCCACGCCGGGGTGCGCGGCGACCACGACGCCTGCACGCATCAAACCCCCAAAGTCGAACTCGCCCAGTGTGACGGCTCAACAGCTCTGCATGGATCCCCGTACCCAGCGCTGCACGCCAAGGAGCACACCACCACTCGGTCGGGAGCGTCCGATTCGGTCATCTCCCAGGGCTCGCAGGGACGGCGCATCCGGCGCCGTGACCGGCAAGCGCCCGCGACCCGTCACTTCTTTAGCGCAATTTGGCAGCACCAATGCCGAGAAATGGCACCTTAGCGGCCACGATAATGCGCCGGTCAATAGATGGGCTGCGACTTGGTTGCACTGCATAGTGTGCCGTTTGTCGGGGGAATTCTGCCAACGAAGTACGGATACTGTCACCCACATGGGAAGGAGACTTTCGTGACGACGACAGCAGAGCGGGCCCCGTCCGTCGAGGAGGGCGAAGGCGAGGAGCGCGCGATCGAGGCGGTCCTGCTCGCTGCGCTTGCTTCCCGTCGCGAGGAGGCCGCCGAGCCCGCGATCGAGCACCCGCTGTTGCTCGCCGCCCTCATGCGCCGCCGGGAACAGGACGGGGAGGGCATCATCGAGCACCCGCTCCTGCTCGCCGCGCTCGCGAAGCGCTGACAAGGACATCGGGCCGCAGGCACAACGTCCCCCGGTCGCCGGAACCCGGTGACCGGGGGACTGATCGCAACAACCGCAGAGGAGCAATTCATGGCGTCCGAGGAATCCGGCCAGTCGGCTGGTCAGGATCCAATCGAGTCACTGGTCGACGATCTGATCCGGGAAATCCTCAACGAGGGCGGTCAGACCACGAAGGCTCGCGCGCGCGGTGGGGATTCCAAGGCGAAACTGATCGAGACGGCGATGACATCGGCATCGACGGCGGGACCGACGGGCCTGACGCTCGAGCGGCTCCTGCTCGTCGAGGTCCTCGCGTCCTCCCTGGCCGATGCCCTGGCCCCGGCGCTGGCGGAGGCCCTGGCTCCCGAAATCCTCAAGGCCATGGAGCACCCCGGCACCAGTCGGGGAACCAGCCGGAGGACTCCTGCGAGCGCCGGCCAGGCCAAAGGGCAGAAGAAGACGTGAGACCGGTCGACCCCGATCGCTGACGCGCGACGGACGGGCGCAGGACCGCTGACCGGCCCTGCGCCCAGCGCTTGCAGGCCCGAAGGTCGGTGTCATCATCACGCTGGAGTCGTCGTCATAATCTTCGTCGCCGTTCATCATCCTGATCGCGCGACCTTTGTTTATGAGTCCTCCAGCGTTAGGGGATGGCGCAGTCAGCCGCGCCAGGACCCGGGACCGCATCCGCAGTCCGAACGAATTTCGACCACGTCCGGTCACAGCATTGTTTCTGCCGGTAAGTCCCGTGGCAGCATTCGTGCACATGTCCCCCTCCGATGTCGATGTCGACCGTCCCAGCGCCGCGCGCGTCTACGACTACGTCCTCGGCGGCAAGGACAACCACGCCGTGGACCGGCGGGCCGCGGAGATGCTGCTGGAGATCGCTCCAGAGATCCGCGACACTGTCCGGCAGAACCGGGCCTTCCTACGGCGCTGGTCCGCCACCTGGCCGGACTGGGTGTCCGCCAGTTCCTCGATCTCGGCGCCGGCCTGCCGACGGTGGAGAACACGCACGAGGTCGCCCAGGCCGCAGCCGCCGACACCAAGACCGTGTACGTCGACAACGACCCCATCGTCCTGTCGCACGGCCGCGCCTTCCTCGCCCCCGACTCGGGTTCAACCTTCCTGTCGGCCGACATCCGCGACACCAACGCGGTGCTCAAGGGCGCAGGCGAGCATCTGGACTTGTCAGAGCCGGTCGGGCTGCTCTTCGTCAACGTGCTGCATCTGATCGGCGACGGCGACGACCCGGCCGGGCTCGTGGCCGCCTACGCCCACGCTCTGGCCCCCGGCTCGCACGTGGTGATCACACACGTGTCCGGTGACGGCGCCGGCAGTGAGCTGCGCGAGCGCATCGGCAAGGTGTTCACCGGATCGTCGGCGGACGCGCGGCTCCGCACATGTGGGGAGATCGGCCGAATGTTCGGCGGGCTGCCGTTGCTCGAGCCGGGCTTGGTCGATGTCGCGGCGTGGCGTCCCGAAGGCGGTGCCCCGGTGGGAGAGCTACGCGTTTTCGCCGGCGTCGCCCAAGTGCCGTAGGTCGTGGCGGCCGGCCCGGGCGCAAAGAGACCCCTGCTCCAAGAGCACGACAACTGCCCAGATCGTTTGTTGACCTTGCTGGGCAGCCCTACGAGGCACCCTTGGGCTCCATCCTCGTCCAAGAGAAGAAGGGCGCTCGGTCGGGGTACGCCAGCAGTACCTCCACAAAGTTGGGGACTTGGAGCGGCATACCCGGCGACGGGCGGGCGGACAGGGGCGGGCCATGACCAGGGCGACCGAACGAGGAGGACAGCCTGTTCACAGCCGGAGGGTGATGAGTTGGCTGTCGGAGGTGTTCCAACTCAACCCCGCGGACGTCAACTGGCCGCGGGCGGTGGCGTTTCTGGACGTCGGGCTGGTGCCGCTGTTCGTCTTCTGGGCGATCGGGCACGAGCAGTACCTTCTCAGCGCGTTGTTCGGCCTGCTTCTCGCTGCGCTGTCCGACCCGGGAGGCGGTTACGGACATCGCGTGGCGCACATCTCCGCCTTTGCACTGGTCGGGGCAGGGCTGACCGCGCTGGGGTTCGGAATCGGGAGGGAGGCCTGGGGCTGGCCGGTGTTGGCGGCTTTCGTGGTCACGCTCGCGGCCGGACTGACCGTCGCATTCGGGGTGCGCAGACTCGTCAACGCCCTGCTACTCAACATCTGGTTCATCGTCGTCATCGGACTGGAGTTCAACCTCCATCAACACGCCCGCATCACCAACTACACCTGGGCTCAGGTGCTCGCCTGGGCCGGTGGGGCAGCGCTGTGGATCGCCGTGACGTTCATTTGGTGGCTGATCCGCGGGCGTGCGGACTCGCCCCAGCCGTTCGCGGAGATCCCGGGCGACGCCTCGCGAAAGAAGCCGACTCGACCACTGGTCATGTTCGTGGTGATCCGCGCCGTGGTCATCGCCGGCACCGTCGCGCTCGCGCTTGGACTGAACCTGTCACACGGCGTCTGGATCCCGATCGCGGCCATGATCGCGATGAAGCCGAGCCTGGAGCAGACGACGCTCATAGCCGCGCAGCGCCTTGTGGGCGCGTTGATCGGCGCCGCAGCAGCCGCGCTGCTACTGCTGGTTCCAGCGAGCGAACACGGACTCCGGCTGTTCGCGGTGGAGCACGGACTCGGAGTGGTGGCGCTCGTGTTGTTCATGCACGCGGCGGGGATCCGCTTCTTCAGCTACACGCTCTACAGCGCGGCCATCGCCGCGGGAGTGCTGATCATGGTGGACCTTCCGCAGCCCTCCGACTACGCGGCTGAGGGCTACCGAGTGCTGTGGACGCTGTGCGGTGTGGGGATCAGCCTGCTCGTCATGCTGCTGGCAGAGCAGATCGCCAAGCTGACCACCAAAGCACCACCCCAGCCGACCTGAACACGCCCCGCTCCGACTCAGCCCCCATAGGCCCGCAGCCTCACATGAGATCGATGTGAGGCCCCTGTGCCTGCGTCCCTTCGACTTCGAGATATGGAGGAGCCGGTCAGGAACGGGCATGGACAGCCTGTGGACACCCACTGCGCGCCGGTCCCGCCGCCGACTCGTCCTCTGGACGGCTGCACGCTCGTCCCGGACGGCGCACCCGCACGAACGGCGAGACGAAATGACAGACAGCTTCGCGCGGCCCCGCCCTCCGGTCCTCGGAGGCTGGATGTCGCGAGCCCCCGCTTCGCAGTCGTCCAACCGTCGCCCGCACCACAGCGGGACGGTTCTCAGAGTGCTTCCGCCGGGATCTCTTCGTATTCCTTGCGAAGGGTCTCCAGAATCGGATGCTCTTCCGGGAACTCCACCTCGTTGATGGCCGTGATCGCGCGCACTCCAATGGCCGTGTTGGTCGCGAACGCGGCTTCCATGCCGGGCAGGTCGGAGAGGTTGACGGGGGCGATGGATGTCGCTTCGTGCACCTCGTGCAGTAGGCGCATGGTCACGCCTGTGAGCACTTCGGCGTTAGGCCAGATGACTTGCTGTCCGTCGAAGAACCCGATGTTCCACGTTGCTCCTTCGGAGACGTACAGGTCCGAGTCGGTGAAGACGCAGTCGTCGAATCCGTCGAGTTGGGCGTTGCGGCGATGCCTGAGGGTGCCGAACAGGCCGAGGTGCTTCTGTTCAGGCAGCTCGCGCACGTAGGGGACGGACTGGACCCGGATCGGCGCCATCGGCCACGCCCCGGACCGGCGGGTCGTGACGAGGACCTTCGGTTTGGCTCGGGCTCCCGGGTGGCCAAGTTCGAGGTCGGGATCGTAGATCGTCACGCGCACGACGAACACGCCGTCCCGTCCGGCGGTGGCCTGTCTGACGTACTCCCGGACCTGTTGGCGGTCCAACTCGTGACCGAACAGCACACGGCAGTCTCGAACAAGCCGCTCCAGATGGTGTGAGAAGCCCCTGACGTGCTGGCCTTCCACGCGCATCGAGGTGAAGTGACCGTAGTTCACCAGAGCCAGTGCTTGGAGCTCATTCGGGGAGACAGGTATGCCGTTGAGTTCAGCCACAGAGCCCAGTGTGTCAGGAGGTACGGGCTGCTAACGGGCCGGGCGCAGCACAAGATCGCCGCTGCGTCGGCGTCAGGACGCGGGAACATCTTGATCAACACGACCCGGTTGCCGGTATGAGCGATCGCGTAGGTCCGGGCCAGAAGCTGGTGCGGCTCGCCGCGCCGCGTATGCACAGCCATGGCGCGAAGCGAGCACTGGAACCGGCTCCCCAGGCGCTGACGCGAGGGCTGCGGTCGGTAGCCGTAGTCACCCCGCCGGGGCAACCAGAGGGGGGCGGATTGCGTCAGAGCGACGAAGCCGCGGCTCGCGCCATAAGGCGAGGTCCACAACGACCGTTGGAGCACGATGACCGCACCTGAGAAGCGCATTCCCGGGCAGACCAACGCCGAGTATGAACGACGGCGGGATCCCAACGCGAACTTCATCGGAACACAGTCGCTGCAGGGGGGCGGAGACCCTTCCTTTGTGATCAGGGCCTCTCAGGCTTTCTTCGCTTGCCTCAATCGGCGCAGGGACCGCAAGTCGGGTTAGGTGCGGCGCGGCCCGCGGCTTCGTCCTCATGCCGGCAGGGTGGGGGTCGGCCAAAGCGCCGTATCAACGATTCCGTATCAGGCATCGTGTCGAGCAGAAGCCATTGCCTGGGCCCGGATCGGCCTACGGTGGCTGAACTCCGCAGCATCCCGTTCGCCGAGAGCGAGCCCAGCCTCGCGGGCGGTCACGCGACCGGAGCCGCCGCCGCGCACATCGGCCGCGCGCGCGGCAAGCCATGCCAACGGCGTGAGCGCCGCTGCCCCCTGGCCGGAAGGCCGGGAGCGGCTTATGCGCGCTCGGTTATCACACCGGAGATCATAAATAGCCTGCGCACGCTGCACGCCGACCAGGCAAAGGCGCGGTCCACCGGCCGGTGGGCGGCTCGGGTCACGAGGCTCGCGCTTTGGACACGGCCAGCCCCCTGTCCAGGTGCGCTGTCGCCCCGATCCATCGGCCGTGAATGCCGTCTGGTCCAGCGGGCATCGTCGGACAGTTCGCTGACGATCAGGGCTGCCACGACGTCGACGGAATACCCCGGCGCTGCGTCACTACCTGTCGGCTTGCCTTCTTCTCCGGGAAGAAAAGCAGAAGATCCCCATAATGTAGATCCCTACGCGCCTAACAGGAGGGTTCTCCATGGAGATGGACGGCGCCGCACGGCGAGAAGTGATCTTGAAAGTGCTCGGCTGGGGAACGATCGTCTACTTTCTGATCATCGGATTCGCCTTGGACAAGCACGCGCTCTTTGAGTTGAAGTCTCCGCCCGGTTCGGCCCAGCTCCAGCAGGCGCAGCACGCCCACGCCAGCGCGCTCGATTCCAAGGCCCAGAGCCTAGCCAAGTCCGACCCCGCAGCGGCGGCAGACCTGACAGCCCAAGCCGCCAAGATCAGGTTCGATGTGAACACCGCCGTCCGCGACCAGTCCGACAGCCGCCTCCGCGCGGTCGGCCTCATCATTGGCACCACCGCCTTCGCCCTCCTCTATCCCCCTCTCATCTATCTCACCTACCGCCGCACTGACCCCACCAGCACCCTCGCACTATCTGATCTGATCCCACTCAAAGCTGCTCTCGCCTACGGCATAGTCATGAGCCTCATCACCGCCATCGCCGGTTTCACCACGGCCTATCAGTGAACTCGCAGCGTTGTAACGGGCCCAAGGACTCAAAGGTCGGGAGGGGCCTGCGATGGGAGCCGGTGAAGGGACACGAACCCCTAATCTTCTGTTTACAAGCAAGATCAACGACGTCCAGGCATGTTTCCACGTGCCCGCTGACCAGCGCCGCGAACTCTCGGACGTCCACACCCCGTCCAAGATCGTCCGACCCTGTTGTTAGCACCGCCGTTAGCACCCACACCCGTCCCGGAGGGTGCGCCCGCGCGAACGGCGAGACGGTGTGGCAGACAGATTCGCGCGGGCGTACCCTCCGGCCCGCGGGGGGCTGGGGGTCGCGAGACCCCCGCTTCGCGCTCGCCCCACCGTCGGATTTGCAGTCCCACCGCCGAATCTCCAGGACCGGACGATACCTTCTGGCAACGGGCGAGTCTCGGCACGTATTCGGCGCGACCAACCTGGACGGCCTTGCGCATCCGGCAGGCGGAAGTCGACCTCGCCAGCCAACCAGCCGGCGTACGAACCGGTCTGCGTGTTGGATGTATGTACTCTTCGAAGCTACTGGATCCTCCACACCTTGGGGCCGCAGCTCATTGCATCATCACTCATCGCACAACGCCCCAAACTCCAGCGCTACACCGCAAGGGCCCAGAAGAACCTCTGGCAGCTGTCAAACCGAAGAACTGTCAGCCGGGGGGACGCGCCAGACAATCTCGATCTGCTCGGCTCCGGCTCCCGGAGGGCCGACAAACACGCGATCTATGAGATAAAGAAAGACGAGTCGCTGCGCCTGCGGTGACATCGTGTTCCAGTTGTCCGGGGTCATGGTGAGCGTCTCCCGAAGCACGACGACGTCGGACTCAAGTTCCTCGATCTCGGCGATGGCCTCCTCAGCGTCCCCATGGCGGTCGAGCGCTGCTGCCGAGCGGCCAAGGGCGTTTGGCTCTTCGCCGATCCGCCTGAGTACTTGTTCGGTGATGAAGGCGTCGAGGGCCGCAGGGGCTATTTCGTTCTCATCGTCGCCGCCTGCGACCCATCCCCCTTTGAGGACGTGGAGAAGCGTCCTGAGGAAGGCCTCGGGGCCAACATCCGCGATCATGCGGAGATTGGCAGCTACCCACTCCTCTTCCGAGACGATTGGCTCATGCGGCGATGCCAATTGCGGGTCTATCTCGATCGCGTAGATGGGATTGACCGTGAGCCGAGCGATATCGCTCGCGACCCATTGCTTGCCGTCTCCATGCACGCCGTCGGCGGGATCGGCGTGCAGGAGCAGCTCGACCGCGCCGTATTCGCCCACCGACGCGGCCTTCCAGAGCGACATGAACCTGCTGACCTCGGCGGCGACCTCTCGGGGAGCGGAGCCCCTGAGATGGACCAGCGCCCGCACCAACGTCTCAAGGGTCTCCCAGCGGGGAAGGGTCTTGCCACTGATGATCGTACGGACCCGCTCGTGGCTCAGAGTCCCAGGAAACTCTTCCGCCTCGATCCTGCTTATCCTTCGCGTGCTCGGCCAACCTGCAGCAGCGTGGATCTCCTGGAGAGCGACCACGAGGTCTCGGTGTGGCCCCGGCGGGAGGGCATCTTCGTCCAGTATCGGAATCCGAGGCATGTCGTCCCCCGTCAACTAGTGTCACATCGACGTGGGATTCTAACCCTCCAGGAAGGGCTTCCCCCTATCACCTGTCATCTTTCGACTCGCCCGATAGCCGACGCCGCAGACTTGAAGCATCGAGTTCACGTCGCGAGAGGACTGTGATCATGGATGAACGTCCGAAGACAAAGAGAGCAAGGGAGTTCCTCGCCAGGTACGGGGCAGTGTTGATCGCCGCCGGCAGACTGCTCTATGACCTGCTCGTACGGGACGACGGCCTACGCTGAACCCCGACGTCTCGGCTGAGATCGCTTCGACGCCCAGGACACCAGGGCGGCACGCAGGAACGGTGAGAGGCCTGAATCAATGACCTGGTCGAGCCGAGCGGAAAGTGGAGGACCAGGCCAGCCGGGGCCGGCGCGCTCGTGTCGGTGGCTTGATTGCACGCTCAACGCACAGCGGCGTGTGGAGGCGGAAACGCAGAAGGCCCAAGTCTAGGGCTCGTGCCCTCGGCTTGGGCCTGCGAGCCGAGTAGAGACACCCTCGGCGCCACCGAACCGGCTTCCTGCCCCATAGCCCAATGGACGGGCTCGAGCGCATCGAGAGGACGACCAAGAGCGGCCGGTCTCGTGTGGGGTCAGCCTCGACCCCGGCACGGTCGACGTCCTCAAGGCCCACCGCAGGTGCCAGCTCGCCGACAAGCTCAAGGCGGTGAGTTCTGGAAGGGCACCGAAGGCGGCCACGTGTTCGCCACGGGGTTGGGTGAGCTGATGCACCGCTACACGGTCTCGTCTTCATGAGCACCCTGATCAAAGAGCACAACGCGGCGAGCGGGGTCGCCGCGCTCCCCCACGCAAGGCTTCACGACCCCCGGCACGTCCACGCGACGACTCTGTTCCTGGCGGCCCTTCCCGTTCACGTCGTCGCCGCTCACCTCGGGCACGCTGACCCGGCGATCCGTTGTGGGTCTACACGCATATCGTCAACGGCCAGCTTGCTGAAACGGCCACGATCTTTGCGGAGAGTCGGCGGCGCGGCGTAGGGCCTGCTCTCAGCAAAGGCCCCCTTCCACGGCCCGGAAGGGGGCTTTGAGCTGCTGGGAACCAGCGAGGGAACTTGAACCCTAACTTCTGTTTACAAGAAACCGGCCACCCGGTGATCGTCTGCATCGCCGCAGGTAGACCCGTGTGCGACTGGTCGCCGATCCCAGGAGGCGTAAGCCTCTGTTGCGGTACTTCTGTGCTGTACAGCAGGCTCCTGAGCGAACCGCCTGCTGTCAGCTTGGGAAGCATCACGAACTCAGCCGTCACCCTGCCTGACCTACGTTCGACCGTCCCGCGAGTGACCGCGAGTACCCCTCACTGACCGCCCCCAATGGCACGCTAATGGCACAGCGCCGCAGGTGCTGACCTGCACACCCTCGACCTGATCGGAGAAGCGACAGCACTCGATCGTCCGAGGCCAAGCGGACCCGGAGCGCAGGGCCGGCCACGGCCCGAGCACCGGAAGCCGCGCGGCAGCGATCGCCCCCGACCACACAACCCATCTCAACCACTCTCTGGAGATCGTAGGGCTGAACCACTGAACAGTTCGCTAGAGGTCAAAGTACCCTGTCCACACGCATCCCACATCAGTCTTGCAACTAGGGACCGGGCGAACTTGTCGCCCGCAGGTGTCCGCCCGGTAGAGGGCGATTAGGCCTGACCAATCAACTCTTCGCCAGAGCGGAGTGGGCGGTGACTGCTATGGTCGAATAGGGCTCGGCCAAGCACCCAAGCGGACAGCGCTTCAGAGGATGTCCCGCGTGGGCAGCAGCAGCAAATATCACAATGCCCCGAAGGGCAGTTTTTCTCTGATAAACCAATCGCACCCATAGGATCACGGATGCTTTGTCGAGAAAATAATCCGGAGGAGACCAGTGACGGGGCTGTCTGATGAGATTTCACCGGCGATAGAGCGACTGGAGAAAAGAAGTTACAATACATACCTGAGTCGACTCAACGCTTACCGCCGTCTAGCGCGCGCAAATATGGCTTGGAACGTTGCTCTTGTTGCTTTGTCGACTTCGACAGTAATCGCTTCAGTCGGAATGCTGGCCCAGAGAGAGATGTATGGCAAGGGTGGCGATGCCCTAATGGTCGCTTTGGCCGTATTTTCTCTATCTATCTCGCTCGTGGTCTCCAGTATTGAGTACGGAACAAGAGCCAAGGCGATGGAGGAAAACTACAAGAGGATACAGCAAATTTCTGTCTCGGCCGAGAATCTAAAAGAATATGCTGGCTCAGATAGGCGCGAAAAATATCAGAAGCTGCAAGATGAGTACAATATAGCGATGACATCTTCCGAGAATCACACCGTGCATGATTATCGGAAGACGCAGCGAGTCCCGGCCCACTTCTGGGGGCGCGTACGCTGGTTCTTCGGCTGGCTAGGATATTTCGGTTCGATGGCTTTTCCTTACGTAACCTTGGTCATTCCAGTAGCACTTCTAGCGCCGTTCGGAGTTTGGTTCATCAATGAATTTTGAATCGGATGATTGAAACCGCGGCCACCGCACTTACCGGCAAACCACCCGCCAGCCGCGTTCCCAACCTCGCGGGACAGAACAACTAGCTCTGCTTCAGGGCATCCAGATTTCTTCCTGCAAGTGGAGCACCGGAAGTTCCTGTCGCTCGCCTGTCTTCAGAATCTAGGTCACTCGTGCTGGGGCGACTCTTTCGGGGTGCCATCGAAGTCCCCAGCAACCCTAAATGGGCGATAGGAAGCCGACTTGATCATTTCAAGAGTGACCAAATTTTCTTCATACTCGCTAAGAAGTTCGCCAATTAGAGAGCGCTCGTCCTCAACGGCAACTGCTGCCAAGGCAAGGAGCCTGCGCTCATGCGGAAGATCTGCGACTTCATGAAGGCTTCTAACCAGTTCTTTTACTGCAGATGGCTTCCATCTGCAGAGCCGCTGCATCGCTAGCGCCATCATTGGCAGGGAGGGCCTAGCGCTGGCGGCATCTTCTAGTCTTTCAACAAGCCTTGCTTCGACCTTGGCGCTAGCAGGGAACATGGTTCCAAGCTGAGCGGAACTCCACTCGAAGCACGACCAGTCACTATCCAGATAGTCGAGATACCAGTCCTGCAAGTCACGCCAAGTATCAAAGTCACGGAATGCGCGCGCAAGATGGTCCGCTGCATGGGGGATTCTGGGTGCAACTTCTTGGAGTAGTGGCAGCTTGGCTTTGAGATTTTGTTTACGCATCCGAACCGTGGCAAATCGAACTGATGGGCGATCAATACCCTCCGGATCGTTGACTATGGCATCGATGAGTTCTTCGAGTGGTGTCGGATCTGGATCCTTGCCATCAAGTGCATTGTCGATCGCACTGTGATTGATTTTGAGTGCAAGCTCCGCGAGTTCGTCGCCGCTATATACGCCTGTCTTTGAGGCATTCAACTCAAGCCCATAATCGCGAGCGATCTTTTGCAGTTCGACCTGAAGACTTCTGAGAGCACCAGCATCATCGCCGAAGACCCAAATGTCGTCCATCCACCTCGTGCTCAGGTGATCAGGGTAAAGGCTAGCGAAGATGGCCTTTCGCTTCTCGGTCTTCTCGCTCTTCCTGACGGGCCTGGCGTTTTCATCGTTGAAGATGCCAATGCGGTGGTCCAGTGGTGCGAGGAACATGTTCGCTATCACAGAGGACGCCATTGACCGCTGCGGCAGACCGTACCTGCCGGGCATTGTGTCCCATGTTTCCAGCATTGAAATTAGCCGGGAAGGCACATGCTCGCTTCCTGCTCTTCTTTCAATCTCCTCGCACACTCGGATGATGGGCATCGACGCAAAACATGAGACTATGTCCGTCTTAAGGCCGTGGCTATATAGGGTGACAAGCCAGCTAAGGTCTGCTCGTTGGCGATCCCACTCGAGATTATTTCCCGCATAATGACCCGATTCGGGGTTGTTCCTCTTCAGGCGCCAGCCATGCACCCAATCGGGCATACTGCCGACCAAGGACCTGCTGATTCGATCCACAAGCGCCTGATAGAGGATTCGATCCACCGGATCCATAACTACTGCCGGACGGAAAGAGAAGTTTTCTTTTGGCACATCTAGATTGGCAACCCTGCGGGCTCCTACGGCTTTTGCTCGCGCGGCGAGATAGCCTCGCTCACCTTGGCGGATGAATCTATTCTCAGGCCAGCCCCAAGGATCTCGATACCAATCCTTAAGCTGGTCTCGGGAAACATTGGCGATAGCCCGGTCAATATCCAGTTCATCAAGCCAATTCATCGGTCTCCGTCTCCCGTGTTCGAGTCACCGATGCTATCCTCAGCGCCGCTCTCTCGCAGCTGGTTACGGCAAATCGTGCATCCTGGTTCAAAATACGGGTGCAGTCGGCGTTGATCAACCCGATTGACTGGGCGCGCGCTACCGGCGTTTCACCGCCTTAGACCTTGACGGCTTCATCTGGCTGTCGGCCTATACGCCTTGAAAGCTTCAAGGCGAAGGTGCCGTACTTAAGCCGTCGTTGTGGTCAACCCTCGGTGACGGTCGGCCGCTCGTTCCGGCGCGGCGGGACCGGACCGGACAGGCCGCATGCCCGGCGCGCCGGGGCGGGCGGCCGCCGGCGACGCGTAGCGGCGCCCTTGAAGACGTAGAGAAAGTTCTAATCAGGGTCGTTGGGCGTCCAGACCGAGTCCGGCAGGTGGGCCTCGCCGCGGTGGTGTTGGTGGCAGGTTGCCGGTCGTGGTTCGAGCCGCCCGCGCGGTGACCCCTGAGAAAGTTCTGAGCCTTGGAGCTCCCGGATGAGACTGGGGCCCGCGCGGGTCGCTGGGATCGCGGACGGCTCCATCGGAGGGTAGGCCGTAGAGCCTTGTGATTAGGGCGCCGCGCGTTCCCGGCCAGGCCGCCACCTGCACTGACTGGTCACAGGTGATCGAGGGAGAGCACCGGGGTGAAAGCGTTCTGCGGGATCGACTGGGCCGAGGACCATCACGACGTCGCCGTGGTCGACGAGGCCGGTCAGCTACTGGCCAAACGCCGGATCGACGACAGCGCCGAGGGGTTTGAGGAGCTGCTGAAGCTGCTGGCCGACGTCGGGGACGACCCCGGCGATCCGATCCCGGTGGCGATCGAGACGCCGCGTGGGCTGCTGGTGGCGGCGCTGTGGAGCACGGGCCGGAGGGTTTTCGCCATCAACCCGATGGCGGTGGCCCGCTATCGCGAGCGGCACTCGGTCGCGCGCAAGAAGTCCGACCATGTCGACGCGATGACGCTGGCGGGCATCCTGCGCACCGACGCGCACGCTCACCGGCCGCTGCCCGACGACACCGAGCTGGCCCGCGCCATCGCGGTGCTGGCTCGGGCTCACCAGGACGCGATCTGGCGGCGGACCCGCGCGTCCAACGCGCTGCGGTCGCTGCTGCGCGAGTATTTCCCGGCCTTCCTGGCCGCCTTTGCCGGCGACCGATCCACCAACCTGGCCGGGCGCGACGCCCGCGCCGTCCTGGCGCTGGCGTTCACGCCGTCGGCGGCCGCCCGGCTGTCGCGCACCCGCATCGCCGCGGCGTTGCGGCGGGCCGGTCGGCAACGCGGCATCGACGAGCTGGCCCGCCGGATCCAGCAGGCCCTGCGGCGGCCGCACCTGCATCAACCACCGCTGGTCGAAGACGCGATGGGCGTCCAGGCCCGCGCGCTGCTGGCCGTCCTGGACGCCGAATGCGGCAACGCCGACCGGCTCGGCCAGGCGGTCGCCGAGGCCTTCGCCCAGCACCCCGACTACGAGATCATCACCAGCTTTCCCGGCTTGGGCGACGAGCTCGGCGCCCGGCTGCTGGCCGAGATCGGCGATGACCGGGCCTGGTTCGCCGACGCCCGGGCGTTGAAGGCCTACGCCGGGTCAGCGCCGGTCACCCGCGCCTCGGGACGCAGCGTGTCCATCACCCGGCGCTCCATCAAGAACAACCGCCTGGCCGCCACCGGGTTCAGATGGGCGTTCTGCGCGGCAGCCAAAGCCGGGCCCCCGCGAAGCCACTACCAGCAGCGACGCGACCACGGAGACCGGCACGCCGCCGCTCTGCGCAACCTGTTCAACCGGATGCTCGGACAACTCCACCACTGCCTCCAGACCAGGCAGCACTACGACCCGGTCAAAGCCTTCGCCCCACCCGTCACCGCAGCAGCGTGAGGCAGCAAGCGCATCGAAGCTAGCGCCCCACGTCAGGGGCCTCCAACCGGGTGAACGATGACTCCGCGGCACCGACGGGCTTCAACCCGACCGACACATAGACCGGCTCGGCCTCTCCGCTATCGAGTCGCCAGAGTGCGAACTGGTCCATCTCGGTGTCAGCGAACCGTCGCAGCAGGCGCAGCATGCTCTGAAACTCCTCGGCGGACAGCCGGTCCCCCTCACGCGCATCCACCTTGATCACGCTAAAGCCCACCGACGGCCAGAGAACAAGAATCCCCGCCGGAATCACAGCTGTCGCTTGACTCCGTAACCACATCGGAGGTCTCATCCGGTCGGCGGGGTACCCGGCTGACCTTGGGTTTTAGGTGGCCTGGCCGCCGATGGTGGGGCCTGCCGGCCAGAGGGCCTCTAGGTCGCTCGGGGTTAGCGGGTCGTGGTAGGCGGCCTGTAGGACCCTCGTCCTGGTCGGCTTGTCGGCTTCGGCGAGGTTGGCGAACCAGTCGATTCCGGCCGGGTAGGCCCACAGGTACGAGCGGAGTTGGGGGTTGGCTCCTCGGTCGGTGAGCAGGTCGGCTATGGCGGCGTCCCTGATCCAGGGCATGCGAAAGCGGGCATGGTCGGCCAACTCGGCGATGCCGGCGCCCTGATTGAGGGCTATGTGCAGCTCGGCGCGAACGAGTTGGTTGTAGTGGTCGAACTTGGTCCGGGTGGCCAGTAGCTCGTCGTCGGGGGCGATGAACAGGGGTAGCGCCTGGGCCAGTCCTTCGAGCAGGACTTGCTGGGGGGCGTGGACCGACATCAGGCGGACCCAGGGGACGTCTTGGGTGGCGGCTCGGGCTGACCAGCTCGCGCCCTGGAGGCCGTGGCCGAGGACCTCGTGAAGGGCGAATTGGCGGGCGGCTACCTTGGTGAAGCTGGCGCGGCGGAGGTTGAGGCGTAGGCGGACCTTGTCGCCGGCACCGTCCAGCCAGTACGCCCAGTAGGCGTCAACCTCGGCCGTCTCAACGGTGAGATTGAACGGGGCCTGGCTGCCGGTGATCTGGCGGACTGCGGGCTCGTAGTCGGCGGCGGCCTGGCGGATCGCGTCGGGGGCCTCGTCGGTCTCAATGGGCCCCTCGACCGCGTTCAGCTCGCGCGCGGTGTCGGGCCCCCACGCGATGCCCAAGGTGTCGAGTGCGTGGCGGGCCTGCTCGCCTCGGTGGGTGATGTAGCCGTCCTGCCATCCGGCGGCGGGGCATCCCTGGGTTGCCTGGACGTAGTCGTTCAAAGGCCTGTGTTCGCCTAGCAGCGCCCCCAGGTAGGCCAGATCGGCGGTGAGGCGGTCGGCTCCGGCCTCGGCGGTGCGGGCGCGTAGATCGGTCAGACGCTGGTAGACCGCCAAGCGGCTGTCGGCCGGTTCGGTGGGCGTGGTGGTGGGTGCGCAGTCGAAGTCGATCACGGCGACTGATCCGCGGCCGGTCTCGTAGGCGTGCCAGGTCCGTAGGGTCGTTTCGATCTCGTCACGCAGGTTCACGGATCGGCTCCCAGCGCAGCGTCACGGCCTGATTCGGGCGCAGGTGATCACGGGTCAGGGACATGACGGCGTCCTTGCCGTCGATGTCCCACACGAGGCTATCGGTGGCGGAGTTCTCCGAACCGTCGGGATGTTCCTCGCTCGCGGTGCATCCCGCGAGGTCCACGCCGCGTTGCCGGACGTGGATCTCGTAGCGGCGGCAGTAGCGCGGCATCGATTCGCGCCAGTAGTGGTTCAGATCGAACTTTCCGGCCTCGCAGACGTAGCCGACGCGGGCCCACTCCCCCGGCTTGAGCGGCGGCGAGATCTGAAAGGCGAACTTGGCGAGGTTGGTCGTGTCGTGAATCCGCTGGATCGCGATGCGCCGGTCAATGTCGGGGACGGGCTTGATGACCAGGGGCCCGGTGGTGTGCTGGAACCAGACTTCGCAGGACACGCGGGCCTGCGGCTTGTCGCCGAGATTCAGCATGTCAAAGCGGTATTCCAGCCGTGCGGCGCCGTCTTCGGCTATGTCGATGGTCTTCGCCAGCTCGACCACGTGACCGGACAGGCCGGCAAGCTCGGTGATGTCGGCGTCGTTCAGGCGGCGGTCGCGCTGGAGCTGGAGGAGTCTGCGGCCGAGGTCCTGGGCGTGGCCGCTTGCGGCGCTGGGCGTGCCGGAGAGCCGGGCCTTGGCGGCCGGGATGGTGCGGGCGTTGGCACCCCAACTGATCTCGCCGGTCTCGGGTCGTCGATGTGGTGCTCAAGGGCGGCGAGCAGCTCGGCGACGTCCAACCCCACGGAACGGGCGAAGCGGCCTCGGCTCCACCGTGCCGAGCCCGGCAAGGTCTGGACGGCTGCGCAGCTCCGGGCCTCCCTCCTCACTGCTGAGAAGCATCGGCTGTCGGCGTTCTTCCACCTGGCCGCCTACACCGGTGCTCGGCGCGGTGAGCTGCTCAACCTGCGGTGGCCTGACGTCGACCTCGACGGGGCCTCGATCCACATCAAAGGGTCGGTGGGGTTCGTCGCCGGCGCCCACCGGAAGCGCCAGTTCGCTGACAAGCTCAAGGCGGGAGAGTTCTGGAAGGGCGCGGAGGACGGTCACGTGTTCACGACGGGATGGGGTGGGCCGGTGCATCCGGACACGGTCTCGTCCCTCATGGCGACGCTGATCAAAGAGCACAACGCGACGGACGGCGTGACGCCTCTCCCCCACGCTCGGCTCCACGACCTCCGCCACGTCCACGCGACGACTCTGCTCCTGGCGGGCGTTCCCGTGCACGTCGTCGCCGCAAGGCTCGGGCACGCTGATCCGGCGATCACGTTGCGGGTCTACGCGCACGTCGTGAACGAGCAGCTCGCCGAAGCGGCCACGATCTTCGCGGAGAGGGTCGACGGCGCGGCGTAGGCCGCTGTTAGCAAGACTGTTAGCAAACAGCCCCCTTCCTTGGGCGGAAGGGGGCTTTGAGCTGGGAGCCGGCGAGGGGACTTGAACCCCTAACCTTCTGTTTACAAGACAGATGCTCTGCCAATTGAGCTACGCCGGCGGGCTCGTCCCGCATCGTAGTCGACTTGGGGGCTCGGGGGGATCCGGGTTTTTTCTGGGGTGGGTGTCGATCTGGTGGAGGGCCGTTCGTGTGGGAGGGGAGGGGGCCTCGCGGGGAAGGACAGTGTCGTGGGGGCGGCGTCGTTCGGTGAAGGAGGAGGGATGAAGCTCTATGTGCTCAACATCATCCAGCCGGTCGGGGAGATCCCGCCGCCGGAGGTGCTGGAGCCGGTGATGGCGGAGCTCGCCGAGGTGCGGCGGGATCTGGAGCGGCAGGAGTGCTGGGTGTTCGGGCGGGGGCTGGAGCAGCCGGAGGCAAGCACCGTGGTGTGCATGCGGGAGGGCGAGATCATCGCGACGGACGGGCCGTGGACGGAGGGGAAGGAGCACGTCGGCGGCATCACCGTCATCAAGGTGGTGGATCTGGAGGCGGCGTTGAAGGTGGCGGCCAGGTTCACGCAGGTGACCGGGTTGCCGATCGAGGTGCGGCCGTTCCTGGGCGAGGTGTGATCGAGCGGGTCTTCCGGGAGGAGCACGGGCGCGCGGTGGCCGTGCTGGTCCGTGTCTTCGGGGACGTGGACGTCGCCGAGGAGGCGGTCCAGGAGGCGTTCGCCGAGGCGGTGCGCAGGTGGCCGGTGGAGGGGGCGCCGCCGAGTCCGGCGGGGTGGATCATCACGACGGCGCGGAACAAGGCGATCGACCGGTTGCGGCGGGAGGCGGCGCGGGCCGGGAAGTACGCGCAGGCCGTGCTGCTGAACGCGGCGGAGCCGGCCGAGGCGTCGGCCGTGGAGGACGATCGGCTGCGGCTCATCTTCACGTGCTGCCATCCTGCGTTGCGGATGGAGGCCCGGGTCGCGCTGACGCTGAGGTTGCTGGGCGGGTTGTCGACGGCGGAGATCGCGCGAGCCTTCCTGGTGCCGGAGAAGACGATGGCGCAGCGGCTCGTCCGGGCGAAGGCGAAGATCCGGGATGCGGGGATTCCGTATCGGGTGCCGGAGCTGCCCGATCTGCCCGGACGGCTCTCAGGTGTGCTCGCGGTCGTGTATCTGGTGTTCAACCAGGGTTATGGGGGGCGCGACGAGCTGGCTGACGAGGCGATCAGGCTGGGGCGGGTGCTGCGGGAGCTGATGCCGGACGAGCCCGAGGTGCTGGGGCTGCTGGCGTTGATGCTGCTCATCGAGTCGCGCAAGGACGCCCGGCGGCGGGACGGGGAGCTGGTGCTGCTGGGCGAGCAGGATCGCGGGCTCTGGGATCGAAGGCTCGTGGAGGAGGGGCAGTCGCTCGTCCGGCGGTGCCTGGAGATCGGGCGGCCCGGGCCCTACCAGCTCCAGGCGGCCATCAACGCGGTCCACAGCGATGCCGGGAGGGTCGAGGACACTCGGTGGGATCAGATTCTCCAGCTGTACGACCAGTTGATGGTCGTGGCGCCGAGTCCTGTGGTGGCGCTCAACCGGGCCGTGGCGGTGGGCGAGGTGCAGGGGGCCGGGGCCGCGCTGGAGTTGGTGGAGCGGCTCGACCTCGGCCGGTACTACCTGTTCCATGCGGTCCGTGCCGATCTGCTGCGGCGGTTGGGGCGGGACGTGGAGGCCGCCGCAGCCTATGACGAGGCCATCGGGCGTACCGAGGACGAGGCCGAGAAGGCGTTCCTCAGACGGCGGCGGGTCGCGGTCTCCGGTTGAGGGTCTGGCCCGCGACCAGGGCTCCCAGGGCGATGGTGAAGCCGACGACCTGCCACGGGGTGAGGGTCTGGCCGAGGATCAGCAGGCCCGCCAGGGTGGCGACCATCGGGTTCGTGAGGCCGAGGAGGGAGACGGAGGTCGGGTTCAGGCGGTCGATGCCGCGGAACCACAGCGCGTAGGCGACCGCGGTGCCGACGATGCCGAGGTAGGTGAAGCCCAGGAGGTTCTCGCCGGTCAGCGAGGACGGGACGCCTTCCAGCGCGAGGGTGAGCGGCAGGAGGACGAGGCCGCCGACGGTGAGCTGCCAGCCGGTCATGACCAGCGGCGATTCGGGGCGTCCCCACTTCTTGGCCAGGACGATCGCGGTGGCCATGAGCGAGGTCGCGGTGAGCATGGCGGCGATGCCGAGCGGGTCGAGCCGGGCCTCGCCGCTGAGGGTCAGCAGGGCGACGCCGCCGGTTCCGGCGAGGGCCGAGTACAGGACGGCGCGGGCCGGGCGGATCCGCAGGACGCCGAGCGACAGCAGCGCCACGACCAGCGGCTGGACGGACCCGATCGTCGCGGCGACGCCGCCGGGGAGACGGTAGGCGGCGAAGAAGATCAGCGGGAAGAAGGCGCCGAAGTTCAGCAGGCCGAGGACGACCGACTTCCACCACCAGTCGCCGCGCGGCAGCCGGCGGGTGGCGGCGAGCAGCACCAGTCCGGCGGGCAGGGCGCGCATGGTGGCGGCGAGCATCGGGCGGCCGTCGGGCAGCAGGGTGGTGGTGACGACGTAGGTGGTGCCCCAGCTCGCGGGTGCGAGGGCGGCGAGGGCCAGGTCGGAGGCGTAGCGGGTGCGCAGGGTCGGTGCCGGGAGGGCTGTCGCGTGGTTCACCTCAACGTCAATTATCTGAACGTTGAGATTATTTCCGATCTCAGGCGCGGAGGCGGCTGATCTCGTACAGCGCGATGCCCGCGGCCACCCCGGCGTTGAGCGACTCGGCCTTGCCCGGCATCGGGATCGTGACGAGCAGGTCGCAGGTGTCGGCGACGAGCCGCCCGAGCCCCTTGCCCTCCGAGCCCACGACCAGCACGAACGGCCCGGAGGCGAGCTCCAGGTCGGCGACCGTCGTGCCGCCGTCCGCGTCGAGGCCGGCGACGAAGCAGCCGGCCTTCTGGTAGGCCTTGAGCTGGCGCGAGAGGTTCGTGGCCTGCGCGACCGGGACGTTCGCGAGGGTGCCCGCGGACGACTTCCAGGCGCCGGCCGTGACCCCCGCCGCGCGCCGCTCCGGGACGACCACGCCTGTCGCGCCGAACGCGGACGCGGACCGGACGATCGCGCCGAGGTTGCGCGGGTCGGTGATGCCGTCCACCGCGACGATCAGCGGGGCGGTGCCCTTGAGCAGGTCGTCGGGGTGCGCGTACCGGTAGGGCTTGACCTGCAGCGCGATGCCCTGGTGGACGGCGCCGTCGGTCAGCCGGTCGAGCTCGTTCTTGCCGGTCTCCAGCAGCGGGATGCGGCGGTCGGCGGCGATCTGGATCGCCTCGCGCACGCGCTCGTCCGTCCCGGAGGTGACGTACAGGGCCGTGCCGGGGACGCCCGCGCGCAGCGCCTCGACGACCGGGTTGCGGCCGGTGACCAGTTCGGGCACCTCGCCGGTCGCGCGGCGCGCACCGGCGGGACGCCCGGCCGGACGGGTCTCCGACGAGCCCTGGGCGCGCGCGCCGGGGCCGAGCGTCGGGGTGCCGGTGCGCCTGGAGTTCTTCACGGCGCGGGCCTTCTGGCGTTTGCCGTGCCAGTGCCGGTCCTCGGCCTTGGGGGTGGGTCCCTTGCCCTTGCGCTTGGCTGCCATTTGTCGGTAACGCCCTTCGCGACGATTGCCTGCTCGCCCCGGCCGGGCGGCTCAAGATAAGCGGACGGCGACGAACCCCCGCGAACGTTCGATTTTATCCGGCGCGCGGCGTGCGCCATGCACGGTCAGCCGCGCTTCAGCTCCCAGCGTGGGCCCTGCGGGGTGTCCTCGACGACGATACCGGCCGCCGAGAGGCTGTCGCGGATGGCGTCGGCGGCCGCGTAGTCCTTGCGGGCGCGGGCCGCCTGCCGCTGCTCCAGCGCCACCTTGACCAGGGCGTCGACGACGGGGTGCAGGTCGTCCTCGCCGGAGGACTGCCACTGCGGCGCCAGCGGGTCGATGCCGAGGACGTCCGCCATCGCCCGGACGGCTGTCATGTGCACCTTTACTGCGGCGCTGTCGCCGGACGCAAGAGCGCTGTTGCCCTCCCGGACGGTTTCGTGCAGCACCGCCAGCGCCTGCGGGACGCCCAGGTCGTCGTCCATCGCGGAGGCGAACGCGGACGGCACGGAGGACAGCGCGCCGGCCCCCACGAGCTCAGAGGCCCGCGTCACGAAGCCCTCGATCCGCTGGTAGGCGGAGACGGCCTCGGCCAGGGCGGCGTCGGTGAAGTCCATCAGCGAGCGGTAGTGCGCCGAGGCGAGGTAGTAGCGCACCTCGACCGGGCGGGCCTTGCCCAGCAGGTCGGGCAGCAGCACCACGTTGCCGACGGACTTGCTCATCTTCTCGCCGTCCACGGTGAGGAGCCCGTTGTGCAGCCAGTAGCGCGCGAAGCCGTCACCCGCGGCGCGGGACTGGGCGATCTCGTTCTCGTGGTGCGGGAAGATCAGGTCGACGCCGCCGCCGTGGATGTCGAACGTGGGGCCGAGGTACCGGGTCGCCATCGCCGAGCACTCCAGGTGCCAGCCGGGGCGCCCGTCGCCCCAGGGCGTCTCCCAGGACGGCTCCCCCGGCTTCGCGCCCTTCCAGAGCGCGAAGTCGCGCGGGTCGCGCTTGAGGTCCTCGTTGGGGGTGTCGCCGGCGGAGCGCATGTTCTCCAGCCGCTGGTTCGACAGCGCGCCGTACTCGTCCGCCCAGGACTTGACGTCGAAGTACACGTCGCCGTCCGCCGCGTACGCGTGGCCCTTCTCGATCAGCCGGCGCATCAGGATGATCATCTCCGGGACGTGCCCGGTGGCGCGCGGCTCGATCGTCGGGGGCAGGCAGCCGAGCAGGTCGTAGCCCTGGGTGAAGGTGCGCTGGTTGCCCTCGGCGACCGCGAACCACGGCACGCCCCGCTCCGCCGATACCGCGATGATCTTGTCATCGACGTCGGTGACGTTGCGCGCGAACGTCACCTCGTAGCCGGACGCCCGAAGCCAGCGGACCACGACGTCGTAGATGACGCCCGAGCGAAGGTGCCCGATGTGCGGGGCGGCCTGCGGTGTCGCGCCGCACACGTACATCCCCACGCGGCCCTCTTCCAGGGGCTCGAACGTGCGGACGCTACGGGTACCGGTGTCGTAAAGGCGCAGGCTCACAGGTTCAGGTTATTGGATGGGCGTCCGGCTACGTGGCGCATCGCCCAGGCCGCCCCGTGCCATCGGGTCATGTCACCGGGGCGGGCGCTCAGCGGAACGCCTTCTCCAGCCGGGCCGCGAACGCGGCGGCATGCGGTCCGAAGCCGCCGTGGTCGCCGGGGTAGGTCTCGGCGGACGTCCCCAGCCGCTCGGCCAGCGCGAGCGCGGCCCGGTTCGCCGGCTCGCCCGCCGACTCCTCCCCCGCCACCGGGACGATCCGGACGGACGACCCGCGCAGCGCCTCCACATCGGGCGTGTACCGCCCGAAGGTCGGCACCTCGTAGCCCACGAAGAAGTCGGTGTTCTTCTCGAACCGGGCGAACATCTCCTGCATCTCCGGGCTCGGCGGCTCCTGCTCCGCTGCCCCGCCCTCAGGCTCCTCGCCGCCGCCCATGCCCATCGCGGCGCCGAACGTCCCCATCGCGGGGCCGACGCCGCCCTCGCGGTAGGCGCGCTCCACGTCCGTGAGGACGGCGTCCCAGTGCTCCGCGTCCGGCAGCATCGCCAGCAGCGGCGGCTCGTGGGCGACCAGCGCGCGCACCTGCTCGGGGTGGCGCGCGGCCAGTTCCAGCCCGATCACCGCGCCCGAGCTGTTGCCGAACACGTACGCCGGGCCGTCGGCGATCTCGGCGAGCAGCCGGGACGCGTCGTCCGCGTGCACCTCGATGCGCTGCGGCTCCGGCGGCCCGTCGAGCGGGCTGCGCGAGTTGCCGCGCCGGTCGTAGGCGACGACCGTGTACCGGTCGGCGAGCGCCGCGGCGAGCCCGGCGTAGCCCGCCGCGTCGTAGATCCCGCCGCAGATCAGCAGCAGCACGGGCCCGGAGCCGCGGACCTCGTAGTAAAGGGTCGCGCCGGGGACGTCAAGCTTTCCCATCAGAGTCTCCTTCGTTGAGCCGGGCGGCGCGCTCCTCGAGGTAGCGCCGCTCGGGCATGCTCGTCGTGCCGCGGGCGGCGTCGCGGTACGCCTCCCGCGCGGCCGGCGCGTCGCCGGCCCTCTCCAGCAGGTGCGCCCGGACGGCCGCGAGCCGGTGGTGCTTCGCCATCCGGTCGTCGCCGTCCAGCGTGCGCAGCAGGTCCAGGCCGGCGGACGGCCCCTCCACCATCGCCAGCGCGACGGCCTCGTTCAGCGTGACCATCGGGTTCGGCGCGAGATGGCCGAGCAGCCGGTACAGCGCGAGGATCTGCGGCCAGTCGGTGTCCTCCGGCCGGGCGGCCTCCGCATGGACGGCGGCGATCGCGGCCTGCACCTGGTACGGGCCGGGCGGCGACCAGGTGAGCGCGTCGGTGATCAGGGCCGTCCCCTCCCGGATCGCCTCGGCGTTCCAGAGCGTCCGGTCCTGCTCGGTGAGCGGGACCAGCAGGCCGCCGTCGGCGGTGCGGGCGGCGCGCCGGGCGTCGGTGAGCATCATCAGCGCGAGCAGCCCGGTCACCTCCCCGTCGCCGGGCAGGGCCCGGTGCAGCGCCCGGGTGAGCCTGATCGCCTCGGCGGTGAGGTCCGTGCGCTGCAGGTCGGGCCCGCTGGACGCGGTGTAGCCCTCGTTGAAGATCAGGTACAGCACGTGCAGTACGGCCCGGAGCCGCTCGTCCCGCTCCCGCGGCGGCGGCGCCGCGAACCGCGCGCCCGCCGCCTTGATCTTCTGCTTGGCGCGGCTGACCCGCTGCGCCATCGTCGCCTCCGGGACGAGGAACGCGCGGGCGATCTGCGCCGTCGTCAGACCGCCGACCGCCCGCAGCGTCAGCGCGACCTGCGAGGACGGCGACAGCGCCGGATGGCAGCACAGGAACAGCAGCGTCAGCGTGTCGTCGCGGTCGGACGCGCGGTACTCGTCCGGTCCCGGCGCGGCGGGCTCCTCCGCGAACACCGCGGCCTCGCGGTCGCGGCGGGCCCGCTCGCTGCGCCACTGGTCGGTGAGCCGCCGGGTCGCCACCGTCAGCAGCCACCCGCGCGGGTTCTCCGGGACGCCCTCCCCCGGCCACTGCACGGCGGCGGCCAGCAGGGCCTCCTGCACGGCGTCCTCGCACGCGTCGAAGGCGCCGTGCCGCCGCACGAGCGTGCCGAGCACCTGCGGCGCGAGGGCGCGCAGCAGGTCCTCGACGGCCGGGGGCGTCCTCACATCTCCGCCCCGGAGTCGTGCATGATCGCCCTCACCTCCATGCGCCCGCCGAACCTGACGTCCGGCCAGCGCGAGGCGATCTCCACCGCCCGCTCCTCGGTCTCGCAGTCGACGGCGACATAGCCGGCGAAGTGCTCCTTGGCCTCCAGGAACGGGCCGTCGGTCACGACCGGCCGGCCGTCCACGCCCACGACGGTCTTGGTCAGCGACGGGTCGGCCAGCGCCTGCCCGCCGACCAGCTCGCCGGACTCGGTCAGCTCCTTCATGAGCGCGTCGACCTCGCCGAACAGCGCGGTCCGCTCCTGCTCCGTCAGCTCCTCCACGAAGCCCGGGCGGTTGTAGATGAGCAGCATGTACTTCACGGATCTCTCCTCGCCGTCGGTCGGTGTCGCGCGAGCCGCCGGCCCGCCGGACGGCCCCGCCTCCGGGCCCGTCAGTGCAGGATCGGAGCCCCCGGCCGGTTCTCGACATCCCCCGCGAGAAAATCTTCAGAAATCTTGGGCCATGTCCCTGACCTGGTGGCACAGGACGGTGAACGCCAGCGCGTCCGGCATCCGGGAGGCGAGCGTCGCGAGATCGGGCCGGCCCGGGCGGGCGTGCACGGTCACCATCCCGTTCCCGATCACCACGTCGTGGACGGCGTGCCAGGGCAGCCGCTCGCCGTCCTTCTCGACGCCGTCCAGATCCACGGCGAACGGGCCGATCCGGACGGACTCCCCCGCCTTCACCGCGGCCAGGCGGTGCGGGACGATCCGGGCGGTCACCTCCTGCGCGACGGCCACGCCGAGCGTCCGGACGTCCGGGATGTCGTCGCCGAGCCGCAGCACGCTCCCGTCGTCCGCGACGACGGTGAAGCGCCACCGGACGCGCCCGCCCGGTCCGTCCGGGACGCCCGCGACGGTCACCGAGGCGAGCTCGTCCCACGTGTACGCCCCGCCGCCCGGGCCGCTGACCGCTAACCCCGCGGTGTGGAGGACCGCGACGCGGGCCCGGAGGCGCGGACGGTCCCGTCCCGCGATCCACCCGGCGGCCGCCGCGTAGCCCATCGACAGGAGCAGCGCCGGGACGCCCACCCACCACACGCGGTCGTGCAGGTACACGACCGCCGCCGGTATGAGCGCCGCCGCGGCCAGGCAGAGCAGCGCCAGCCACGCCCAGGTGCGGCGGGCCGCGGCCCGCCCGTCGAAGATGCGGACCGGTTCACCGAGACGGTCCTGGGGGAACTCCACTGCGGCGCTACCCGGCCGCGCGGGCCCGCGTGACACGCACGAACCTGCCGCACGCCATCGCTGCCTCCCTCAGCCTCGTCCTCGCCATTACCGTACGTCTCCCCACTTATCGTGCGCAGCGTCACAGTGATCACTAAGAAGTTGCGGTTCGGCGGCGTCCGGGCTGGTTAATCTCGGCGGAGGAACCCTCCCTTCCGGAACGAGAGACATGCCGACTGATCCGACCCGGCCCTCCTACACACCCGTGCAGCGGCTGCTGCTCACCGGCGCCGCCGGCCTCGTGGTCGCCGCGCTGGCGGGCGGCGCGTTCGCGCTGACCTACGACGTCCTCCGCGAGCTCGCCGTCGCCGGCGGGGTGAGCCGCCGCTGGGCGCCGCTGTACCCGGCGATGGCCGACACCCTCACCGCCGTGACGATCCTCTCGCTCGTGGTCACCCGCAACGCCCGCTGGTGGACGCGGCTGCCGCGCTGGACGCTGCTGTTCCTGCTGCTCGCCGGGGGCGCCGCGATCTCCGTCCAGCACTCGGTACGGGGGTTCGACGCGCTGTCCGAGGACGCGGTGCGGACGGGCGTCGCCGTCGCGCCGCACGCCATGCTCGTGATCGCCGTCTGGCTGTGGCTGACGATGGCCAAGCAGATCCGGGTGGCGTCGCGGGCCTCCGCCGGGAACGAGGCGCCGGTCGAGGCGCAGCGCGGCCATGTCAAGGTCCTGGAGCCCGCGGCGCCCCCGCTCGCGCTGGAGGCGCCCGCCGAGCAGGAGCAGGCGCCCGCCTTTCCGGACGTTCCACCCCCGGCCCCCGAGCCGGAGCCCGAGCCCGAGCCCGAGCCGATCCTGCCGTTCAAGGACGACGGGCCCGAATGGCCCGCCGTCGAGAAGGCCGCGCCCGCGCCGGAGGAGTTCCCTCCCTTCGACTACGAGGAGAGCCTGTCGTCGGAGCCCGCGCCGCCGCTGGAGCCGCTCCCGCAGCCCCGCCCGCCGCTGGACTCGGTGCCCGACCTGCTGCCGACGGACGTCGAGCTCGTCCGGGGCCGGGACGGGGTCGGCCAGAAGCCCCCGGCCGCCTCGACGACCCGTCCCGACATCGTGGTGCCCGGTTCCCAGGGCGCGGACGAGGACGAGCACGACGACCCGCCCGCCGACCGCGCCGAGGACCCCGACGCCGGGGATCCCGAAGCGACGGACCCCGACGGAGGAGACCGCTCGGCGGGCGGCGACTGGAACCCGCCGCCGTCCAGCAACTTCCGCAGCGGCCCCACCCCGCCCGCCGAATAGGGCCGGGCTCAGGAACCGGTTCGGGGGCCGGTTCGAGGGCGCCGCCCTGATCTGGAGAACCGCCTTTCCTCCTCCGCTGCCTGATCTGCCCGCACCGGGTGAAAGGGACGCGGCGGGGGAAGGTATGGCTCCATGACGACCGTTTCGTGGGTCGAGAGCAGTCGGGACGGCGGCTTCGGCATCGAGAACCTGCCGTACGGGGTCTTCTCCCGGCCGGGGGAGCTGCCGCGCGTCGGCGTGGCGATCGGCGACCGCGTCCTCGACCTGGCCGAGATGTCGGCCGCCGGCCTGGTCGAGGACCGGCACTACTTCGCCTCCGGGTCGCTGAACGCCTTCATGGTCGCCGGACGCGCCGCCTGGCGGGCGAACCGGGAGCGGGTGACGGAGCTGCTCACCGACGAGTCGTACCGGGGGCGGGTCGAGCCGCACCTGATCCCGGTCGCGAATGTGCAGGTGCGCAAGCCGTTCGAGGTCGCGGACTACGCCGACTTCTACTCCTCCGAGCACCACGCCGCGAACGCGGGACGGATCATGCGGCCGGACGCCGCGCCGCTGCCGCCCAACTGGAAGCACATGCCGGTCGCCTACCACGGCCGCGCCGGGACCGTGTACCCGTCCGGGACGCCGATCATCCGGCCGTCCGGGCAGCGGCGGGCGAAGGGCGACCCGGAGCCGTCCTTCGGCCCCTCGCGGCGCCTCGACTTCGAGGCGGAGGTCGGCTTCGTCGTGGGCGTCCCCTCTCCCGCCGGGCGGGGCGTGCCGACCGCCGCGTTCCGCGACCACGTGTTCGGGTTCGTGCTCGTGAACGACTGGAGCGCGCGCGACCTCCAGCGATGGGAGTCGCAGCCGCTCGGCCCGTTCCTCGGCAAGTCGTTCGCGACGTCGGTCTCGTCGTGGGTCGTGCCGGTCGCGGCGCTGGAGCCGGCGCGCGTCCCACCGCCCGTCCAGGACCCGGCGCCGCTGCCGTACCTGCGGTGCGAGGAGCCGTGGGGCCTCGACCTGCACCTGGAGGTGCTGATCAACGGGCGGGTGGCCGCGCGGCCGGAGTTCGCGTCGATGTACTGGACGTCCCCGCAGCAGCTCGCGCACGCCACGGTGAACGGCGCTCCGCTCCGCACCGGCGACCTGTTCGCGTCCGGCACTGTCTCGGGCCCCGAGCGCGGGCAGCGCGGCTGCATGCTGGAGCTGAGCTGGGACGGTCAGGAACCGCTGCTGCTCGACGACGGCACGGAGCGCACATACCTGGAGGACGGCGACACCGTGACGCTCCGCGCGCAGGCTCCGGGAGCCGGCGGCTCCCGCATCGCCCTCGGCGAGGTGACGGGCACGGTCCACCCGGCTCCCGCCTAAGGGCGCCCGCTCAAGGTTCGCCGGTCGCCGCCCGCCGGACTCCGCGAGGGCCGTCAGGACCGGTAGGCGTGTTGGCCTGCGAGATGACGTAGCGGCCCTCGACGTCGGCCGTCGCGTTCGCCCCCGTACCGGCGCTTATGCCGCCACTCGACGCATGGGGCATGCCTGCCCGGCGGGGCGCTAGGCGGGTGGAAGGACGATGGCGTTGGCGATGGCGGCGAGGCCCTCGCCCCGCCCCGTGAGGCCGAGGCCGTCGGTGGTGGTGGCGGAGACGGTGACCGGGGCGCCGGACAGGGCCTCGGTCAGGGTCTTCTCCGCCTCCGCGCGCCGTTTGCCGATCTTGGGGCGGTTGCCGATGACCTGGATGGCGACGTTGCCGATGGTCCAGCCCGCCTCGTCGACGCGGCGGGCGACCTCGCGCAGCAGGTCGACGCCGGCGGCGCCGGACCAGCGCGGGTCGGCCGTGCCGAAGACGGCGCCGAGGTCGCCGAGACCGCACGCCGAAAGGAGCGCGTCGCAGGCGGCGTGCGCCGCGACGTCGCCGTCGGAGTGCCCGGCGAGGCCGTGGCCCTCACCCGGCCATTCGAGCCCGGCCACCCACAGGGGGCGCGGCTCGGACGAGAACGGGTGGACGTCGGTACCGACGCCCACCCGGGGAAGCCGTTCGTTCAACGCGGTCGGCCGCTCAGCTGGCCAGGACCTCGTCGAGCAGGGCCTCTGCCTTGTCCTCGTTGGTCTTCTCGGCGAGCGCGAGCTCGCTGACCAGGATCTGGCGCGCCTTCGCGAGCATCCGCTTCTCGCCCGCGGACAGACCGCGCTCCTTGTCGCGCCGCCAGAGGTCGCGGACGACCTCCGCGACCTTGTTGACATCGCCGGAGGCGAGCTTCTCAAGATTCGCCTTGTACCGGCGCGACCAGTTGGTGGGCTCCTCGGTGTAGGGTGCGCGAAGCACCTCGAACACCTTCTCCAGCCCGTCCTGGCCGACGACGTCCCGGACGCCCACGTCCTCGACGTTCTCGACCGGGACCCGTACCGTCAGGTCACCCTTGTCAACCTTCAGGACCAGGTAGGTCCTGTCCTCACCCTTGATGGTGCGAGTCTCGATGGCCTCGATCCGAGCAGCCCCATGGTGGGGGTAGACGACGGTGTCGCCGACCTGGAAAGTCATGTGACAAGTACCCCTTCCGCTAGAACCAGGGTAGCACGGAAACGAGCGTGCCCGAACCGGCCTTCTCGACAAACGCCCAGGTCAAGCCACATATTGGGGTATTGACAAACCCCTTTATTGGTGCATCGCCGTCCAGTTCTCCCCACCCAGCGTAGCCGAGAGAACACCGATATCCCGGTCGAGCGCCTTTACCGGTAACCGCCCCCCGGGTACAAGCATCGTCCCGCCGGCGGTGCGGACGGGTTCCATACTGGGATGTGAGCACGCCGGGCCGCGCGGGTACGAAGCGCCCGGAAGGGTCTTAACAGGACGGATGGGAACGCGCGTCCCGCGGGAACACCGATCGGTGAGGGAGGTGGCGCGTGAGGCCGGACGGCGGCGACCCGGAGCCCGACGACTACGGGCTTCCGCACGTTGACGTCGTCGTGCCCGACGACGCCCGCGAGCTGGAGCGGGACGTCGTCGCCTACCACCGGGAGCGGCGCCGGCGGCGGCGCAGGGCGCGGGTGCGGCGGCTGTACCGCCCGGTGACCCGGTTCGGCGTCGCGATCCCCCTCATCGCGGGCGCGCTTCTCGTCGCGCTGCTGAGCGGCGTCCTGATGACGGCGCTCGGTCCCCGTCCGACGCCCCGTCCGACGAGCGCCCAGCTCGCCCCGCGCCCGACCGCGAGCCCCGGCAGGGTCGGCGGGCTCCTGCCCGACCGCCGGGTCGACGTCGTGACGGCCGGCCGCGCCCCGAAGAGGCTCCAGGACCTGCGCCCCGCGGTGATAGCCATAGTCCCGCCCGGGTACCGGTGCGAGCCCATCGTGGCGGAGCTGGCCGGCCGGGCACAGGAGTACACGGTGAACTTCTGGATCGTCGCCGACCCGCGCCCCGCGGGACCCAGGAAGCCCATGTCCCTGAAAGACCTCAGGGCCTGCGCGGGCACCGCCCACAGGGGAGTACCCCAGATCCTGGAAGACCGCGCCGGCGTCCTGGCCGGCGCCTACTCCCCCGCGCCCGGCACGCCCGGCCCCACGGCGACCGGCATCACCGCCGTCTTCGTGAAGCCGGACGGCCTGGTCACCGAGGTCCTCCGGGCTCCCCAGCCCGGTCCGGCGCTCACCGGGAAGGTTGAGAGCCTCCGTACCGGTTAGCACCCGTGCCGGGGATCTTGTCCGCGAGCCCGTGTGCGCGCGCCCGGGCTCGCCGTGGAAGCCGGTTCAGGCGTGTCGGCCACCCCGGGGAGGGGTCTCCCGTTGAACCTCGCTACGCTTCCCCTGGCGTATCTCACGCCAGCCTCACAACTTCCTGAAGCCACCTCTTCAACTGATATTTCGCGAGGAGACCGACGCCGTGATCCGAAACAGCCGTCGAATGGTCGTGCTCGCCATCGCGGGCGCCGTCGCCATCGCGCCGGTGGTCTCCGGCTGCGGCGCCGGCGAGTCGCCCCAGTCCGCCGCCCCGACGCAGCTCACCGAGGGCGTCAACGTGTCGGTGCCGAAGGACAAGCCGGGCGCGGCGCAGATCGACCTCCGCCACATGTTCCTGCTGGGCCAGGAGGCGGGGCGGCCGATCCAGCAGGGCACGAACGTGGCCCTCTACGGCGTGATCATCAACCAGGTGAAGGGCCGGCAGGACCGCCTGGTCTCGGTGAGCTCCCCGGCGTTCGGCGGCGAGGCGAAGATCGAGGGCGGCTCGCTCACGCTGCCGCCCGCCGCCCCGGACGGGACGGGCAGCTTCACCAAGCTGCTGGGCAAGCCCACCCCGACCCCCACCCCGCAGCAGCAGGGCGGCAAGAAGAAGACGCAGCAGCCGGGAACGCCCTCCGGCCAGGCGTCGCCCTCCGGCAGCGCCACCCCCGAGCCCACCGGCCAGGGCGCGACCCCGAACGTCTCCGAGACCCCGACCTCGGAGAACACGACCGGCCCGCAGGGCGGCGGCCCGTCGGCCGAGCCGCCCGCCGCCGGCGAGCAGCCGCTGGTGGTGCTGCCCAGGCTCAACGAGGAGCTGCGCGCCGGTGACACGGTCCCGCTGACGATGCGGTTCGAGCGCGCCGGTTCCGTCGAGTTCCAGGTGCCCATCGTGGCGCGGCAGGGCGAGTTCGCCACCTACCCGATGCCCGTGTCCCCCGCCTCGCCGCAGTCCCCGAACGGCCAGACCCCCGGCCAGACGCCGAGCCAGTCCCCGAGCGGGGAGGCGAGCACGTCGCCGTCCCCGGGCGCCGAGCAGGGCGGCTCGGAGGCACCGCAGACCCCGACCACCACGGAGACCCCGGCCGCCTGACCCACCGCCCCCGCACACACGAGAACGGCCCGCCCCCAGGGGACGGGCCGTTCCTCATGTCCGTGACCGCGTGTGCCCGCATGTGCCCCCACGCTCATGAGCGTGACAGAACATGCAGGTCACGGCGTTCGGCTAGGGCTCGAACTTGTAGCCGAGGCCTCGGACGGTGACGATGTAGCGCGGGGTGGAGGGGACTTCCTCGATCTTGGCGCGGAGGCGCTTGATGTGGACGTCCAGGGTCTTGGTGTCGCCGACGTAGTCGGCGCCCCAGACGCGGTCGATCAGCTGCATGCGGGTGAGGACGCGGCCGGCGTTGCGCAGCAGCACCTCCAGCAGCTCGAACTCCTTGAGCGGGAGCTGGACGGGCTCGCCGCCGACGCTGACCACGTGGCGCTCCACGTCCATCCGGACCGGCCCGGCCTCCAGGGTCGCGGGCGCGGGCTCCTCGACCTCGCCCTGGCGGCGCAGCACGGCCCGCATCCGGGCGATCAGCTCGCGGGTGGAGAACGGCTTGGTGACGTAGTCGTCGGCGCCGAGCTCCAGGCCGACGACCTTGTCGACCTCGCTGTCCTTGGCGGTCAGCATGATCACCGGGACGTTGGACCGCGCGCGCAGCTCCCGGCACACCTCGGTGCCGGGGAGGCCGGGCAGCATCAGGTCGAGCAGCACGAGGTCGGCACCGTTGCGCTCGAAGATGTCCAGCGCGTCGGGGCCGGTGGCGGCGACGGCCACCTCGAACCCCTCCTTGCGGAGGTTGTACGACAGTGCGTCGCTGAAGGACTCCTCGTCTTCCACGACGAGCACGCGGGTCACGGTGTTGCCTCCCGGGCGGTGTTAGGTGGTGCTGGGTCTGCGGTCGTCCCGGCCGCGGGGCGGCGCGGCGTGTCGAGCAGCGGGAGCCGGATCGTGAACGTCGACCCGTGCCCCTCCTTGCTCCACACCGTGATCTCGCCGCCGTGCTTGCTGGTGACGTGCTTGACGATGGCGAGGCCGAGCCCGGTGCCGCCGGTCTGGCGGGAGCGGGCGGGGTCGACCCGGTAGAACCGCTCGAAGATCCGCTCGATCTCGGCGTCCGGGATGCCGATGCCCTGGTCGGTCACGTTGATCTCGACGTGCCACTCGTCGCACCTGCGGGTCGACACGACGACCCGGGTGTGCTCGGGGCTGTAGGCCACGGCGTTGTCGACGAGGTTGCGCAGCGCGGTGACGAGGAGCTCCTGGTCGGCGCGGACCTGCAGCCCCTCCTCGCCGCCGGCCGCGAGCTCGATGTCCTTGGCGACCGCCTTGATCTGGCAGCGCTCCAGCGCCTCGGCCATCACCTCGTCGAGGTCGATCGGGGTGAGCTCGGGCAGCGGCTCGTCCCCCTGGACGCGCGACAGCGTCATCAGGTCCTGGACGAGATTGGTGAGCCGCACCGACTCGTACTGCATCCGGCCGGCGAACCGGCGGACGGCCTCGGGGTCGTCGGCGGCGCCCTCGACGGTCTCGGCGAGCAGGGACAGCGCGCCCACCGGGGTCTTCAGCTCGTGGCTGACGTTCGCCACGAAGTCGCGGCGGATCGCCTCGGTGCGGTGCATCTCGGTGAGGTCCTCGGCGAGCACGAGGACGAGCCCGTGCGACCCGAGCGGCGCGACGCGGACCGCGAACCAGCGCCCGTCGGCCCGGCGGCGGCCGCCGGCGGGCCCGACCTGGATCTCGGTCTCGCGGATCTCCCCGTCGCGGCGGACCAGCCGGGTCATGGCGAGCACCTCGTCCACCAGCAGGTGGTCGCCGCTGACCAGGCCGTACGCGCGTGCCGCCGAGCTGGCCCGCAGCACCCGGTCCTCGCTGTCCACCACGACGGCCGAAGACCGGAGGACGCTCAGCACCGAGGCGACGCCGGGGGGCAGACTGCCCACCGGGTTCGCCGTGACCGCCGTCCGCTGGGCCCGCTCGCTCACTCGCACCGCCAATCCAGTCGCGAGCCCGATCGCGAGCCCGGCGAGCCCGGTCAGGCTCGCTATTATCTCGACCTCCACACCTCGGATCGTAAGCGGCGTTCCGAGCAACGCTTCCCCGCGGGCCTGGTCAGGGACCTCTCGTTAGCCGAAAGTTCACCTTTGCCACCGGACGCGTTCACGGCCATGGGGCAGGCTGTGGCGTGGGCGAGTCCGCCCTGCCCGCCCCCGTCCAGATCGAAGGATTCGAAGTGCGCGACGCCTACCACGAGGAACTCGACTCCCTCACCGACAGCCTGGTGGAGATGACCCGCCTCGTCCGGTCCGCGATGGCCCGCGCGGTGACCGCCCTGCTGGACGCCGACCTGCGGCTGTCGGAGGAGGTCATCAGCGGGGACGAGCACGTCAACAAGATCGACGCCGACATCGAGGCGACGGTGTTCGACCTGATGGCCCGCCAGCAGCCCGTCGCCGGCGACCTGCGCACCCTGATCACCGCGCTGCGGATGAGCGGCGACCTGGAGCGCATGGGCGACCTCGCCGTGCACATCGCGAAGACGGCCCGCCGCCGCCACCCCGAGTCGGCCGTGCCGCCCGAGCTGCAGGCGATCGTGCTGGAGATGGGCCAGATCGCCGAGCGGATGATCGCCAAGACGGGCAGCGTGATCGCGTCGCAGGACGTCGAGATGGGCCTCGAACTGGACGCCGACGACGACCAGATGGACCGCCTCCACCGCCGGCTGTTCGACCTCCTGCTGTCTCCGAAGTGGCAGCACGGCGTCGAGCCCGCCGTCGACATCACGCTCGCCGGCCGCTACTTCGAGCGCTTCGCCGACCACGCCGTCCACGTCGCGGAGAACGTCGTCTACCTGGTGACCGGCCAGCGCCCCGAGGAGATCGTCGACTCGGCCTGAACCGGCCGGTCCGCGCGCCCGTCCGGGCCCGGTCGTGCCGCTGGGTCTGGACGGCTTGATCATCATTCGTTAGCTTGCGCGTCATGAATCCGATGCGGGCGCTGGTCCGGACGATGACGCTGGCCGGGGTGTGCGGGGCGCTGATGGCGGCGTCCCTCCAGGTGCCGGGCACGGCGTCGGCGCGGGAGGGGGCCGCGGCCTGGGCGCGCGGCCCGGCCTGGCAGCCCACCCCGACCGGCAAGCAGGCGCGGTTCCGCGGGCTGGCGGCGGTCGGCCGGAAGACCGCCTGGCTGGCGGGCAGCGGCGGGACCGTGCTCCGCACGACCGACGGCGGCGCCACGTGGCGCGACGTCGCCCCGCCGGACGCGGAGGGCCTGGAGTTCCGCGACGTCGAGGCGTTCGACGCGCGCCGGGCGGTCGTGCTGGCCATCGGCGAGGGCGACGCGTCCCGCGTCTACCAGACGTCGGACGGCGGCGCCTCCTGGACGCTCGGCTTCAAGAACGACGATCCCAGGGCGTTCTACGACTGCGTCACGTTCTTCGACTCCCGGCACGGGCTGGCGGTCAGCGACCCGGTGGGCGGCCGCTTCCGGATCATCTCCACCGGCGACGCGGGCCGCACCTGGCGGGTGCTGCCGTCCGAGGGCATGCCCCCGGCGCTGGAGGGCGAGGCCGGGTTCGCCGCCAGCGGGCAGTGCCTGGTGAGCCACGGGCCGCGCGACGTGTGGCTGGCGACGGGCGGAGCGTCCCGGTCGCGGGTGTTCCACTCCGGGGACCGCGGCCTGACCTGGACCGTCGCCGACACGCCCCTGCCGTCCAGCCCGTCGCAGGGGGTGTTCGCGGTGGCGTTCCGCGACTCCCGGCACGGCGTCGCCGTCGGCGGCGACTACCGGCCGGGGCAGCCGTCCCCGGCGGCCGCGGCGACGACCGACGACGGGGGCCGGACGTGGCGTCCCGCGCGGCGCCCGCCGGCCGAGTACCGGTCGGGGGTCGTCTGGCCGGTGTACTCGGGCCCGGCCGCGCTGGCGGTGGGCCCCACGGGCAGCGACGGCACCCTCGACGGCGGCCGCACCTGGACCCGGTTCGACACCGGAAGCTTCGACACCGTGGACTGCGCCGCCGACGGCGGCTGCTGGGCCGCCGGCGAGAAGGGCCGCGCCGCCCGCCTCACCTTCACCACCCGCTAGCCGGGTCCTTCCAGGAGCGCCTGGAGTAGGTCGCGCAGCGACTCCTGCTGGGCCGGGGCGAGTGTCGCCAGCGGGGAGTCGGCGTCGAGGCGTTCGAGGACGTCGGCGCGGCAGCGTTCGCCCTCCGGGGTGAGGACGATCTGCTTGGCGCGGCGGTCGGTCGGGTGGGGGCGGCGCTCGACGAGGCCCTGCCCTTCGAGGCGGTCGACGAGGAAGGTCGCGTTCGACGCCTCGCACGCCATGCGGTGGGCGAGCTCGCGCGCCGTGATCGGCTCCGACAGCTCGCGTAGCGCGACGACCTGGGCGGCGGTCATGCCGACCTGGTCAGCGACGCGGCGGGCGTGGACGTCGAGCCGCTGCGCGAACCGGTGGACCAGCTTGCACACGTCGCGCTCCATCTGCTCGCCCATGCCAGGAGTGTAGCCCCTGTGGTTCGAGTCATGATATTGCTAGTTCGAATCATCCGAGTTCGAACTAACTGGGAGTGCGCGTGCCCCCGTCCCTCCTGTCCCTCATGCTGGTCGTCTTCGGCCTGACCACCGGCGAGTTCGTGATCGCGGGCATCCTGCCGGACGTGGCCGACGACCTCGCGGTGTCGGTGCCCGCGGCCGGGCGCCTGGTGAGCGCGTACGCGCTCGGCATGATCGTCGGCGGCCCGGTCGTCACCGCCCTGACGGCGCGGCTGCCGCGCAAGCCGCTCGTGACCGGCCTCGTCGCCGTGTCGGTCCTCGCCAACCTCGGCTCCGCCGCGGCCCCGAACTACCCGGTGCTGCTCGCGACCCGGTTCCTCGCGGGCCTGGTCGTGGCCACGTTCTTCGCCATCGCCATCGCCACCGCCGTCTCGACGGCCCCCGCGGGCCGGGCGGCGTCCGCCGTCGCGAAGGTGGCGCTGGGGCTCAACCTCGGCATCATCCTCGGCACCCCGCTGGGCACCGTGATCGGCCAGGAGTTCGGGTGGCGGGCGACCTTCGCCGCGGTCGCCGCGCTCACCGCCGTGGCCCTGGCCATGGTGCTGCGGTTCGTCCCCGCCCTGCCCGCCGCCGCGACCGGCCAGCTCCGGGACGAGCTGCGCGTGTTCGCCGGGCGGGACGTCCGCCTGGCGATCTTCCTCACCGCGCTCGGCAACGTGGGCGTGGTGACCGTCTTCACCTACATCGCGCCGCTGCTCACCGAGGTGAGCGGGTTCGCCGAGGGCGCCGTGCCGGTGCTGCTCCTGGTGTACGGGGCGGGCGCGGTGGCGGGCAACTTCCTCGGCGGGCGGCTCTCGGACCGGGACCTCATGCCGTCCCTGATCCGGCTCCTCGGCGCGCTGGCCGCCGCGCTGGCGCTGTTCTGGGCGGTGGGCGGCGTCCGGCCGCTCGCCGCCGCGCTGACCTTCGCGCTCGGCCTGCTGGCCTTCGCGGTCGTCCCGGGCATGCAGACCCGGGTCCTGACCACGGCGGGCGCGGCCCCGACGCTGGCGGTCGCCGTCAACGCCTCCGGCTACCAGGTCGCGGCCGCGTTCGCCGGATGGCTCGGCGGTGCGCTGATCAGCGACGGACCGGGCCTGCGCTCGCTGTTCCCCGTCGCGGCCCTGCTCACCCTCGCCGGGCTGGCCACGGCCGTGCACATCCACCGCCGCGACCGCCGTCCCGCCGCGGCGGGCGCCGAGCCAGTCTGATCGCGTCCGCTGTTCGAGGGGCCGCCACCCGGGCGGCCCCTCGGGCCTACTTGCGCCTGCCGCGCTTGGGCTTCGGAGCGTCCTTCGGAGCGGGGGCCTTGGCGTCCTTCGCGTCCTTGGGGGCCTTGCCGCCCTTGGCCGCGCCCTGGTTCTTGACGGCCTCGATGGCGGCCTTGGCGGCGGCCGGGTCGAGGTACTCGCCGCCGCGCTTGAGCGGGGAGAAGTCGTCGTCCAGCTCGTAGACGAGCGGGATGCCGGTGGGGATGTTCAGGCCGACGATCTGCTCGTCGGAGATGTCGTCCAGGTGCTTGACCAGGCCGCGCAGGGAGTTGCCGTGCGCGGCGACCAGGACGGTCTTGCCGGCGGCCAGGTCGGGGACGATCGCGTCGTACCAGTACGGCAGCATGCGGTCGACGACGTCGGCGAGGCACTCCGAGCGCGGGATCAGCTCGGACGGCAGCTCGGCGTAGCGCAGGTCGTTGACCTGGGACAGCGGGTCGTCGTCCTTGATGGGCGGCGGCGGGGTGTCGTAGGAGCGGCGCCACGTCATGAACTGCTCTTCGCCGAACTCCTCGCGCGTCTGCGCCTTGTTCTTGCCCTGGAGGGCGCCGTAGTGGCGCTCGTTGAGGCGCCAGGAGCGCTTCACCGGGATCCAGAGCAGGTCGGCGACGTCCAACGCGATGTTGGCGGTGCGGATGGCCCGCTTCAGCAGCGACGTGTGCACCACGTCTGGGGTGATGTCGGCGTCGAGCAGCAGGTCGCCGCCCTTGGTCGCCTCGCTCTCGCCCTTGGCGGAGAGGTCGACGTCCACCCAGCCGGTGAACAGCCCCTCCGCGTTCCAGACGCTTTCGCCATGCCGGAGCAATACCAGGGTCGCCATGGGACCAGAGCCTATCGGCCCCGCGCGGGTCACTCGCGGTTGGCCGGGTCCGCGAAGGAGGCGAAGGCCTGGAGGTTGGCGAGGCTCTCGCCGCGCTTGACGCGCCAGTCCCACTCGCGCTGGATGGACGACTTGAACCCGCGCTCCAGCGCCTTGTCGAAGTTCTCGTCGGAGTAGGTGAGGACGCAGCCGAGGAGGCGGTCGACCTCCTCCGGCGACACCGATTCGAGCGGGACCTTCCCGACGAGGTGGACGTCGCCCACGTCGTCCAGCGCGAAGGCGACCCCGTACATGCGGCCGTTCTTCTCCAGGAGGAACCGGTAGAACTCGGCGTGGTTCTCGTCGGGGCGGCGGCAGAAGAACGCCTCGACGTGCAGCGAGTGGTCGCCGACGATGAGCCACGTCATGGTGGCGAGCTTGTGCTGCCCGGGGAGCTTGACGAAGAACGCGTTCTCGCGCGGCTCGTCGAACTCCAGGTCGGCGGCTTCCAGCGTCTCCCGGATGGTCTCGACGACGCTCATGCGTGCTCCCCCCTGGGGGGCGGCTCCCCGCGCCCCCCGCTCGGCTTCGTTCATACGGTCGCTTCCACGGCGGCGGTCGGCTTCGACACGGCACCGGTATACACGTCCAGAAGGCGGTCGACGGTGGTGTCCCAGCCGAAGTCGCGCGCGTGCCGGACGGCGCCGCGGGCGAGGCGGGCGTGCAGCCCGGGCTCGGCGTGCAGGCGCCGCAGGACGGCGGCGTAGTCGGCGGGGTCGTGCCCGGAGACCAGCACGCCGGACTCGCCGTCGGCGACCGCGGTGCACAGGCCGCCGACGCGGGACGCGACGACCGGCGTTCCGCAGGCCTGGGACTCGACGGCGACGAGCCCGAACGACTCGCTGCGGGACGGGACGACGGTGACGTCCGCGGCGCGGTACCAGTCGGCCAGCTCGTGCTGGGGCGCCGGGGGCTCGAACCTCATGACGTCGGAGATGCCGAGGTCGGCGGCGAGCAGTTGCAGGCCCTCGGGGCGGCACAGCCCGGAGCCGCTGGGGCCGCCGACGACGGCGACGACGAGCCGCGAGCGCAGCTCCGGGTCGTCCGCGAGCATGCGGGCGACGGCGCGCAGCAGCACGTCGGGGGCCTTCAGCGGCTGGATGCGGCCGACGAACAGCAGCACGTAGGCGTCGCGGGGCAGGCCGAGGCGGCGGCGGGCGGGCCCGGTCCGGTGCGGCAGGAGGCCGGCGCCGCGGGCGATGAGGGGCGACTCGGGGCGGAACACCGACAGGTCGACGCCGGGGCTGACGGCCGCGACGCGCGAGGGGTCGGCGCCGTAGAGGTCGACGAGTTCGCGGGCCTCCTTGGCGGTGTTGGCGACGAGCTGGTCCGCCGAGGCCACGACCTGCTCCTCGCCGAGGACGCGCTCGGCCGGCTCGGGCTTGTCGTCGTCGGCCAGGGCCGCGTTCTTGACCTTGGCCATCGTGTGCATGGAGTGGACGAGCGGGACGCCCCACCGCTCCTTCGCCGCCCACCCCGCCTGGCCTGACAGCCAGTAGTGCGTGTGGAGGAGGTCGTAGTGGCCGGGGTCGTGGGCGGCCTCCGCGCGCAGCACGCCGGAGGTGAAGCCGCACAGGTGCCGGGGGAGCTCGGTCTTGTCGAGCTCCTCGAACGGCCCGGCGACCACGTTGCGGACGAGGACGCCCGGCGCGAGCTCCACGGCGGGCGGCAGGGCCCGGGAGGTCGCGCGGGTGAAGATGTCCACCTCGACCCCCCTGGCGGCGAGCCGCTTGGCGACCTCGACGACGTAGACGTTCAGGCCGCCCGCGTCGCCGGTACCCGGTTGATCCAGAGGGGAAGTATGGACACTGATCGTCGCAACTCGGTTGATACGACGCGACACCGGACACCACCTCCGACAGTGCAACCTATCGACCGGGGTTACGTGTTCCCTCGGCAAGGTGGCCAAGCGTGACTCACCGCCACAGTGACCGACCTCACCCGCGCCCGCCGCACCGGTCCCCGCGGCTCCCGCCTCCCGTGCCGGGCAGTACTGTGCCGACCAGGCTCACCCACCCGAGAGACTGGACCCATGCGCAAGACGGCGATAGTGACCGGAGCAAGCAGCGGCATCGGGGCGGCCACGGCGAGGCGCCTGGCGGCCGAGGGGTTCAACGTCGTGCTCGCCGCGCGGCGCCGCGACCGCCTCGACGACCTCGCCAAGGAGATCGCCGAGAGCGTGCCGGGCGCGGGGAGGATCGCGCCGGTCACGCTGGACGTGACCGCGCAGGAGTCGGTGGACGCGCTCGCGGCGGCGGTCGACGCCTGCCACGTCCTGGTCAACAACGCCGGCGGGGCGCTCGGCATGGACAGCGTCGCCGCCGCCGACCTCGACGACTGGCAGTCGATGTACGACACCAACGTCCTGGGCCTCGTCCGCGTCACCAAGGCGGTCCTGCCGAAGCTGGTCGAGAGCGGCGCGGGCCACATCGTCAACATCACCTCGCTCGCCGGGCACGTCCCGTACGAGGGCGGCGGCGGGTACAACGCGGCCAAGCACGCCGCCTACGCGGTGAACGAGGTGCTGCGGCTGGAGCTGGTCGCCGAGCCCGTCCGGATCACCGAGATCGCGCCGGGCCTGGTGAAGACCGAGGAGTTCTCGCTGGTCCGGTTCCACGGGGACGAGGAGAAGGCCGCCAAGCCGTACGAGGGCGTGTCCGAACCGCTGGTCGCCGACGACGTCGCGGACTGCGTCGCCTGGGCCGTCACCCGCCCGCCGCACGTCAACATCGACCGCATCGACGTCCAGCCGCGCGTCCAGGCCGCCCCGCACAAGCTCTACCGCGAGTAGGGCGCGACGGCGCTCCAGGGAAGCGTGACCTCGCCGAGGCGCCACCGGTTCCGGCCGCCGTACGGGGGTCGGGCCAGGACGGGATGGGTCCGCGCCAGCAGCGACACGGCCTCGACCCAGCGCGCGCGGGGGCCGAACGCCGAATGGGGCGCCGCGATCGCCCAGCACCGGTCGAACGCGGCCAGGAACTCGTGGACGGGTTCGCCCGGCACGTTCCGGTGGATCAGCGTCTTCGGCAGCCGCTCGGCCAGCGCCGAGGGCCGCTCGAGCGAGCGCACGTGGGCGGCGAACGTGATGGTCCGCGGGCCGTCCCTGGTGAGCGTCACCCAGACGGCACGGCGTCCGATCTCGTCGCACGTCCCCTCGACCAGGACGCCGGAGGGGGCGAGGCGCGCGCGCAGGTCGTCCCATGCGCGCCACGCCGCCTGCTCGTCGTACTGCCGCAGCACGTTGAACGCCCGCACCAGCACCGGCGGGCGCGGCACCGGCAGTTCGAAGCCGCCGCGCCGGAACGACAGCCCGTCGTGGGGCCCGGTGGCGGCGGCGAAGGCGACCCCGGCCGCGACCCGGGCGGGCTCGATCTCGATCCCGACGACCTCCAGGCGCGGCGACACCGCGCGGAGCCGCGAGTACAGCTCGAAGGTGGTGACCGGGGACGCGCCGTAGCCGAGGTCGACCGCCAGCGGGTGCGCGCCCGAGCGCAGCGCGGCGGTCTGGGTGGCGGCGATCCAGCGGTCGATCCGGCGGAGCCGGTTGGGGGCGGTGGTGCCGCGGGTCACCTCCCCCCGCGGCCTCGGGACTGGGGGCACGGGGTAATTGTCGGGGCTCATCCCCTATGCCTTGTACGCCGGTGTACGGCCGGTCCGCTCCGCCAATGCCGCACCCACTGAACGGGATTCGGTAAGCCATCGGTTACGGTGCTGCCGACGCCCCCGTCCCGGAGGAGTGCCGATGCTCGACCTGGCGACCCTGCACGAGGCCATCGCCGCCGCGATCCCCGACCGCGAGTGCCTGGTGTGGCGCGACCGCCGGATGACCTGGCGCGAGGTCGCCGACCGGACGCGGCGCCTGGCGAACGTCCTGCACGCGCACGGCCTCGGCCTGCACGCGGAGGACGGCGGCCCGGCGCCGGAGCCGTGGGAGTCGCCGCACGACCACCTCGCGCTCTACCTGCACAACGGGCCGGAGTACCTGGAGGGCCTGGTCGGCGCGCACAAGGCGCGGGTCGCGCCGTTCAACGTCAACTACCGGTACGTGGACGAGGAGCTCGCCCAGCTGTTCACCGACGCCCGGCCGGCCGCCGTCCTGTACCACGCGCGGTTCGCCGACGTGATCGGCCGGGTGGTCGAGAGGCTCGGCACCCGCCCGCTCCTCCTCCAGGTGGCGGACGACTCGGGCGCCGCCCTCCTGCCCGGCGCGCTCGACTACGAGGAGGCGCTCGCCAAGGCGTCCTGCGAGCCCCTCCCCGTCCGTCCGAGCCCGGACGACCTGCACATCCTCTACACCGGCGGCACGACGGGGATGCCGAAGGGCGTGCTGTGGCGGATCGGCGACCTGATGATCGGGCCGCTCGGCATGCGGCGCCGCGACGGCGCCCCGCTCACCGACCTCGGCGAGGCGGTCGAGCGGGCCGTGCGCAGCGACGTGCGGGTGCTGGTCGGGCCGCCGCTCATGCACGGCGGGGGCACGTGGTCGGCGCTCGGCGGCTGGTGCGGCGGGGGCGCCGTGGTGTTCCCCGACCGGGTGGACGGCCTGGACGCCGCCGACCTGATGGTTACGGCCGAGCGCGAGCGCGTCACCCGGATGCCGCTGGTCGGGGACGCGTTCGCCCGTCCGATCGTCGCGGCCCTGGAGGCCCGCCCGCACGACCTCGGCTCGCTGCGCACGCTCATCAACTCCGCCGCCGCCGTCAGCCCGGGCGTGAAGGCGCGGCTGCTCGAACTGCTCCCGCACACGCGGCTCGTGGACGTGCTCGGCTCGTCGGAGTCCGGGTTCCAGGTCACCCGGCACGGCCCGGCCGCCCGGTCGTTCCGGCCGGCGGCGGGCACGGCCGTGCTGAGCGCCGACCGGTCCCGGCGGCTCGCGCCCGGCGAGGACGAGCTCGGCTGGCTGGCCAAGGGCGGCGACGCGATCCCGCTCGGCTACCTCGGCGACCCGGCGAAGACCGCGTCCACGTTCCTCACCGTGGACGGCGAGCGCCTCGTCGTCGCGGGCGACCGGGCGCGGCTGCTCGACGACGGCACCGTCGAGGTCCACGGGCGCGAGGCCACCACGATCAACACCGGCGGCGAGAAGGTGTTCGCCGAGGAGGTCGAGACCGTCCTGCGCGGCCTGCCCGGCGTCGCCGACGCGCTGGTGGTCGGCCGCCCGAGCGAGCGCTGGGGCACGGAGATCGTCGCGGTGCTCGGCCCGTCCGGCGCCCCGTCCGACGACGAGCTGCGCGCGGGCTGCGCCGCCCAGCTGGCCCGCTACAAGATCCCGAAGGCGTTCGTCCGCACCGACCGGAGCCTGCGGCTGCCGAACGGCAAGGCCGACTACGCCGCCGCCCGCGCCCTGGTCGACTGAACGAAATTCGGTCCGCCCCTGTACCCCGCGCCCCGGGACACGGGATCATTGCGGCATGCCCGACCTGCAGCTCCTGCTCGCCGACCTCGCCGCCGAGGGCGACTCCGTCGACGCCCTGGTGGCGCCGCTGCCCGCCGGCCGCTGGGCCGACCCGACCCCGGCCGAGGGCTGGACGATCGCGCACCAGATCGCGCACCTCGCCTGGACGGACGCGCAGGCGGTCGTCGCGGCCACCGACGCCGCCGCGTTCGCGCGGCACGTCGAGCAGGCCATGGCGGACCCGGCCGGCTACGTCGAGGCGGGCGCGCGGGAGGGCGCCGCCGAGGAGCCCGCCCGCCTGCTCGCCCGCTGGCGGGAGGGGCGCCGCCGGATGGTGGAGGCGCTCGCCGCCGTCCCGCCGGGCACCCGCCTGCCCTGGTTCGGCCCGCCGATGAGCGCCGCGTCCATGGCGACCGCGCGGCTCATGGAGACCTGGGCGCACGGCGAGGACGTCGCCGACGCGCTCGGCGCGCGCCGCGAGCCCACGAACCGACTCCGGCACGTCGCGCACATCGGCGTCCGCACCCGCGACTTCGCGTTCCGCAACCGGGGCCTGGAGCCGCCCGCCGAGGAGTTCCGCGTCGTCCTCCGGGGCCCGGACGGCGACGAATGGACCTGGGGCCCGCCGGACGCCCGCCAGTCGGTCACCGGCCCCGCGCTCGACTTCTGCCACGCGGTGACCCAGCGCCGCCACCCGGCCGACCTCGCCCTCACCGCGACCGGCCCCGACGCCGAGCGCTGGCTGGAGGTCGCGCAGGCCTTCGCGGGCCCGCCCGGAGCGGGCCGCGCCCCCTCCCGCGCCTGAGAGATTCGCCACTGGCCTCCGCGTTCGCGTTCGCACGGCGCGCCCGTGGAGATGTTCTTCGTATGACGGTTCTCATCGCGTACGACGGTTCTGACGACGCCCGGGCGGCGGTCGAGTACGTGGCGCGGCACCTGCGCCCCGAGCCGACCGTGATCATGACGGTGTGGGAGCCGCTGCTCACCCAGATCTCCTGGGCGCCGATCGCCGCCGCCGTGCCCGTCGCCGGCCATATGGAGGAGGGCGAGCAGTACGAGGAGGAGAAGCAGGCCGAGCGGCTCGCCGAGCGGGGCGCCGCCATCGCCGCCAAGGCGGGGCTGACCGAGGTGGCGGTGCGCGCCGAGCGCGGCGGCGGGCCGGTGTGGGCCGCGATCGTGGACGTCGCGGAGGAGCTGAACGCCTCTCTCATCGTCACGGGCTCGCGCGGCCTGGCGGGGGCGCGGTCGGTGATCCTGGGCAGCGTGTCCACGCGCGTGCTGCACCACGCCCACCGCCCGGTCCTGGTGGTGCCCCCGCCGAAGCCGGACGACGAAGGCTAGAACCCGCTCACCGCGCGTTCGAAGGCGCTGTAGGCGTCCTCGGTGAACAGGACGAAGCGGGCGTCCACCACCTGGGACGGGGTGGCCCGGACGGTGCCGACCGCGATGCGGGCGGCGTCGTCCATGGGCCACCCGTAGATGCCGGCCGACACCGCGGGGAAGGCGATCGAGCCGACGCCCAGCTCGTCGGCGATGCGCAGGGACTCCCGGTAGCACGAGGCGAGCTGGTGGGAGCGGTCCTCGGAGGCCGAGTACACGGGGCCGACGGTGTGGATCACCCACTCGGCGGGCAGCAGCCCGGCCCTCGTCGCCACCGCCTGGCCGGTCGGCAGGCCGCCGCCGTAGTGGGAGGCGCGGAGCTTGCGGCACTCCTCCAGGATCTCCGGTCCGCCCTTGCGGTGGATCGCGCCGTCCACCCCGCCGCCGCCCAGCAGCGACGAGTTCGCCGCGTTCACGACCGCGCCCACCTTCTGCTCGGTGATGTCGCCCTGGACAAGAGTGATCTTCATGTGCCGCCGATCCTTCGCAGTGCCGAATCCCGTCCGAGGACAAGAATTCTCGTCTGCGGCGCACGCGAAACGCACCGGGGCGCCTCCCGGCGGTACGCTCATGGCGGACGAGCCGCCGGGGGGCGGTGCGGGCCCGTCCGACTTCGTCCGGCCGGACGCAGGGGGGTGTCCATGCGGAACGCCGGGCGTGACCAGTGCTGACAGACCCCACAGCAGACGATGCACGATGGCGTGAGAGCCGCGGAGGTACCCCCTTGAAGATTCTCCTCGCCGGAGCGACCGGAGTAGTCGGCCGCCGGCTGATCCCGCTGCTCGTCCAGGCGGGCCATGAGGTCGCAGGGACGACGCGCCGAACCGAACGCACCGGCATGCTGCGCGACCTCGGCGCCGCGCCGGTCCTGCTGGACGTGCTCGACGCCGGCGCCGTGCGCGACGCCATGGCCGCCGTGCGTCCCGACGCCGTGATCCACCAGCTCACCGATCTCAGCGACGAGGACTTCGAGGCCAACTCGCACCTGCGGATCGTGGGCACCCGCAACCTCGTCGACGCGGCGCGGGCCGCCGGCGTCCAGACCATGATCGCGCAGAGCATCGCCTGGCTGTACGTGCCGGGCGACGCCCCCGCCGTCGAGACCGACCCGCTCGACTCGCACCTGCCGCCCTACGCGGGCATCGCATCGCTGGAGCAGGCGGTCGCCGAGATGCCGCACGGCGTCATCCTGCGCTACGGGGCGCTCTACGGCCCGGGGACCTGGTACGCGCCCGACGGCGCCATCGCCGAGCGGGTGCGGGCGGGCACCCTGCGCCAGGCGCCGTCCTGGACGTCGTTCGTGCACGCCGACGACGCGGCGTCCGCGGCGCTCGCGGCCCTCGACTGGCCCGCCGGGGTCGTCAACGTCGTCGACGACGAGCCGGCGACCACGGCGGACTGGCTGCCGGTCTACAGCGCGGCGCTCGGCGCGCCCGGGCCGGGCAGCGCCGGCAAGCACGCGGCCACGACGGGGCGTCCGGTGTCCAACGCCAGGGCGCTGGGCCTCGGGTGGAAGCCGCAGGTGCCGTCCTGGCGCATCGGGTTCGCGCAGATGGACGTGCCGGTCGGCACCGACTGACCCGGAACCGGGCGGTTCCGGGCGGAACGTGACAAGCGGTCAGCCGAACTGGAACGAGCGCTTGGCCAGTCCGAGCCAGTAGCCGTCGATGACCGAACGCCGCCGCGACGCGGCGTCGGCATCGGCGCCGAGCGCCACGAACAGCGGCGCGAAGTGCTCCGTCCGCGGGTGGGCGATGCGCGCGGCGGGGGCCTTGGCGCGGAAGTCGAGCAGGGAGTCGACGTCGCCGCCCCGCACGGCCCGGTCCGTCCACTCGTCGAACTCGGCCGACCACGCGGGCGGCGCCGCGTCCGGATCCGGCCGCATCTCCCGCAGGTTGTGGGTGGTGAAACCGCTCCCGACGATGAGGACGCCCTTGTCGCGCAGCGGCGCGAGGCTCCGCCCGATCTCGAAGAGGCGTTCCGGCTCAAGGGTGGGCATCGACATCTGCAGGACGGGCACGTCGGCGTCCGGATACATCTCCACGAGCGGCACGTAGGCGCCGTGGTCCAGGCCCCGCCGCTCGTCCTGGTGGACGCCGGGGATCAGCTTCCGCACGTCGTCGGCGAGGGCCGGGGCGCCGGGCGCGTCGTACCGGACGGTGTAGTACCGCTCGGGAAAGCCCCAGAAGTCGTAGACGAGCGGCACCGGCCGGGTGGCGCCGATGCTGAGCGGCGCCTCCTCCCAGTGCGCCGACACCATGAGGATCGCCTCCGGCTTCGGCAGCTCCGCGGACCAGCGGGCCAGCTCGGCGGTCCACCGGGTGTCGTCGGCCAGCGGCGGCGCGCCGTGGCTGAGGTAGAGCACGGGCATCCGGGTCATGTGCGTCCTCCCCTTACTTGAGTGTTCAACAGTACCTCATTTTGTTGAATCTTCAAGTCTTGAGGGTTCAAACGTGCAGGTAGACTGGGGGCATGGCCGAGACGACGGAGCCGCGGTGGCTCGACGACGACGAGCAGGAGACCTGGCGCGCCTTCCTGTGGACGTCCCGGCTGCTCGGCGAGGCCCTCGACCGCCAGCTCCAGCGCGACTCGGGCATGCCGCACACCTACTACATGATCCTCGCGATGCTGTCGGAGGCGCCCGGCCGCGCGCTGACCATGACCGAGCTCGCCGAGATCGTGCACTCCTCCCCCAGCCGGCTGTCGCACGCCGTGAACCGGCTCGAGGAGGCCGGCTGGGTGAGCCGCTGCAAGCACGCCTCCGACCGGCGCACCACGATCGCCCGGCTGACCGACGCGGGGTTCGCCGTCCTCGCCGAGGCGGCGCCGGGCCACGTCGCCGAGGTCAGGCGGCACCTGTTCGACCCGCTGACCCGCGAGCAGATGCTGGAGTTCCGGGGGATCCTGCACGCCCTGCTGGGCTCGCTGGACCCGAACCACGAGGCGCCGTGCGCCCGCGAGGCCTAGCCGAACTCCACGCCGTGCGACTTCGCCGCGGGATGGGCCGCGGCGAGCAGGCGCATGCCCTCCTCCTCCAGCGCCGCGCGCTCCGGTCCCGGGACGGGGGCGAACGGGTCGACGCGCAGCACCGCCTCGCCCCGGCTCTTCTCGATCTTCCACATGCCGTGGACGAAGCCGTCCACGAGGAACGTCGCGCGGATGATGCCGTTGACGGTGAAGACGCGCTTGCGGTGCTCCTCGCTGATGATCCGCGCCCGGTCGGCGTGGGACAGCAGCAGGTTGTCGAAGTCGGGAACGAACCGGACCGGCGCCTCCGCGTCGGGGCCGGGGCGCGGCGCGTCCGGAAGGTCGTACAGCGTCCGGCCGTTCTCGTCCCGGAACACCACCAGCTCGGGCCTGAGCCGCTCGACGACCTCGCCTAGGCGCGTCAGCCCGGCCCACTGCTGGACGTCCTGGACGCTCGCGGGCCCGAAGGCGGCCAGATACCGCCGCACCAGGTCTTCCGGCGAGGGGTCGGGCGCCATGGGCCCGAGCCAGTTCTCCAGGGTCGTGTGGCGCGCGACCCCCGAGGCGCCCCAGATCCCGCGCGGCGGGACCTGCACGAGCGGCAGCGAGAGCCGGACGGCCCAGGCCAGCAGCGCCGGGTCCTCGTCCGGCCACCGTTCGGCCAGCAGAGCGCGCAGGTCCTTGTCGGTTCGCGGCTCCTCCTCCAGCAGGGCGCGCGCCCACGCGACGACGGCCGGGAGGTCGAGGTGCTCCAGCTCCGCCGCCCGCGACCTCAGGTGCCCGTCGAGGACCGCCTGGGTGAGCGGCCGCAGCGCGCGGGCGTCGCGGGCGCTGACCAGGTGCAGCGTCCCGCGCATCAGCACCATCCGCAGCGCCCGGCGGTCGGCGATCAGCTCCCCGGCCTCGTCGAGCCGGTAGTCCGCGAGCCGGCTCCACAGCCCGATGTGGGGCGGGCTCGGGGCCTGCGCCTGCATGCCGACCAGGTGCTCGATCGCGTCGAGCGCGGGCATTGCGTGCCGCTCCAGCAGGAGCTGCCGGGCCAGCAGCGCCCGGTTGAGCGCCCGTCGTCCCAGCTCAGTCGTCATAGCGCGTGACCAGTTCCTGCCAGCTCGGAGGAGGGCCGGGCAGTTCCCCCCGGTCCGTGAGGTGCATGGCGTCCAGGATCAGCGCCAGGTAGCGGTGCTGGAGCCGGTTCATCCGCTCGTCGTCGCCGATCCGGATGCCGTGCAGGTACTCCAGGATCACCGAGATGTCGCCGACCTCGATCTCGGGACGCAGCGCGCCCGCCTCCCGGGTGCGCTCCAGCAGCCGCTGCGTCGCGAGGTGGATCTCGCGGCCCTTGCGGCTCATGTCCTCGGTGACCTCGAAGGCGCCCGCCAGCCGCATGGTGAGGGAGCCCGCGCCGATGTCGAGGCAGCGGCGCATGAACGCGGCGAACGCCTCCCACGCGTCGCCGTCGTCGTCAAGGGCCGCCTCCACCTCGGCGAGGTAGCGGTCCATGCCCTCGTCGGCGAGCTTCTGGAGCAGGTCCTCCTTGCTCTTGTAGCGGCGGTAGAGAGCGCTGATCCCCACCCCGGCGTGCTCGGCCACCGCCGAGATCGGTGCGCCGGGGTCGGCGGTGAACACCGCCCGTGCCGCCTCCCGGATGAGTTCGTCGTTGCGTGCGGCCTGCGCCTTCCGCCCGCTCAGGGGCGCTCGTGCGGTCTCCATGCCCTCCATCGTAGGGGAACGAAGAATTCCGTTCTACGGTCGGCACCCGAACCGCCTTGACGCGCGCCGCCGCACGCCGCATTATGAACATACGTTCATGAACAAGCGTTCATACCAGGAGGACCCATGACGGAGACCCAGCCGATCGTCAACACCCACCAGTCGGAGGCGTGGAACGGGTACGAGGGCGAGCACTGGGCCGAGCACCACGACCGCTACGAGGCCATGAACGGCGGGTTCAACGACGCCCTGCTGGAGGCGGCGGCGATCGGGCCGCACGACCGGGTCCTCGACATCGGCTGCGGCAACGGGCAGATCACCCGGCTCGCGGCGCGGCGGGCGTCCCTCGGCGGCGCGACCGGCGTGGACCTGTCCCGGCCGATGCTCGCCCGCGCCCGCTCCCTCGCCGCGGAGGAGGGCGTCGCGAACGCGGCCTTCGAGCGGGGCGACGCCCAGGTGCACCCCTTCCCCACCGGCGGCTTCGACGTCGCCGTCAGCCGGTTCGGGGTCATGTTCTTCGCCGACCCGGTCGCCGCGTTCGGCAACGTCCGGCGGGCCCTGCGCGAGGGCGGCCGGCTGGCGTTCCTGTGCATGACGCCGCTCGCCGAGACCGACATGGGCGCGCTCGCGGCCGCGCTCCCGCCGCTCGACCACGCCCCCGTCGGGCACGACGCGGGGCCGCTGTCGCTGTCGGACCCGGACCGCGTCCATGAGGTCCTCGGCGGCGCCGGGTTCCACGGCGTGACCAGCCGGAAGGTCGAGGCCGAGCAGATCTGGGGCCGGGACGCCCGCGAGGCCGGGGAGTTCTTCGCCGGCTGGGGCCCGATCCGCCACAACTACGGCTCGGGCGACGAGGTGCGCGAGGCCGTCACCAAGGCGATGCGCCCGTTCGAGCGCGACGGGGCCGTCCGCCTGCGCAGCACCGCGTGGCTGGTCACGGCGCGCCGTGCCTAGGCGCGGGACGACGATGAAGCGGGTCGTGGTCCTCGGCGGGTACGGCGCGGTCGGCCGCGAGGTCGTCGCGGGGCTGCTCGGACATGTCCCGGAGGTGGTGGCCGCCGGACGCGACCTCGCCAAGGCCCGCACGGTGCCGGGCGCGCTCGCGATGCGGATCGACCTTCGCGGCGACGACCTGGAGCAGATCGCGGCCGACGCGGTCGTCATGTGCGCGGAGACGGGCAACGCCCGGGTCGCCGAAGCGTGCCTCGCCAGAGGCGTCCACTACGTCGACGTGTCCGCGTCGCACGCGGTGCTCTCCGGCATCGAGGCGCTGGACGGGCTCGCCGCCGAGCGGAACGCCACGGCGGTGCTGAGCGTGGGCCTCGCGCCCGGCGTCACGAACCTGCTGGCCCGGGAGTCCGGCGGCGGGGAGGTGGACATCGGCGTCCTGCTCGGCGCCGGTGAGCGGCACGGGCCGTCGGCCGTCGAGTGGACGCTCGACTCGCTCGCCGGCCTGGGCGAGTCGTGGCGGATGCGGTTCCCCGAGCCCTACGGCGTCCGGACCGTGCACCGCTTCCCGTTCTCCGACCAGTACACCCTTCCCGGACGCGTGCGCACGGGGCTCTGCCTCGACTCGCGCGCCATGACCGCCCTCCTCCCCCGCCTCGTCCCGTTCCGGGACCTGCGCCCGCTGCGGGCCGCGTTCCGCCGCGTCCACGTCGGCGGGGACGGGTTCGCGGTGGCGGTCCGGTCCGGCGGGACGGTGCGGTCGTTCGCGGGACGGCGGCAGAGCCGCGCGACGGGCCTGGCCGCCGCGATGACCGTCCGGCGGCTGGACGGCATGCGGCCCGGCGTCCACCACATCGAGGACGTCACCGGACCGGACTTCCTTCCCGACCTCGCCGCGCACGGATTCGAGCTCGCTCATTACGATGCGGGGTGATGTCACCTCGAAGAGCGGCCGCGCTGGGCGCCGGCGACCGGACCCTGCGCGACCACCTGATCGCCACGGCCGAGCGGTTGATCGCCGAGCGCGGGACGGCGGGCCTGACCGTCCGTGCGATCGCGCGTGAGGCGGGCGTCGCCGACGGCGTCCTCTACAACCATTTCGCCGACAAGGAGGAGCTGCTCGCGCACGCGCTCCTGGCGCACGCCGAGTCGGTCGCGCGGCCGCTCGGCCCGCTGCCCGAGCCCGGCACCGGCACGGTCGAGGAGAACCTGCGCGCGTACGTGGCGCACGGCCTGGCCCTGCACGACGGGATGCTGCCCGCGCTGACCGGGCTGATCGCGCACCCGGCCGTCCTCTCCCGGTTCGCCGCGCTGAGCGACCGGGGCGGCACCTGGAAGGAGCGGCTCGCCGCGTACCTGCGCGGCGAGCGCGACCTCGGCCGCCTCGACCCGGACGCCCGGGTCGAGGCGGCGGCCTCGCTCATCGTCGGCGCGTGCCACGAGCCGGTGCTGTCGCTGCTGTTCGAGGGCCGGGGCCTCGCGCACCGGGTGCCGCCGGACGCCGTGGACGATCTCGTGACGACCGTCCTCGACGGGATCGCCAAGCGGTAGTCCGGGGACGGCCGGCGGCTGGGAAGCCAGCCCCTAGGAAGCCATGGCCTCGCGGACCTCCTCCAGGGTGCGTTCCGCGACCGCGTTGGCGCGCTCGTCGCCCTCGGCCAGGACGCCGCGCAGGTACGCCCGGTCGGCGGCGACCTCGGCGCGGCGGGCGCGGATCGGGCGCAGGAACTCGTTCACCGAGTCGGTCACGACCTTCTTCAGCGCCGCCGCGCCGCCGTCGCCGATCTCCGCGGCGACGTCGTGCGGGTCGCGGTCCTGGCAGAGCGCGGCGAGCAGCACCAGGCTGGAGACCTGCGGGCGCGTCTCGGGCTCGTAGGTGATGTGCCGGTCGGCGTCGGTCACGGCCCGCTTGATCAGCCGCGCGGTCTCGTCCTCGGTGGCGGAGAGGGCGACGGCGTTGCCGCGGCTCTTGCTCATCTTGCTGCCATCCGTTCCGAGCAGGAGCGGCGCGGACGACAGCAGGGCGTCCGGCACCGGGAAGACGGGCCCGTAGCGCTCGTTGAAGCGGCGTGCGATGGTCCGGGTGATCTCCTGGTGCGGGAGCTGGTCCCTGCCGACGGGCACGAGGTTCGCCTTGCAGAACAGGATGTCGGCGGCCTGGTGGACGGGATAGGTGAACATCAGCCCGCTCACCGCCGACTGCCTGGACGTCGCGATCTCGTCCTTCACCGTGGGGTTGCGGCTCAGCTCCGCGATCGACACCAGGGACAGGAACGGCAGCATGAGCTGGTTCAGCGCCGGGACGGAGCTGTGCCGGAAGATCGTCGCCCTGGACGGGTCGATCCCGGCGGCCAGGTAGTCGGCGACCAGCCCCTCGACGTACTCGGAGAGGCGGTCGGCCACGTCCCGGTCGGTGAGCACCTGGTAGTCGGCCACCAGGACGAACAGCTCCACGCCCGCCCGCTGGAGCCGCACGCGGTTCTCCAGGGTGCCGAAGTAGTGCCCGAGATGGAGCGGGCCGGTGGGGCGGTCGCCGGTCAGGATCCGGAAGGCTCCGGGGTCGACCGCGATGCGTTCCTCCAGCTCGCGGCCGCGGGCCTCGGGGGTGGTGTCCATGGGTTCCTCCTCGTCGGGTCTGCGGCCGTCCCGCCTGGCCGGCCCGGGGCACCGAGGAAGAGGAAGGGCCGTCCAGCGGACGGCCCGATCGCATGCGTCACTGTGGCCGTCCTAGGACGGCCACCAGCCGAGACATGCGGTGCGCTTCACGCCGCCATGGTATCCCACCGGATGCGACTGCTGCCGGATAATCTGGAACGAAACCATCTTGGGTAGACTGGGCGCATGACCTCGATGGCCCCCGCCCGCACGCAGACGGACCTGTCGTTCCTGCTCGACCACACCAGCCATGTGCTGCGCGGCCGGATGACGGCGGCGCTCGCCGAGATCGGGCTGACGCCGCGCATGCACTGCGTCCTGGTGCACGCGCTGGAGGAGGAGCGCACCCAGATCCAGCTCGCCGAGATCGGCGACATGGACAAGACGACCATGGTCGTGACCGTGGACGCCCTGGAGAAGGCCGGCCTCGCCGAGCGGCGCCCCTCGTCCCGGGACCGGCGCGCCCGCATCATCGCCGTCACCGAGGAGGGCGCGCGGGTCGCCGCCCGCAGCCAGCAGATCGTCGACGGCGTCCACGAGGCGGCCCTCGGCTCGCTTCCGGAAGACCAGCGCGAGGCCCTCGTCCAGGCGCTCAACACCCTGGTCAGCGGGCATCTGGCCACCCCGCCGGAGACGTCGGGGCCGGCCCGGCGGGCCCGCGAGCGCCAAAAGTAAGACCCTCACAGATAGTCTGCAACGAAACTATCTGCTACGGTCTCTCCTGTTCCCCTCGAACAGGAGATGACCATGTCCTCCCTCTCACTCTCCCCGCTCCGCTCCCGATGGGCGGCGCTCGGGGTGCTGTCCGCCACGATGCTGATGACGATCCTGGACGGCAGCATCGTCACGGTCGCGGCGCCCGCCATCCAGGACGACCTCGGCTTCTCGCCCGCCGGGCTGAGCTGGATCATGAACGCCTACCTGATCCCGCTCGGCGGCCTGCTGCTGCTCGCCGGGCGGCTCGGCGACCTCGTCGGCCGCCGGACGCTGTTCCTCGCCGGCAACGCGGTCTTCACCGCCGCCTCGGTGCTGGCGGGCGCCGCCACCACGTCCGGCCTGCTGATCGCCGCCCGGTTCCTGCAGGGCGTCGGCAGCGCCCTCGCCTCCGCCGTCGTGCTCGGCATCCTGGTGACGCTGTTCACCGACCCTCGCGAACGGGCCAAGGCGATCGGGGTGTTCAGCTTCACCGGAGCGGCCGGCGCGTCCATCGGGCAGGTGCTCGGCGGCGTGCTCACCGACGCGCTGAGCTGGCACTGGATCTTCCTGATCAACCTGCCGATCGGCCTGGCCGTGATGCTGCTCGCCCTCCCCGCGCTGCCCCGCGACCGGGGCGTCGGCCTGGCCGCCGGCGCGGACGTCGCGGGCGCGGTGCTGGTCACGTCCGGGCTGATGCTGGGCATCTACACCGTCGTCAAGGTCGAGCGGTACGGGTGGCTGTCGGCGCACACGCTGGGGCTCGGCGCCGTGTCGCTGCTGCTCCTCGCCGGGTTCACCGCCCGGCAGGCCCGCGCCGCGACGCCGCTGATGCCGCTGCGGATCCTGCGCTCCCGCAACGTGTCCGGCGCCTACGTGGTCCAGCTGCTCACCCTGTCGGCGATGTTCTCGTTCCAGGTGATCGTCGCCCTCTACATGCAGCAGGTGCTCGGCTACAGCGCGCTGGACACAGGCCTCGCGATGCTCCCCGCGGCCGTGGCGATCGGCGCCGTGTCGCTCTTCGCGTCCGCTCGGCTCTCGAACCGGTTCGGCGAGCGGTTCGTCCTGGTGGCCGGGCTCATCCTGCTGATCGGCGCCATGACCTGGCTCACGACCGTCCCCGTGGACGCGGACTACGTCACCGACCTGCTTCCCGTGTTCGTCCTCATCGCCGGAGGCGGGCTCGTGCTGCCGTCGCTGACCGGGCTCGGCATGTCCAGCGCCCGCCCCGAGGACGCGGGGCTCGCCTCCGGCCTGTTCAACACCGTCCAGCAGGTCGGGATGGCGCTCGGCGTGGCGGTCCTGACCACGCTCGCCGCCTCCCGCGTCGAGTCCCTGCGGGCGGACGGGCGGAGCACCGCCGCCGCCCTCACCGGCGGCTACCACCTGGCGTTCACCGTCTCGGCGGGCCTGCTGGTCGCCGCGCTCGCGGTGTCGCTGATCGTCCTCCGCCGCCCGGCGCCCGTGGCCGGCGCCGCGCCCGTCGAGTCCGTCCCCGCCGCGGTCTGAACCCTCCGCAGTCCGACCCCGTCCCCCACCGAGCTCTGAAGGAGATCACGATGACCGAGTACGGCCCCGGCCAGGGACCCGGCCCCAAGCCCGTCACCGAGGACGAGCTGTCCCGGCTCCTCGGCGAGCAGCAGTTCGCCGTCCTCGCCACGAACAAGAAGAACGGCCACCCGCACGTCTCCACGGTCGTCTACACGTGGGATCCGGACGAGCGCGTCCTGCGGATCTCCACGACGGCCGACCGGGCGAAGGTGAAGCAGCTCCGCCGCGACCCGCGCGCCGCGCTGCACGCGTCCGGGCCCGGGCACCTGTCGTTCGCGGTCGCCGAGGGCACCGCCGAGCTGTCGGACGTCAGCGAGGAGGCCGGTGACGCGACCGGGCGCGAGCTCCTCGCCATGACGCCGGGCTTCGACGACCCGGCGGACGAGCGGGCGTTCCTGGAGCAGATGGTGAAGGACCGGCGGCTGGTGATCCGCCTCCACGTCGACCGCCTCTACGGAACGGTCCTGGCCGACTAGCGGCCGGTGGGCGGCGCCGGAGGGGCAGGGCGTGTTGCGAAAGGGCCTCGGCCGTGCGCGCGAACGCGTGACCTGCCCGGTGGAGCGAAGCCGGAGGCGAGCGGAGCCGGGCAGATCGCGAAGCGATGCCGCGTTCGCCCAGTTCCGGTCGCGTAGCGAGCCCCCAGGCGAGCGAAGTGGGCCGGGACTGCGAAAAAACTAGTGCGGCAGGACGAGGAGCAGCAGCGGGAGGCCGGCGATGACCGGGACGGCGATCGACGCGGCGACGCGGACGCGGCGGGGCAGCGGCTCCGGCTCCAGCAGCCGGTTCACCCGCGCCATCACCGGGATGTCGCTGTGCGAGGCGACGCCGAGCGTGCCGGACGGCGCGGCGGCCGGGCGGGCGGCGGCGAAGCGCAGCAGCGCGGTCGCCAGCTCGCGCGGCGGCCGGCCGTGCCGGGCCCGGTCGTCGGCGGCCATCTCGATCAGCAGCTCCACCGCGTCCAGGCAGCGTCCGACCAGCCGGAACTGCGGGAACACCTGGCGCAGCGACGCGAACGGCAGCAGCACCAGGTCGTGCCGCTCGCGGGCGTGGGCGCGCTCGTGCGCGAGCACCGCGGCCAGCTCGCCGCGGTCGAGCAGTTCCAGCGTGCCGGCGCTGACGACGACCTTGGACGAGCGGACGCCCGGCACGCAGTACGCGGCGGCGCCGGGGTGGTCGAGGACGAGGGTGCCGGGCACCGAGGAGTCGCGGCGCGACACCAGCGCGAGCAGCGCCCGGTGCCGCCGCCGGGCCCGCACGACCCGCAGCACCGCGAACATCAGCATGACCAGCAGCACGCCGGTCAGGCTGATCGCGGCGAGCAGGGCCGCCACCTGCACCGGGTTGAGCCGGGCCGCCTGGTCGTCGTAAAGGCCGGGCAGCCCGCCGAGGACGCCCTTGCGGTACGGGATCAGGGCGAGCCCGAGCAGGGCGCCGATCGTGGCGACGCCCCAGCACAGCCCGAGGGCCTGCCAGAGCGCGATCCCGATCCGGGGCGTGCGCCACGTCCACCGGGCCCGGGACAGCAGGTGCGCCCCGCCGACGGTCCCCAGTGAGATCAATGCGAGCAGGGCGGTGCCGGTCATGCCGGAGGTTCCTTGCCGGTGATGCCCGCGAGGGTCTGGCGGATCACGTCGATCTCGTCGCTCGACACGGAGCGGACGAAGTGCGCGAGCGCCGCGTCGCGGTCACCGGTCTCGTTCAGGGCCCCGAGCATGAGCTCGGTGACGTACATCTCGCGGCTCGCCACCGGGTGGTAGCGCCAGGCGCGCCCGTCGCGCTCGCGTTCCAGGAAGCCCTTCTTCGCGAGCCTGTCGAGGACGGTCATGACCGTGGTGTGCGCGAGGTCGCGGTCGTCGGCGAGGGCACGGCTCACGTCACGGGCGGTGGCCGCCGGGCGTCCGGCTTCCTCCCGTGCCCACAGGACCTCCATGACGGTGCGTTCGAGCTCTCCCAGACCCTTCACGCGATCCAGATTATCCGACGGTCCCGGACCTCACCACGTCAGGTAGTACTACCGCCTGTAGGGGGCGCTACGAGGCCGAGCTCGTAGGCGATGATGACGAGCTGCACGCGGTCGCGCGCGCCGAGCTTGGCGAACAGCCGCGCGACGTGCGCCTTCGCGGTGGCCACGCTGATGACCAGCTCCGCGGCGATCTCCTGGTTGGACAGGCCGCGCCCGACGAGGGTCAGCACCTCCCGCTCGCGCTCGGTGACGCCCTCCACGTGCCGCGCCCGCCCGGCGGCCGGTTCCGGACGCGCCGCGAACTCCTCGATCAGCCGCCGGGTGACGCTCGGCGCGATCAGGGCGTCCCCGCCGGCGACGACGCGGATCGCCGCCAGGATCTCCTCCAGCGCCATGTCCTTCACGAGGAAGCCGGCGGCGCCCGCCCTGAGCGAGCCGTAGACGTAGTCGTCGTCGTCGAAGGTGGTCAGCATCAGGACGTGGGCGGTGCCGGGGCCCGCGCGACTGATCCGCCGGGTGGCCTCGATGCCGTCCATGTCGGGCATGCGGATGTCCATGACGACGACGTCCGGGGCCGTCTCCGCCACGAGCCGGACGGCCTCGGCCCCGGTCGCGGCCTCGCCCGCGACCTCCATGCCGGGGGTGTCGGCGATCAGGACGCGCAGGCCGGCGCGGATCAGCGGCTGGTCGTCGGCCAGCAGGACGCGGATCGTCATGCGGCTGCCGCCGGCGCCGGGATCCGCGCCGCCACCCGGAACCCTCCGCCGGGGCGCGGCCCGGCGGCGAACTCGCCGCACAGCAGCGCGACCCGCTCCCGCATCCCGACGAGGCCGTACCCGGTGCCCACCACGCCGCCGCGCCCGTCGTCCTCGATCTCGACGGCCAGGTCGCCGTCGCCGTAGCCGACCGTCACCCGGCAGCGGTCGGTGCCCGCGTGCCGGACGACGTTCGTGACCGCCTCCTGGACGATCCGGTAGGCGGACAGGTCGACGTCCGGCGGCAGGGGCCTCGGCTCGCCCGCCGTCCGGACGTCGACCGCGACGCCCGCGTCCCGCGCGGCCTCGGCGAGGCGGTCCAGGTCGGCGAGGCCGGGGGCGGGGCCGAGCGGCGCCGCCCCCGGGTCGTCCTTGCGGAGGGCGGTGAGCATCCGCCGCAGCCCGGACAGGGTGTCGCGGCTGGTGGCCTCGATGGCCTGAAGCGCGTTGCGGGCCTCCGCGGGCTGGGTGTCGATGACCCGTCCGCCCACGCCCGCCTGGATCGCGATGATCCCGATGCTGTGGGCGACCATGTCGTGCAGCTCCCGCGCGATCCGGAGCCGCTCGGCGGAGACGGCCTGCGCGGTGGCCTGCTCCCGCATCGCCTCGGCGTGCCCGCGCCGCGTCCTGATCGAGTTCCCCGCCATGAACGCGACGGCCGCCCCCAGCAGGACGGTCATCAGCAGCACCTCGTCGGCCTGCAGGAACGCGGTGACCGCCGCGGCCTGGAGGAGGAAGGTGGTGACGGCGACGGGGACGGAGACCTTCCGCGGACGGGTCGCCGTGATGTACCCGGCCGAGACGCCGGGGAGCAGGACCAGCAGGCCGCCGACGGTCCCGACCGGCAGGGCCAGCAGGGCGAGGATCCAGGCGAGGAGCAGGATCACGTGGGCGACCGTCGCCCGGCGCCGCAGCAGGAAGAGCACGAGGACCGTGAGCCCGGTCGAGAGGGGGATCTCCAACTGCTGGAAGGCGGTCCTTCCATGGGAGAACGTGAGGAACAGGACCACCGGGTAGACGGCGGCGCCGCTCCAGGCGAGGACCGTCCCCGTGCCGCGGCTCAGGCGGCGCAACGGCAGGGCTGACATGCGCCGATCGTAACCGCCGCCCCCGTCCCGGCACATTGGCCCGGGGGCGTAGTCCCGCAGGCTACAAGCGCCTTTCGCCAATGTGTCCGGTGGCCCGATGTGCGGCCCGGGCCTCCGGCGACACCGTTGCCGGCATGAAGCGCTGGGCGCCTTTCCTCCTCGCCGTCGAAGTCCTCGGAGTGGTCGTCTTCTCCGCCGTGTACGACTCCCTGGATTTTCGTATCTACTGGCTGGGCGGCCATATCGTGACGGACGGCTCGCGCCTCTACCAGGGACAGGTCGCCGACCATTACTTCACCAACACGCCTTTCATGGCGGCGCTGTTCGTTCCGCTGGCCGCCCTGCCGCTCGTCCTTGCCCGCATGCTGTGGCAACTGGCCTCGCTGGGCGCCTTCGCAGGGGCGTGCGCGCTGACGGCGAGAATGGCCGGCCAGAGAATTCCGCTCGTGGTCGTGGTGGCGGCGGGCCTGCTCCTCCAGCCGGTCTGGCAGTCGTTCTTCCTGGGACAGGTCAACCTCTTCCTGCTCGCCCTGGTCCTCGCCGACCTGTACCGCGTCGCCCGCGGCCGCCCGGCCGGAATCGGCATCGGAGTGGCGACCGCGATCAAACTGACGCCCGCCGTCTTCGTCGTCCTGCTCCTGTTGAGCCGTCGGACCAAGGACGCCGCCACGGCCGCCGCGACCTTCGCCGTCTGCACTGTCCTCGCCTACGCCGTCGCCCCGGACGCGTCCCGCCTCTACTGGCTGCACACCTTCTACGACACCTCTCGCGTTGGCGCCCCGTACATCAGCAACCAGTCCCTCTACGGCGCGCTGGCCCGCATATCGGGGGGAGCGGCCGAGGTCGGCGACTGGTACACGGCCGTACCACTGGCCATCGGCGTCTCCAGCCTGGCGGTCGCCGCCGTCTGGGCGAGGCGAGGCGACTGGCTGAGCGCGACGGCGGTCACCGGCGCGACGGGCCTGATCGTCTCCCCGATCTCCTGGGCGCACCATTGGGTCTGGATCGTCCCGGCCCTGGCGGTGCTCCTGCGGAACGGCCACCGCAAGAGCGCCGCGGCCGCCTACGTCCTCTTCGCCGTCTCGTCCTTGTGGTGGACGCCCCGCGACGGCGGCCCGCGCGAGTACGGCTTCCACCTCCTGACCCCGGTCGCCAACTGTTACCTGCTCGCGGGCCTGTCCTTCCTGGCCTACATGGCCGTCCGCCTCCGGGTCAGCCCGCCGGCTCCGTCCAGCGGTCGTGATGGACGGCGGCGTCCAGTGCCCTGCGGCGCCGCCAGCCGTGCCGTTCGAGATCCGGAATGCGTTCCAGGTGGGTGACGGGGCCGAGGCAGAGCCAGGCCACCGGGCGGATCGTCTCCGGGATGCCGAGCAGGTCGCGCAGGTACGGCTCCCGGTAGAACGACACCCAACCGACGCCGAGCCCCTCGGCGGTCGCGGCGAGCCACAGGTTCTGGATGGCCAGGCAGACGGAGTACAGCCCGGCGTCGGCGATCGCATGCCGCCCGAGGACCGCCGGGCCGCCGCGCTCGGGATCGTAGGTGACCACGATCGACAGGCTGGACTCCAGCACCCCGTCGATCTTGATCCGGGCGAAGCGCTCGGCGGCGGCGCCCGTCAGGGTTGCGGCGAAGGCGGCCCGCTCGGACCGGACGTGGCCGTGGAACGCCCGCCGGATCGCGGGATCGCGCACGAGCACGAAGTCCCACGGCTGGGACAGCCCGACGCTCGGCGCGGCATGCGCGGCCGCCAGGACGCGCTCAAGGACGTCCCGCGGAATCGGTTCCCCGGTGAACTCGCCGCGCACGTCGCGGCGGCGGTGAATGGCGTCATAGATGTCCATGGGCAGGCTCCCGCTGCGACAGGCCGCCGCGAACGCGGCGGCCGTGTGGAGCGAGGCCGGTCTTCGGACTCCCGGATCGATGCTCGACCGCCCGCCTTCCCGGCCTGACGGCCAGTGGCCGCGCCTACGCGCGTGGGCGGCTGCTCCCCGGTCACCGCGGCGGGCCCGTGCCGGATTCTCACCGGCTTCCCGATTCTCCCCACATGGGGCACCCCGCATCAGTTCATGCCATTCGGCACCCTACCGGGGCGACCACTCCTCAGAAAGCGACCGCCTTGGAAGTAATGCCGCCGGGTAGCGGCAGGCACCGACTCTCTGCTTCGCTTTCATCACGTGTCGTCGAGGCCGCCCCGGACGCAAGGGCTCACCGGGGAACGGAGGAGAGCGGTGCAACGCTTCCAGTTGGCCCTGGGGAGCTGCTTGCTCGCGGTGAGCGTGGTCGCCGCCGTGTTCAGCCTGAGCAACGCCTACACGGCCGACAACGCGGTGGACACCAGCGAACCGAAGTGCGGACAGGCCGTCCAGGCGCCGGGCCAGGAATGCGTGACCTCCTACGGAGGAGGACCCGCCAACGGCGGCGGAATCTCCTATGAGGAGGCCAAGAAGACCCAGGAGGACACCGCCATCTCCAGGGCATGGCTCTTCGGTGTCGAACTGCTCGGCACGGTCGGCATCGCCCTGTTCGCCGGGGGCGTCGTGTGCATGGCGGACGCGATCTGGTCCCGCGGGCTTCGCCTTCCGATGCTCCTGGGAGGAGTGCTCATCCCAGCGGCCGCGTACGGGGCGGCGTTCTGGCCCGCCCAGGAACGCGTGCTAGCGGTCTCTCCTGTGGCGCCGGGCGCTCTCGGCTTCCTGGGCTTCCCCTATTTCCCGATCGTCGTCATCGCCGTCGCCGCGCTCGCCACGGTGCAGGCGTGGCGGTTGACGGGCGAGGGGATCTAGCGGCGCGCAGGCCGTTCGGCAACGCCGACGCGGTGTTCTCGCCCCCTGCCCTCGGTCGGGGGTTCTTGATCGTGATGGTCTCCGGCGACGGCTTGTCATGCCCCTCGACTCTACTGCTCCCTGAACTATGTACTTCAAAAATAAGAAGTTCATGGTTATGGTTGCTGAACCCGATCGGTCGGAGGGGACGATGGCCAGGCTGGAGGTCGGCTACTTGCTGCCGACGAGAGAGCAGGACCTGCTGGGCGAGCATGAACCCGGGCGCCTCATCGCCCAGGCGCGACGCGCCGAGGAGATGGGGTTGGACTCGGTCTGGGCGGGCGACAGTCCCGTGACCAGGCCGCGCGCCGATCCGCTGATGCTGCTGGCCGCCGCGGCGCAGGCCACCGAGCGGGTCGCGCTCGGCACGGCGGTGCTGCTGCCGGCCCTGCGCCATCCGATCCTGCTGGCCCACCAGCTCGCCACGCTCGACCGCCTGTCGGACGGGCGGCTGATCGCGGGCATGGGGGCCGGGTTCCCGGTGCCCGCCACCGAGGCCCAGTTCGCGGCGGTCGGGATCGGGTTCGGCCGCCGCGTCAGCCGGATGGAGGAGTCGATCGAGGCGATGCGGCGGCTCTGGTCCGGAGGCGCGGTCTCCTACGAGGGCCGGCACTTCGCGTTCTCGGACGTGCGGCTCGCGCCCCCGCCGAAGCGTCCGGGAGGGCCGCCGATCTGGCTGGCGGGGGGCGGGCCGGCACTGCCGCGCGTGGCCCGTCTCGCCGACGGATGGCTCCCCTACCCGCCCGAGGCGGCGACGTACGCGGAGGAACGCGAGGTCATCGGAGCCGCCACCCCGGCCCTCTACGCGACGCTCTGCCTGGACGACGACCCGGAGAAGGCCCGCCACCGCCTGCGGACGAGCATCGAGCGCTACTACAACGCGCCGCTGGAGTTCGTCGCGTCGATCCAGGCCATGTTCGCCGGACCGCCCGCCGAGGCCGCCGCCTGGCTGGACGCCTATGCCGCGGCAGGCGCCCGCCACCTCGTCATCCGCTTGGCGGCCGAGGACCACGACACCGCCCTGGAGGAGTTCGCCGACCGGGTGCTCCCCCTTCTGCGCGACAAGGAGTACCGATGACCACGTTCGTTCTCGTCCACGGTGCCTGGCACGGGCCTTCGGCCTGGGACCGGGTCGTCCCGGCGCTCACCGCCGCCGGAGTGCGCACGCTCACCCCGGACCTCCGGGGCGACCACGGGCTGCACGACCACGCCGAGATGGTCGCCGCCGCCATCGACACCGTCCGCGATTCATGCATCCTCGTCGGGCACAGCTACGCGGGGCTGGTCGTCCGGGAGGCCGCCGACGCGCGTCCCGACGCCGTCGACCACATCGTGATGGTGGACGGATGGGCCGGACCCGACGGCGCGAGCCTGTTCGGCCTGGCCCCCGACTACTTCGTCGAGGCGATGCGCAAGTCGGCCGAGGCGAACGGGGACGGCCGCTTCATCCCGGCCCTGCCCCCGGCGATGTTCGGCGTCACCGACGAGGCGGAGTGGCTGGCCCCGCGGCTCGTCCCGCAGCCGCTGCGGACGTTCACCGAGACCACCCGCCTGAGCGGCGCCGTCGACCGGATCCCCGGCACGGCGGTCCACTGCGAGCCGGGCACCTTCCCCTTCAAGGAGTTCGGCGCGTCCCTCGGGTACCGGACGCTTCCGATCGACGGCCCGCACGACGTGATGGTCACCGATCCGGAGGCGATCGCGCGCGTGCTCCTGGAGGCGCCGAGCCTGGTGTGATCCGGCCTAGAGTGATGCGGTGGAACAGCGAACGTACAACCAGTACTGCGCGACCGCGCGCACCCTCGACCTGGTGGGCGAGCGCTGGACGCTGCTGCTGGTCCGCGAGCTGCTGACCGGGCCGAAGCGGTTCGGCGACCTGCAGGCCAGCCTGCGCGGCCTCGGCACCGGGCTGCTCGCCGCCCGGCTGAAGCACCTGGAGCGCGAGGGCCTGGTCCACAAGATCACGCTGCCGCCGCCCGCCCGCACCCCCGCGTACGCCCTCACCGAGGCCGGCGAGGAACTCGGTCCCGCGATCCTCGCGATCGCCAGGTGGGGGCTGAGGTGGGCGATGGGCGAGCGACGGCCGGAGGAGACCTTCCACCCCGGCTGGACGGTGCTCGGCCTGCAGGCCTGCTTCGATCCCGAGGCGGCCGCCGGGCTCCACGCCGTCTACGAGTTCCGCGTCGACGACGAGGTCTTCCACGCCCGGATCGACGACGGGACGGCCGAGGTGCTCCACGGCCCCGCCCAGCGCCCGGACGCGACCATCACGATCAGCGAGGATGCGCTCGTCGGTCTGACCGGCGCCGGCGGCACCCTCAGCGAGGCGATCCGGAGCGGCGCCGCCTCGGCGTCCGGCGACCGGGAGGCCCTGCGGCGGCTTCAAGGACTGTTCCGCCTGCCGCCCGCGGGCTCCCGCAAACCCGCCGGTTGATCAACCTGGGGCCGGACGTGCGTCAGGGCCGGCCCGCGCCCGGCACGTCGACCTCGACGGTGAGCACCCGGCCGCTGCCGGGCGCCACCATCTCGGCCTCGGTCATGCCGCGCCACTCGGCGGCCGTGACGAACAGCGTGGTCCCGTCCGGCCCGCCCAGCACGCAGGCGAAGCCTCCGAGGTCGAGGTCGACGGTGCGCAGGACCTCGCCGCCCTCCGCGACGCGCACGCACCGCTGGTTGGGGACGTCGGCGTACCAGACGGCGTTCTCCGCGTCCATGCAGATGCCGTCCGGGACGCCATCGCCGAGGTCGGCCCACACCCGGCGGCCGGACAGGTCCCCGTCGGCGCCGATGTCGAAGGCCATGAGACGGCTCCGGTAGGAGTCCGCGACGATGAGCGTGGAGTCGTCTGGCGTCACGGCCATCCCGTTGGGGAACGCGATGTCGTCCGCCACCTCGCGCACGGAGCCGTCCGCCCGCACCAGGGCGACCGTCCCGGGCTCGATGTCCTCCCCCGCCATCGGGTCGAAGTTGACGCGGTTGACGTAGATGTCGCCGCGGCCGTCGGCGACGATGTCGTTCCATCCGGGCCGGCCGAGTTCGGCGTGCGCGGCGAGGGATCCGTCCGGTTCCCGGCGCAGCAGCCGCCCGTCCCCCGACGAGACGATCACCAGCCGGCCGTCCGGGAGCCAGGCGGTGCACAGCGGGAGCGACTTCACCCGCGCCACCACCTCGGCGGCCCCGTCCAGCCCCACCGCGACGACCTCCCCGGCCGTCCAGTCGGAGAAGTACAGCCTGCCGTCGTGCCAGCGCGGCGACTCGACCAGTCCGCGGCCGTCGAGCAGCGTCCGGACCTCGTCCATCTTCCTCACCGTCCTTCTCGAGCACCGATGTTCTGCCCTCTACACGAACGGCCGGCCCCCGGATCGACACGACGGGCCGGGGAAATGCGCAGTACCTCGAAACGAGGTACTGTTCCGGCGTGTCCGGTAGATGGTGGAACGGCCTCCTAGGCGGGTGGGTAGCCCTGACGCTGGGTGTCCCCTTCCTGCTCATCGCGATAGCGGGACGCGCACTCCCGGCCGACGTGCTGGCCTGCGCCCGGTTCGGCCTCGCCGGGCTGACGCTGCTCGCGGTCATGGCCGCGCGGGGCGGCGGGCCGGCCGCGGTCGCCGCGCTCTCCAGGCTCGCTCGGCACAGACCGGTCGACCTGCTCCTCGTCGGGCTGTGCGGCGCGGCGGTGCCGTCCGTCCTGATCACTGTGGGCGAGCACCACGTGGAGACGGGCCTGTCGTCGCTGCTCCTGGCGAGCACGCCGATCTGGATCGCGGCCGGCGGCCACGTCCTGCTGCCCGCCGAACGCCTTCGGGCCGCGCAGACGACATGCCTGGCCGTGGCGCTGGGCGGGACGGCGCTGCTGACGACGGGCGGGCACGCGTCCGGGCGGTCCCTGTGGCCGCTCCTCCCGCTGGCGGCGGCGGTCAGTTACGCGTGCGCCAACCTGGCCGTCCGGAGCCGGCTCCGGACGGAGGACGCGCTCACCCTCACCTGCGCCCAGATGACCGTCGCGGCGATCGTGACGGCGCCGTTCGCCGCCGTCCACGTCCCGGACATCGCGTGGAGCCCGGCGGCCTGGGCGGCCACCGCCGCGCTCGGGGTGGTCTGTTCGGGTTTCGGATGGCTGGCGAACACCGTGCTGGTCCAGCGGGTGAGCGCCGTCCGTGCTTCACTGGTCTCCTTCGCGGCCCCGGTGGTCTCCATCGCGCTCGGGGCGGTCGTCCTGGAAGAACGCCTGTCACCGCTCCAGCTGGCGGCGGCCGGGATCGTGCTCACGGCCGTGGCGGCGTTCGGCGCGATGTCACGCACGCCGAGACGGGAGGTACAGGCCATCCTCGAACTCGCGATCCTTGGGTTCCTCGCCGAACATGACATGCACGCCTACGAGCTGAGGCGGCGCATCACCCTGCTGATGGGCCACGCGCGCCCGGTCAGCGACGGCTCCCTGTACCCGGCCCTCCAGCGGATGCGGCGCCGCGGCCTGCTGGCCGGCCGCACCGAACCCGGCGAAGGCGGCCCGGCCCGGCAGGTCTTCACGCTCACCGGCGCGGGCCGCACCGAGCTGCTCCGCCGCCTCACCGGGCCGGACGACCTGGAGATCTCGGACCGCAACCGGTACTTCGTCCTCCTGGCGTTCCTCCACCTGCTGCCGTCGCCCGAGGCCCAGGCGGCGGTCCTCCGGCGGCGCCTGGACTTCCTGGACGACCCGAAGCGCGGATTCTTCGCCGACGGCGACCGGCCCCTCCGCCAGGACGAGCTGGCATCACCGTTCCAGGCCGGAATCCAGCACATCGCCCGCGTCACGTCCGCGGCCGAACGGGACTGGCTGGCCGGAACGCTCGCGACGCTCCGCCCCGAGACCTCGACCCCCTGAGTACACACTGGAGGGCCTCCGAGTGTGTATCGTGTGCTCCATGGCGAGACTCAACATCACGCTGCCCGACGAGCTTGCCGCCACGCTCCAGGGGCTCGCCGAGGACAAGAAGATCGCCTCGGTGTCGGGATTCCTCGCGGACGGCGCGCGGCTGAAGCTGGCCTACCTGCGGGACGCGTCCACCATCGACGACCTCTTCGGGCCGCCGAGCCCCGACGAGCAGGCCATGGTCGACCGGCTGGTCGAGGGCGGACCCTCGTCCCGCCGGGACGTCGCGTGATCACCGGTCACGTCTTCGACGCGACCGCACTCCTGGACCTCGCGACCGGCAAGACCGTCTACGTCCGCGCCCGGCTCCGCGCGTCCATCGCCCAGCACGCCACGATCGTCATCCCGGCGACCTCGCTCGCCCGCGCCTGGCAGCTCGTCCCCGACCACGGCCGCGCGGTGCTGGAGCGCCTGCCCGGCATGCAGGTCGTGCACGTCGACGACCTGGACGACGTGATCGCCCAGCAGACCGGCCTGCTGGTCACGACGATCCCGAACCTCGGCATGGACGCCGCGCAGGCCGCCTGGTCCGCCCGGTGGCGCCGCTGGCCGCTGATCACCGCCGACCCCGGCCTGTACGAGGCCGTGCCCGGCGTCCGCGTGGAGCAGATCCCCTAGGGCACTGCCGCCCCGTCCGCGCTCAGGTCGTGAGCTCCAGCTCCAACTGCTCGGCGACGGGTTCCGGAGGAGGCGGCGGCGCCGTCGGGCGGGAGCCGCCGGGCCACCACCAGTTGGCGTGGCCGAGCAGGCTCATCAGCGCGGGGACGAGCATGAGGCGGACGATCGTCGCGTCCATGGCGACGGCGATGGCCAGCCCCAGGGCCATCATCTTCACCATCGGGTCCGGCTGCGGGACGAAGCTGGCGAACACGAAGATCATGATGAGCGCGGCCGAGGTGATGAGGCGGGCGGTGGCCCCGATGCCGATCACGACGGACTCGTGCGGATCGCCCGTCCGGTCGTACTCCTCCTTGATCCGCGACAGCAGGAAGACCTCGTAGTCCATGGACAGCCCGAAGATCAGGGCGAACATGAACAGCGGGATGAACGACATGATGGGGATGGCCTGGTCGACGCCGAACAGCCGGACGCCCCAGCCCCACTGGAAGACGGCCGTGACGACGCCGAACGAGGCGCCGATCGACAGCAGGTTCATCAGGGCGGCCTTCACCGGGACGATGACCGACCGGAACGCGATGACCAGCAGCAGGAGGGCGACCCCCACCACCGCGACGACGACGGTCGGCATGCGCTCCCCGACCGTGGTGGCGATGTCGATGATCGCGGGGTTCTCGCCGCCGAGGTAGATCCGCGTACCCGGATGCGCCTCCCGGACGTCGCGGATCTCGGTGTTCCGCAGCCGGTGGACGAGGTCGGTGGTCGATGCGGCGTGCGGGGCGTCCTCCGGGACCACCTGCAGGATCGCGGTCGTGCCGGCCACCACGGGCTCCCCGACGAACGCGACGCCGGGCACCTCGGAGAGCGTCCGCTGGAGTTCCTGGCCGATGAGGACCGCGCGCTTGTCGGGCTTCTTGTCCGGGTCCGGGGCGCCCTTGGGGAGGGACGGCCGCGGGGACGGGCTCGGCCGGGGTCCCGCCGGACCCGTCAGGCCGGACAGGCCCTCGCCCGCCTCGACCGTCGGCACCACGCGCTTCGGCTTGACGCCCTTCTCCGCGCCCGGCACCTTCGCGACCACGACGAACGGGCTGTAGTGGCCCGCGCCGAACTCCCGGGCGACGATGTCGTAGGCCTGCCGCGCCTCCATCTTCGGCGACGACATGCTGTCGGCCATCACGCCGAACCGCAGGCTGAGCGTCGGGATGGAGAGGGTCAGCAGGACGAGGCTCGCGACGATGGCGTAGGGCCAGGCATGGCGGTCGACGTGGCGTCCCCACGCCGTCCAGCGGCCCGAGCTGCGGTCCGGCCGCACCCGGGCCAGCCGGTACCGGTCGATGCGCGTGCCCAGGGACCCGAGGATGGCGGGCAGCAGGGTCAGCGCGGCGGCGACCATGATGGCGACGGCCAGCGCGGCGGCGATCCCGATGCGTCCGACGAAGGCGATCCCGGACAGGAACAGCCCGCAGATCGCGAACACGACCGTGCCGCCGGCGAACACGACCGCGTGGCCCGAGTGCGCCATGGCGCGCCCGACCGCGGTCTCGACGTCGTCGCCCTCGGCGAGCTGCTGCCGGTAGCGGGTCACGATGAACAGGGCGTAGTCGATCCCGGCGCCGATGCCGAGCATCGCGGCGACCATCGGCGCGGTCGGCGCGATCTGGAACATCGACGCCAGGAAGTGGATCAGCGAGTACGCCACCACCATCCCGCACAGCGACACCACGATCGGGATGCCCGCGGCGAGGAACGAGCCGAACGCCAGCAGCAGGACGACCATCGCCAGCAGGATCCCGACGCCCTCCTGCGGCCCGCCCTTCGGCTGGTTCAGGATCATCGCGGCGATCCCGCCGAACTTGACCTCCAGCCCGGCCATCCGCGCGGGCTCGACCGCCCGGTTCAGCGCGTCGAGGTCGGCGTGGCCGACGTCGCTCATCGTGCCGGTGAAGTTGAGCCGGACGGCGACGGCCTTGTCGTCCTTCAGCCCGCCCATCCCCTGCACGTACGGGTTCTCGACGTACGCCACCCGGTCGAGCTTGGAGATGTTGTCGATCGACTGGCCGACGGTGAGCGCGACCCGCCAGTCGGCGGGACTCGCGTCGCGGGTCTGGTGGAACACGACGGTCGCGGTCGGCCCCGTCATCGCGGGGAAGTCCTGCCCGAGCGTGTCGAGGGCGCGCTGCGTCTCGGTGCCGGGCAGCGTGCTCTGCTGGACGAACATGCCCCCGTGCATGACGCCGAGGACGCCGGCGCCGAGCATCAGGGCGACCCAGAGTTCGAACACCGTGCGGCGCCTGCGCACGCAGAACCGTCCGAGCACCTCCAGGAAACGCGCCATGCCCGAAGAGAACACCTATCCAGGAAGTTTTGCAATAGATGCAACTTTGCAGTCATGGTAACGTCCGTCACATGGAGGAGGACGCCGGCGGACCGGGGCTGCGGGAGCGCAAGAAGCTGCGCACCCGCCAGGCCATCGCGACGGCCGCGCTGCGCCTGTTCGCCGAGCGCGGCTACGAGGAGACGACGATCGCCGACATCGCCGCCGCCGCCGATGTCTCACCCCGCACGTTCTTCAGCTACTTCCCCTCCAAGGAAGACGTGATCTTCGCCGAGATCGACGACCGGCTCGCCGAGGTCGCCGAGCGGCTGCGCCCCACCCCCGGCGAGACGCCGATGGCGACCATCCGGCGCAGCATCGTGGACGTCCTGGAGGCGGTGGTCGCCGAGCACCGCGACTACGGCCCGGTCCAGGTCGCGCTCATCCTGGAGCGCCCCGCCCTGCGCGCCCGGGCGCTGCAGCGCATGACCGACGCCCAGGACGCGATCGAGGCGCTGCTGCGCGAGCTGTGCCCCGGCATCTCCGAGATCGACGCGGTGGCCGCGGCCGGCATCGCGGTCGGCGGCATGCAGGCGGTCGTGGCGCACTGCCGCCGCGAGGGCTACGACCCCCTGTCCATGCGCACCGCCCTCGACCGGGCCGTGGACATCGTCGAGCACGGCCTCGTCTCGGTCGACGCCCTGTCCCGCCCCGCCCCCTGAGCCGCCGGGCACCGGCGGCGGAGGCGCCCGCCCCCGGTGCCCGGCTCAATCCCGCGCCCGCGGGGCCGCGGCTAGTCGGCGATCTTGATGCGGAGGCGGCGGAAGCCGCGGCCCTTGTTCTCGACCTTGGCGACCGTGATGCGGCCGATCTGCTTGGTGGAGCCGACGTGGGTCCCGCCGTCCGCCTGGGTGTCGAGCCCGACGATGTCGACGATCCGGACGTCCTGCACCTCCGGCGGCACCAGGTTCGTGGCGGTGCGGATGATGTCGGGGATCTCGAACGCCTCGGCGCGCGGCAGGGTCCTGACGTCGATGCGCCGGTCGGCTTCGACCTCGGCGTTGCAGGCGTCCTCGACGGCCTGCTTGAAGCCGGGCGGGACCTCGCGCAGGTCGAAGTCCATGCGCGCGGACAGGGGCTCCATGTTCCCGCCCGTCACCAGGCAGCCGTAGTCGCGGAACACGACCCCGCACAGCAGGTGCAGGCCGGAGTGGGTGCGCATCAGCGCGGTGCGGCGCTCATCCTCCACGGCGCCGCGCACCACGGTGCCGACGGGCGGGAGCGGGTCGCCCTCGGCGGGGATGAGCATCAGGTCGTCGCCCTTGCGGACGCCGGCGATACGGGTCTGGACGCCCTGCCAGATGAGGACGCCGTGGTCCGGGGGCTGGCCGCCGCCGCCCGGGTAGAAGGCCGACCGGTCGAGGACGATGCCGTCCGGGCCCGCGTCGAGGACGACGGCCTCCCATTCCCGCAGGGCCTGGTCGGCCAGTTCCAGGCGTGCGGTGCGTCCGAGGGTCTCCGCGCTCATGCCGTCACCCTAGAGCCGCCGTCGCGGGGAGCGCAGGTGATCACCAGGGGCCGTAGGGGCCCTGGCGGGAGCCGCCGCGGCCGCCGTTGTTCCGCTTGTAGGGGCCGACGGCCGGGCGGACGTCGGCGAGGTAGACGGCGGCGGCGATGAACGCCGCGACCGGGAGGATGCCGAGCAGCAGCGCGATGGGGCTGGCGCCGAGCGCCACCGGCGCGACCGCGTACGCGGCGCCGACCACCGTCGCGACGATCAGGATGATCATCCACAGCTTCTTGCTCTGCTTGCTGGCCGCCGCGTACGCGTTGACCGGCACGGTGAGCGAGTCGATCAGCGCCCACGCCTCCATCGCGAACGCGATGATCAGCAGCAGCCAGAAGAAGTAGTCCAGCACGTTGAAGCCCGACATCGGCGATCAGCGCTCCTGCTCGTCTCGGAAGGCGACTCCTCGTCGCACGCGGGTCTGCCTGCCCCAACCCTACGTGCAGCGGCCGGCATCGCGGCCTGAGGGAACGGGCACTTGCAGAGACGACGGAGCCCGGCCGGGTGTTCCCGGCCGGGCTCCGTCGTGTGGCGCCGTTACTTCTTCGTGGTGGAGCGGGACTGCCCGGTGGCCCGGCTCTGCGCCGTCCTGCGCTGCGCGGTGCGGGTCTTCGGGGCCTGCTTCGGCGCGGCCTGGTCGGCCGCCGAGATCTCGGCGACCTCCACGGCCTCGCGGTGCACGACCTTCTTGCCGCGCTCGGCGAGCTCGTCGATGAACTCGAAGGCCCGGGTGCCGAAGTGCGTGGCGTACGCGACGGCGGCGCCCGGCAGGTCCTTGGCGTCCACCCGCTGCTGGTACCGGGAGACCTCGCCGCGGTAGCGGTCGACGGTCTCGCGGACCTGCCCGCGGTAGCGGTCGACGGTCTCGCGGACCTCGCCCTGGTACCTGGTCACCTGCTCGGGGACCTCACGGATCTTCTCCACCGCGAAGTCGCCGGCGCCGGCCACGGCGTAGACGGCCTTGTTCTCGCGGAGGTTGCTGGCCAGCGTCATCCGACCTCTTCCCTTCCCTTGCGTTCTGGTCCGGCCTGTTCGGGGCCGGTCTGTTCCGGCATGGCGGGTTCGTCGGGCCCGGCGACGACGCCGCCGGCCTCGTTCTCCTTGAGGAACGACGCGTAGATGTCCAGCAGGACCTGCTTCTGCCGTTCCGTCAGGACGAGGTCGGCCCGGACGGCGGCCTGCACGTCGGTGTCGGCCTCGCGGTCCTCGAGGATGCCGGCCTGCACGTACAGCGCCTCGGCCGAGATCCGCAGCCCCTTGGCGATCTGCTGCAGTATCTCGGCGCTCGGCTTGCGCAGGCCGCGCTCGATCTGGCTCAGGTACGGGTTGGAGATGCCGGACACGTCCGCCAGCTGGCGCAGCGATATCTTCGCCCGCGTCCGCTGCTCCCGGATGTACTCCCCGATGGAGCCGACCTTCGAACTCGCCATATCTCCACTCTCCGTCATGGTGCTTGCTATTGCAAGCACCTTAGCTAGCACTTCGTGGTGAATCGCCTCACATGCCGGAAAGGCCGGGACAGCCGTCGGCCGACCTGCGGCGGAACGTCGTGCGCCGCCGTCCCTCGGGGAGGGGGACGGCGGCGCCGGGGCGGGAGAGGTGGGGCCGGGGTCACAGGGACGGGGTCGCGTACGGGTCGTGCTCGGCGAGGAGCTTGTCCAGGCGCGCCTGGTCGACCCGGCTGCTGATGGCCTGGGTCTCCTGACGGTCGCGGACGCACTTGGCCAGCGTGAACGTGGAGGTGATCACGTACAGCAGGCCGAGCGCCAGGAACGCGCGGACCCAGGCGCTGACGGGCAGGTAGGCCACGCCGACGGCGACGGCGGTGCTGGAGACGGCGAACGAGATCACGGCTTGGACGAAGAACGCGGCGGAGCCGGGTTGCGCGGGCGGCTTGGAGGTCGTCATGGGACGAGTCTGCGGGCCGCCCGCGTCCCGGTCATGAGTACCGGTGCTCAGCCTCCCGTGTGCGAGGAACTCAGAGCCCGGGCGGTCAGCTCACCTTGGAGGAGGGCGCGATCCAGGTGTTGCAGACGGTCAGTTCGCGCCCGTTGAAGCCGGTGACCACCCAGCCCGCGTAGTGGCGGCCCGAGCCGTGGTCGCGCTTCTCCGGTGGCTGCCGGTCGTCGCCCCTGCCCAGCACGTCGGTGACCATGGCGTTGTACTGCTCGCGGGTCATCGGGAGGGTGGAGCGCTCGCTGCCGAGGAAGGCGCCCGCAAAGCACTGGGCCTGCAACTCGATGCGGCGGCTCGCCTCCGTCCGGGCGGCGGTGTCGCCGGTCTCCATCTGGCGGTCCCCGTAGAGCAGGATCCCGGCCCGGTCCTGGACGTGGTGCCCGTACTCGTGCGCGATCACCCGGGCGTAGACGGCGTAGTGGGACAGCGGCTCGCCGCCCGACGTCTCCACGACGTGCCGGAGGCCGACGTACATCGTGTTGTTGGCCGGGCAGTAGAAGGCGGACGCTCCGGGCGCGGGGTAGGAGCCGCACGGGCTGCGCCCCGGCTGGACCCAGAACACCCGGTCGGGCTTGTCGAACGGGATGCCGGCCTTGGTGAACTGCTTGCTCCACGCCGCGTCCAGGCAGTCGCTCAGGGTGTCCATGAACGCGCGCATGGACTGGGCGGACGGCTGGATCGGCGGCAGGCGGCAGCTCACCGACGTGAGCGCGCCCGTCCTGTAGATCTTGCTGTTGGTCGCCTTCTCGCGCGGCGTCGAGGGGCCGCCGGACGTGGCGGACGTCCCGGTGCCGCCGGCGGCGTCCCGGCCGCCGCCGACCAGCGAGAGCCCGAGGATCACGAGGACGACCAGGGACGTCAGGCCGCCGAAGATGCCCGCGATCGTCCCGCCCGCGCTGCGGCGGGGCGGCGGGCGCATCGGGGCGTACCGGTACTGCGGAGGCGGCCCGTAGGCAGGAGGCCCGTATCCCGGACCGCCATACGGCGGTCCCCCCTGCGGCGGCCCACCGTAGGGCGGCCGCCCGTAGGGCGGTGCCGGGGGCCGCGGCGGAGGAGGCGGCGGGGGGTAATGACCTGCCATAGCGCAGAATCATCGCACGCATTCCCGATACCATTTGCGGCCATGTCTGCTCTTGCGGCGATGTTCCGGTCGCGTCCGGCTTCCCTGGCGGTCTCGGCGGCGCTGGCGGTGCCCCTGCTGACCAGCACGTCCGCGGCCGCGTCCGAGGCCGGCGGGACGGTCGCCGAGGCCGGTGCGCCCAGGGCCGGGGCGGCGGCGTCCGGCTTCACCGCCGCGGAGCGGGTGCTGAAGGACGACGTCGTCCTCACCGCGGGCGGCGGCGGCACGGTCAGGGTGAAGGAGACGATCGTCTACCGGTTCGCCGGGCACGACGGCTTCCAGCGGACGTACCCCACCCGGGTGCACGAGAGCCTCACCGAGGACCGCGTCTACAGGATCGAGAACCTGCGGGCGGCCAGCCCGGACGGCGGCCCGTCGAAGGCCACGTCCTCGGCCAAGGGCCTGAACACCGTCGTCAAGGTCGCGGGCGGCCGGAAGCTGACCGGCGCCCACACGGTCGTCCTGGAGTACGACGTGCGCGGCGCGATCACCCGGATGGGGGCGGCGGAGGAGCTGCGCTGGCCGGTGGTCGGCGGCTGGAAGGTGCCGCTGGACGAGGCGAAGGCGGTCGTCGACGGCGGCGCGATGATCCGCAACGTCAACTGCTTCACCGGGCCGATCGGCAGCACGATCGGCTGCACGCAGTACTACACGAACCACACGCACACCCAGGGCGTGTTCGCGCAGCAGGGGATGCTGCCCGGTGAGTACCTGACCGTCGTCGCGGGCCTGCCCGCGGGGACGACGGGCGGGCACGCCATCTACGAGCGCCGCCACACGGTCGCGACCGCGTTCTCCGTCAACGCCGTCACCGGCGCCGCGCTGGCCGGCCTGCTGGTGCTGCTCGTGGGCGGCGTCGCCGCCCTCTACCTGCTGCGCGGGCGGGACGCGCGGACCGTCGGCAAGCGGGCCGCCGAGGGCGACCAGGTGCCGGTGGCGGGGGCGGAGTTCGAGCCGCCGAACGGGGTGCGGCCCGGCCAGATCGGCACGCTGATCGACGAGCAGGCCGACGTGATCGACGTGACCGCGACGATCGTCGACCTCGCGGTGCGCGGCTACCTGCTGATCGAGGAGGAGGACCGGGCCGCCACCGGCCGCCTCGACTGGACGCTGCGCCGCCTCGACCGCCCGCAGACCGACCTGCTCCCCTACGAGCGCATCCTGCTGGACGCGCTGCTGACCGCGCCCGACGGGACCGTGCTCGACGCCGTCGCGCTGTCGGCCCTCGGCGGGACGTTCGCGACGAAGCTGTCGCAGGTCAGATCCGCGATGTACGACGACGTGGTGAAGCAGGGCTGGTTCGCGCGGCGGCCCGACACCGTCCGGTCCCGGTGGACGATCGCGGGCATCGCCCTGACGCTGCTCGGCATCGCCGGGACGGTCGCGCTGGCGCTCACCACCGAGTGGGCGCTGGCCGGGCTCGCGCTGATCATCGCGGGCGCGGCACTGGCCTACGGCGGCCAGTACATGCCGGCGAAGACGGCGCGCGGCGCCACGGTCCTCGCGCACACGATCGGTTTCCGCGCGTTCCTGGAGCGCGGCGGCATCCCGGACGACGGCACCATGGCGGCGCGCCAGCGGATCGCGCTGTTCTCGCGTTTCCTGCCGTACGCGGTGGTCTTCGACGTCGTGGCGAAGTGGGCGGAGACGGTGAAGGACGCGGGCGAGCGCGCGGAGGGCGCGGACAACCTCTACTGGTACGAGGGCCCGGCGGAATGGGACCTGTCGAAGTTCGCCGAGTCGATGCGCACGTTCACGCTGGCCACCTCGGGTTCGATCTCCCAGTCGCGCGGGCTGTGACGGCGCCGGGCGGTTAATCGCCTGACGCCGGGTAAAGCGTGGGGCGAGGAGGTGTCGCCCCATGGTCGCCAGCACGGTGGTCGCCGTCCACGGGCTCGCCGTCCACCTGCTCAGCGGCTCCGCGTCCGCGGGCTCCCCGCCCCCCGGCCTCGCCACCGCCCCGCCCGGCCGCCTCGGGAACGCCTACTTCATGGCCGTCGGCCCGGCAGTGATCTTCGTGGCGCTCATCACCTGGGTGACGGTCGTGCTCATGACGTCGCGCAAGCGCCACCGCTACCCCCGGGGCGGCGACGGCCTCTCCCATCGCGGGCCCGTCATGGGCGGGGTGATCCTGGGCAGCCCGTCCCAGCGGACGCGCCGCGACCCGGCCCCCTCGGTGACGCACCGGGAGGTCATGGCCCATATCGAGCGCGCCCGAGCGGAGGAGGAGGCCGCCCGCGCGGCCGCCGAGGCGGAGCGGAGGGCCGTGGAGGGACCGCCGAGGCGCCGCCGCAGACTCGGCCTCCCCAGACTCCGCTGACCTGGAGTCGCGCAGAGGACGCGACGCCCGCCGGACCCGGCTCCCCGCACCCGTCCCCGTCCGGCGGGCGCCGTAGAAGCCCGTGGTGATCGCTGAGACCCCTCCCAGCGGTCACCACGGGTCAACAGCGGATCATGCCTTTCCGTAAGATGTCTGACATCTTACTTTGGAGGCTGTTTCGTGGGGCTCAATCCCGTGGCGAGCGGGTCGACGGTGGACGCCGTGCTCGACCAGCTCCAGGCGCAGATCAGCGGGGGCGCGTGGCCGGTCGGCCGGCGGATCCCGGCCGAGACGGAGCTGGCCGCGCAGCTCGGTGTGAGCCGCCCGGCCGTCCGGGAGGCGATCCGGGCGCTGTCGCACGTCGGAGTGCTGGAGGTGCGGCGCGGCGACGGGACGTACGTGCGCAGCGGCTGCGACCCGCGCCCGCTGCTGCGCCGGGTCTCCCGCGCCTCCGCGCGGGACGTCTTCGAGGTGCAGCTCGCCTACGACGTCCAGGCGGCCCGGCTGGCGGCGCGCCGCCGCACCGACGCCGACCTCGCGCGGCTGGAGGAGCTGCTGCGCGCCCGCGACGAGGCCACCGAGCCGGACGCGTTCGGCGCCGCCGACGCGCGGTTCCACCTCGGCGTCGCGGAGGCCTCCCGGAACCCGGTGCTGATCGAGGCGATGCGGTTCTTCATCGACCGGCTGCACGAGTCGATGCGCGCGATCCGGCTGGACCACGAGGTCCCCGAGGCCGGCCCGGCCCGGCACCGCGCCGTTCTGGACGCGATCGCGGCGGGCGACCCGGAGGCCGCCGCATCGGCCGCCGCGGCCGTCGTGGAGCCCACCCTCGCCGTCCTCCAGTCCCTGCTCTGCGACGCCGAGACGCCCGGGGAGGAGAAGTGACGGGGCGGCGCGCCGGGCTGGCCGGCGCCCTGCTGATGATCGTCATGCTGGCGGTCAACCTGCGGCCCGCGGTCGCGGCGGTCGGGCCGCTGCTGACCGAGATCAGCGACGCCTTCCACCTGTCGGGTACGGCGGCGGGCGCGCTCACCACGCTGCCGCTCGCCTTCTTCGGGTCCTACGGGCTCGCCGCCGCGTTCCTGCGCCGCCACCCCCGCCCCGAGACCCTCGTGGTGTGCGCGATGGCGCTGCTGGTCGCCGGGCTGCTGCTGCGCCTGCCGGGCGGCGTGTTCCCGCTGTTCGCCGGGTCCCTGGTCGCGGGCATCGCGATCAGCATCGGCAACATCGCGATGCCGGCGGTCATCAAGCGGGACCACCCGTCCCACATCACGACGGTGACGGCGGTCTACACGGTCGCGATCTCGGCCGGCGCGAGCCTGTCGTCCGGACTGGCCGTGCCGGTGGAGAACCTGTTCGGCGCGACGTGGCGGCTGCCGCTCGGCCTGCTCGCGATCCCGGCGGTGCTCGCCGGGCTGCTGTGGCTGCCGAGGGCGCGGCGGGCGACCCGCGCGGCCCGGTCGGCCCCGCCCGCGGCGGCCCCGCTCGGCGTCGCGGCGGTGGTGTGGCGGTCGCGCCTGGCCTGGAACGTCACGGTGTTCATGGGCCTCCAGTCGCTGCTGGCCTACGTGGTGCTCGGCTGGCTGCCGACGATCTGCCAGGACCGCGGGATGGACGAGGCGACCGCCGGCTACGTGCTGGCGCTGGTGGCGGCGATCCAGGCGGTGGGGTCGCTGGCCGTCCCGGTGCTGGCCCGCCGGACCCGCGACCAGCGCCCCCTGGTGATCGCCACGTTCACGCTGACCGCGCTGGGCTTCGTCGGCGTGACCTGGGCGCCGATCGCCACGGTGTGGGTCTGGACGGTGGTCCTCGGCCTCGGCCAGGGCCTCGGTTTCGCGACCGCGCTCTCGTTCATCGGGCTCCGCGCCCACGACGCCCACGTCGCCGTCCAGCTGTCGGGGATGGCGCAGGGCGTCGGCTACGTCATCGCGGCGCTCGGCCCGCTCGCCCTCGGCGCGCTGCACGACGCCACCGGCGGGTGGACCGTTCCGATGCTGGGCGTGGTGGCCGTGTCCGTCGCCCTGGCGGTCCCGGGCCTGCCCGCCGGACGGCTCCGCACGGTGGGCGCGCCCGCCGGTCCGCCCCCCGAAGTGGTTAACACGGAAATCAGCGGACACATCCCTAATTGACCCAGCCGGGCCGATTCACGCCATCGGGAGGTGGTCCGCCTTGCTCACCACGATCGTCGCCGACCCCGTGCTGGCGGGCACGGCCCCGACGGGCGCCCGGTACTTCCTCTGGATCATCCCGTTCGCGATCGTCGGAGCCCTGCTGACGTGGCTGTACGCGACGCGCGCCGCCTCGTCCAGGAAGATCCACTGCTGGCGCAGGAACAATCAGCTCAACCAGCGCGGCATGGAGCAGGGCGGCTACTACACCTACGCGGCGGGGATGTTCTCGCACAGCTACCCGCCGGCCAAGGAGGGCCAGCCGGAGGAGTTCCGCAAGGACAACCCCCAGCCCGGGCGGGAGCCGAGGAAACCGTGGCCCGAGGGCGTCCTGTACGAGCAGACGATCTACAAGGAAGAGTTCGAGACGCTCAGGGCGACCAAGGGACCCGAGACCCACTAGGACACCTGCCGAGGGGCATGGCGGCCAGGCCGGCGCGCCCCTTTTGCCTGCCCGAGGGCCTGGGGGGTCGTCCCCCAGAAAGGGTCTGCCGCCGGCGCCCCGACCGCCGGCTCGCCGCCCGCCGCCTCGGACGAGCCGCCCGTCCCTGCGCGGCGTCCGTCCGGCGCCGCTACCGGGCGTGACGCCGCCTCTGCCTGTTCTCTCCGGAGCTTGACCCCGTTCACCTCGCGGAACAGGGACGTCACCCCGGCGGGACAGTGCGCGCACGCTCCTCGTTGGTAACTTTTAGTAGTCACTTGAAGTCATCAAGTGACTAAGCGCCCGCTCGCCGCCTTGGCTCACCCCGCGACGCGCTCGGCCCGCCACCGGGCCGGCGCGGCCGAGTACCGCTCCCGGCGTCGGCGAGGGCGCGCGCCGTCGGCCCGGCCGTCGCGAAGGGAGGTTCCGTCCGGGCCGGGCAAGGGCTTCGCAGAGAAGCCGCCCCTCGGGCTCATCGAGCTACATACCGATCCCGCCGCTCGGAGCGGCGGGGTGGATGGAGAACATATGCACACCACCGCCAAAGTGGCCGGCAGCGCGCTGGCCGCAGCCGTCACCGCCGGTCTGCTGGCCGCGGGGGCCGCGCTCGGCACCCACGCGCCGGCGACCGCCGCCGCCGCGCCGCCCAAGCCGAAACCCGTCGCCACCAAGGGCGCGGCCGTGACCACCAAGGTCGCCCAGTCCCTGCCGCACACGTCCCTGATGGGCCGGCCCGCCAAGCGCATCGCCCTGGACGGCTGGTCCGCCGACAGCGTCTGGCACAACTCCATCGCGTGGGGCGCCAACGTGCGCATCTACTCGGGCCGGTACGGCGCCTACACCAGGTGCACCGACGGCAGCGTGCGCTACGGCCCGCTCCAGGGCCCCGGGTACTGGAAGTTCGGCGGCAACTGCCTGGGCGCCGGCAACCTGACCGGCTTCGGAGTCTACGGCAGAGGCTGACCGCGTTCCGCGTCCGCGCGACGTCCGGCGGTCCCCGGGGCTACGCCTCGGGGACCGCCCCCTCGCGTCCGGGGCCCGAGGCCCGGCCGGAGCGTCCGCCCGCTACAAGTCCGCGCCCTGAGCGGGGGCCGCGGCGCGGACGTAGGTGGTGACGACGAGGCCGGAGTCGAAGGCACGCGTGGCGCCCGGTGTGAAGGCCGCGAGGGTGTAGGGACCGTCGAACAGGGGGATCCCGGAGCCGATCACCAGCGGATGGCGCTTGACGACCAGTTCGTCGATCTCGTCCACCAGCGCGCCGGCGAGCTTCCCGCCGCCCGCGAGCCAGATGTCGAGGCCGTCCCGCCGCTTCAGCTCCCGGACGAGGCCGGCCGGGTCGCTCGGAACGACGGTCACGGCGGGGTCCTCGATGTCGAGCGTCGCCGAGACTACGTACTGCTCCAGGTGCGGATACGGACTCGTGATCCCCACCTCCAGAGCCGGCTCGTAGGTGCCGCGCCCCATGACGACCGTGTCGAAGTGCCGGTTCGGGGCGTCGGCGATGCCGAGCGGGCCGCGGCCATGGGCGGGCAGGGTCTCGGGGTACTCGGTCATGATCATCTTCGCCGGCTCCCCCTCGAAGGGGAAGAAGTCGAACTGGCCGTCCGGCCCGGCGATGAAGCCGTCGAGGGTGGCGGCGACGTAGTAGATCAGCTTGCGCATGCGGTGCTCGCTTTCGGGCGTCGGGTACCGGAGCCGGGGCTGCCGGCGGGTCAGCGGAAGGAGCCGGGCTTGCGGGGCGGCCGCGGGCGCGGAACGCTGCGCGGCTTCGGCGCCGGGCGGTCCCGGCCGGAACGTCCCGGCGTGCGGCCGGGCGGTACGGTGCGCTCGGGCAGGCCGATGCGGCCCGGCAGTGCGGTGCGGCCGGGCAGTGCGGTGCGGTCCTGGGGAAGGCGGAGCAGGGAAGGAGCGGTGGACTGAGCGCGCATGCGAACTCCTGATCACTCGAATTGATGTACTGTGAGCGAAGTGGTTTGAACTTAGTACTGCACTTGCAGTGAATGCAAGCCGGTGTGATGGAGGTCACAGTGCGACGGAACCCCGCCCGCCGGGCGGCCCTGCTGGACGCGGCCATCGAGGTCCTGGCCCGCGAGGGGTCGCGCGGCCTGACGCTCCGCGCGATCGACGCCGAGGCCGGCGTCCCCACCGGGACCGCCACCAACTACTTCGCCGACCGCGCCGACCTGCTCACCCAGGTCATGCACCGCACCCGTGAGCGCCTCACCCCCGACCCCGAGGCGCTGGCCGAGACCATGCGGCAGGCGCCCACGCACGCGCTGGCCACCGAGCTGATGCGCCAGCTGCTCGGGCGCATGCGCGCGGACCGGACCGGCTACCTCGCCATGCTGGAGCTACGGCTGGAGGCGACGCGGCGCCCGGAACTGCACACCGAGCTCAGCGGCTTCCTCACCGCCGAGCTCGGAGAGAACATCCGCTACCACCTCGACGCCGGCCTGCCCGGTGATGCCACGGATGTCGTCCTGCTGTACTTCGCCATGATCGGCCTGCTTCTGGACGACCTCACCATTCCCGCCATCACCGAGCCCTATGCGACCGACGACCTGATCGAGAAGCTGGTGACCCGGCTGCTGCCGGACGGGGACTAGACCGCCTACTCGAAGACGCCCGGCGCCGGGCGGATGGCGCCGACGACGCCGTCCCCGCCGCGCACCTCGACGGTCGCCAGCTCGTCCAGGACGATCCTGTCGGAGCCGTCGCGGACGCCGAGAGCGCGCAGCAGCGCGACGGTCACGGGCGTCCGGGCCCGCATCGCGCCGTCGTCGATCTTGACGGTCCCGGCGCGCCCGTCGGCGAACGCGAAGGCGTCCACGCCCTCGGCCCCGCACTTGACGAGCAGCCCGGGGACGGCGTCCATCAGCTGCCGCTCCTCGCGGCTGGTGCCGGACGTCCACTGCGGGTGCGTCCGCATGGCGTCGGCGACGCGCCGCTCGTGCGTGCCCGGCTCGGCGAGCACGAGCGCCCGGAACGCCCGCGCCACGCCCGCGATGGACACGGCGAACAGCGGCGCCCCGCACCCGTCGATGCCGACCGCCGCGGCGGGCTCTCCGGCCAGCTCTTCGACGACCTCCCGGACGATGCGCTGCAACGGGTGGTCGGCGTCGAGGTAGGAGTCGGTGGGCCAGCCCGCCGCGACGCACGTGGCGAGCATCGCGGCGTGCTTGCCGGAGCAGTTCATGCGCAGCCGGGAGAGGCCGCCGCCCGTCCTGGCGACCGCCTGCTGCGTCGCGGGGTCCAGCGGCCAGCTCTCGGGGCAGCGCAGGTCCCCGGCCCCGAGCCCGGCGCTCGCGAGGATCTTCTCCACCCCCTCGACGTGGAAGTCCTCGCCGGAGTGGCTCCCGGCCGCGAGCGCGAGCAGCTCGCCGTCGAGCTCCAGGCCGCCGCGCAGCATCGCGACCGCCTGCATCGGCTTGTTCGCCGACCGGGGGAAGATCGGCGCGTCGGCGTCCCCCGCCCGCACGGCGACCGCCCCGTCCGCCGCCAGCCCGATCGCCGCGCCCCGATGCCGCGACTCCACGAACCCGGAACGCTCCACCTCGACAAGCACAGGATTGACGTCCACCGCACTCCTCCATCGACACGAGGCCGGCGTCCGGCCCAGGCGATCCCTGGACGGCCGGCCGAAGCGGCCCACCACGAAGAACAAGCCTCACCTGGAGGCGGACCCGCCCGTTTCCATGGTCAAGTACCCGGCGGATCCCATGAAAGCGGAACGACGGTCCACGAAAACGGCCAGGTTGGCCCATCCCGGCTTGACTCGCCCGGACGGGCTCCCGCGGGTCAGCGGGGTTTGGTGGCGAGAAGGGTCCGCGCTTCGGCGGGGGCCATGGGCGGACGCTGGGCCAGGCGGGCGGCCTGGGCGGCGCGCTCCACGAGTTCGGCGTTCGCCGTGACCGGGCGGCCCTTCGCGAAGGTGACCGTGTCCTCCATGCCGACGCGCAGGTGGCCGCCCGCCGACAGGGCCGCCAACATCACCGGCAGGGACGTGCGGCCGATGCCGGTGGCCGACCATGTGGCGCCCTCCGGGAGGGCTTCGACGGCGGCCACCAGCGTGCGGGCGTCGCCCGGCATGCCGCCCGGGACGCCCATCACCAGGTCGCAGTGGACGTGCCCGCCATAGGGGAGCCCGTGCTTGTCCAGAAGGCGGTGCAGCGACGTGATGTGGCCGAGGTCGAACAGCTCGAACTCGGGGACGACCTCAAGCTCCTGGGTGCGCTCGTACAGCTCCACCATGAACGACCACGGGTTCATGAACACGTCGTCGCCGAAGTTGACCGTCCCGCAGGTGAGCGAGCACATGTCGGGTTCGGCGTCCAGGACGCGGAGGCGGTCCTCGTACGGGTCGGTGACCGCGCCGCCCGTGGACAGCTGGACGATGAGCCCCGTGCTCTCCCGCAGCGCCGTCACCGTGTCCCGCAACCGGGCCGGGTCGAGCGTGGGCCGCGCGTCGTCGTCGCGGATGTGCACGTGGATCACGGCCGCGCCGGCCGCCTCGCACTCCTTGGCCGTCTGGACCAGTTCATCCAGGGTGACGGGCAGGGCCGGGACGTCCGCCTTGGCGGACTCCGCACCCGTGGGCGCCACCGTGATGAGCGTCATTGCTCCCATGGCGGCAGAATGCATGGTCATGCGTGCTGTAGTCCAGAGGGTGAGCGAGGCGAGCGTCTCGGTGGGGGGCCGCGTCGTCGGCGCGATCGAGGGGCCGGGGCTGCTGGTCCTCGTCGGCGTGACGCACGACGACGGCCCGGAAAGCGCCCGCAGACTGGCTTCCAAGCTGTGGGGGCTGCGGATCCTGGAGGGCGAGAAGTCGTGCTCCGACCTGAACGCGCCGCTCCTCGTCGTGAGCCAATTCACTCTCTACGGGGACACGCGGAAGGGCCGCCGGCCGTCCTGGACGGCCGCCGCACCCGGGCCCGTCGCCGAGCCTCTGGTGGACGCGGTGGTCCGCGAGCTGCGCGAGCTGGGCGCGAAGGTGGAGACGGGCGAGTTCGGCGCGGACATGAAGGTCGCGCTCGTCAACGACGGCCCGATCACGCTGGTCCTGGAGGTCTGACCCCGCCGGCCGGTGCGGCGCGGGTCAGCGGAACCCGTAGACCATGCCGACGAGCGCGGTGAGGGTCCCGGCGGAGGCGAGGATGATGAGGGCGCGGTCCTGCGGGACGAGGCGGCCGCGCACGTCGGAGGACACCACCACCACGGTCCCGGGCTCGCCCTCGTCGTGGACGGGGCCCTGCTGGAACGGGTTGCGGATCCCGGCGAGCCGCCACAGCGCGTCGTTGCGGAGCCGCTGGTGGGCCGGGCCGCAGGCGAAGAGCCGCCCCCGGGTGCGCTCGGTGCAGGCGGCGCCCTTCGGCGTCAGCACCCTGCACAGGGTGGGGACGAGGGCGAACTCGTAGAGGCACCACGCCAGCAGGCCGAGCAGCGCGACGCGCCACGAGTGCTGCCACCACGCGATCCCGGCGATCGCCGCGAACAGGGCCCACCACAGCAGGGCGGACTCCCGGCGCGGGCGGCGCCGGGATCCTCCCCTCCGGGCCGCGGGCGGCTTCCCATTCCCCATCGGTAGGAATCCACCTTCCCCGGGCGGCGCTCAGTCAGAAATCGTCTTATCAGACGATATTCGCCCCGGGGGCGGGCTGCTACCCGTGTTTCGCGGGCCGCCGGCGCAGAGCGATCTGCGCGTTCGCGCCCGTCTCCGGCGACACGACGACCTCCTGGGACGCCGCGACGCCGCCCGCGAGCAGCTCGGCGTCCACCGGAACGTTCCGCTTGACCAGCGCCAGCGCGATCGGCCCCAGCTCGTGGTGCCGGGCCGCCGACCCGACGAACCCGATCGTCCGGCCCCCGGGGACCTCCACCGGGTCGCCGTGCGCGGGCAGCCGGTCGACGCTGCCGTCCAGGTGCAGGAACACCAGGCGGCGCGGGGGCCGCCCCAGGTTGTGGACGCGCGCGACGGTCTCCTGCCCCCGGTAGCAGCCCTTGTTCAGGTGGACGGCCGTCTCCACGTACCCGGCCTCGTGCGGGATCGTCCGGTGGTCGGTGTCGAGGCCGAACCGGGGGCGGTGCTCGGCGATGCGCAGCGCCTCGTACGCCCACATCCCGGCCGGCTTCAGGTCGGACGGGAACTCCCCGCGCGGGACGATCCGCGTCGTCGTCCCCGCGACGTCCGGCCAGGCGGGGCGGCCGTCGGCGGGACCGGACGGCCCGGTGACCACCATGTACTCGTCCGACACGTCGGCGACCTCGACGCGCAGCATGAACCGCATCCGGTCGAGGAACTCCACCAGCGAAGGGGCCGTGCCCGGCTCGACGTGCGCCCAGACCGCCTCGCCGTCGTCGACGAGGAAGAGGTGGTGCTCGATGTGCCCGTTCGGGCTGAGCAGCAGCGCCTCGGTCGGCTCGGACGGCTTCAGCCCGTCCAGGTGCTGGCTCAGCAGGCTGTGCAGCCAGCTCAGCCGGTCCGGCCCCGAGACGCGGACGACGCCCCGGTTGCTCCGGTCGACGAACGCCGCCCCCTCCTCCAGGGCGCGTTGCTCCCGGGCCGGGTCCCCGTAGTGCGCGGCGACCTCCTGGTCGGGCGCGTCGGCGGCGACGGCTCCGGGCGACTTCAGCAGAGGGCTCTCCATGCCGTCCAGACTATGTCGCGGGTTCCCGGATCGCGCCCCGGGCTACGCCTCGCGGCAGTCCTTGCAGCGCCCGTAGACGGTGAGGTGGTGGACGTCGGTCTCGAAGCCGAAGTCGCGCGCCAGGACGTCGGCCAGGCCCGCCGCCGCGCGCGGGTCGACGTCCTCCACGGTGTGGCAGCCCCGGCAGACGAGGTGGATGTGCTCGGCCTCGGCGGCGAGATGGTAGTTGGGCGGGCCGTGCCCGAGGTGGGCGTGCTTGACGAGCCCGAGTTCCTCGAGGAGTTCGAGCGTCCGGTAGACGGTGGAGATGTTCACGCCGCGGGCGGTGCGCTGCACCTCCGTGCAGATCTCCTCGGGGGTCGCGTGCTCCAGGTTGGTGACCGCTTCGAGCACCAGCTGGCGCTGCGGGGTCACCCGGTACCCCTTCGCCCGCAGCTCCTCCTGCCACGACTCGACCATGCACCGAGTCTAGATCCCGGGCGGCGGGCTCGCCCCCGACGTCCGGTTTCAGCCTTGGGAAAACCCGCTTGCCTCGTCGCGCGGGCGTCGCATACGTTCGGTGTACGCGCGAAAGGAGGTGGTCCTAAACAATGGTTTCTTGTAGGACTCGCGAGGTGACTGTCCGCTAGTCGCCGTTCCGCCTCGGAGCCCCCGCCTCAGGGCGGGGTAGCCGGTCGCGACGGTGACCGGCGAATACCAGGCAGTTACCCGGTCCCCGGACCGATGGACCCGTCCTGTCCATCGTCCCGCCACCCGGCGGGAAGGTCCGGGGATCGTTCATGTCCGGGGGTTCTCATGCCCGGGGGTGGCCGCTTCGGCCCCGCTCAGGAGACTTTCTTCAACTGGGCCGACAGGTGCGACTGGAGCTTCTGGCCCATCGCCGCCATGTCGTACGCCCAGCCGAGGTCCTCGCCGATCAGCCCGTAGAGGCGGTGGCCGCCGGTGACCTCCTTTGCCGACTCCGTCCGGGCGACGACGTCGGTGTGCAGCTCCACCCGGTTGAACGCCACGTTCCCCACGTAGATCTCGACGATGCCGGTCGGGTGGGCCAGCGTCACCTCGACCTGGTGGTCGGGCCGCGGCCGCCAGTACCCCGTCTCCATGGCCAGCGGACGCCCGAGCGTGCCGTCCTCCTCGATCTTCCAGGTCCGGCTCGCGTAGACCAGGAAGGGCTTCCCGATGTGCGTGAACGAGACCTCCTGGCCGAAGTTGAACGACTCGATCGTCGGATAGCCGCCCACGCCGGCGCCTTCCCAGGTGCCGAGCAGGAACTTCAGCGGCTCAAGGTCGGGGTGCAGCTCAGGATCCATGGGCACCGAGCGTAGCGGCGTCCGCGCCCCCTGCGCGCCCGCCGCCCGCGTCCCCGTGCGCCCCGTCCCCTCCGCTCCGGGACCGGCGTCCCTTTCCGGATCCGGGAGGCGGACCGATCATGGGAGCGTGTCGAAGCTCGCCGCGCTCATGGTGGTCCCCCTGATCATCGCCGCCGGTCTGCTGGCCGTGGGCTGGGTATGGCGGATCCGGTTCCGCAACCTGCACCGCGCCGTCGAGACGGACTGCGCCGGCCTCGCCGGGGTTCCCGGCGGCGTCCCGTGCCAGGTCAGCGGGACGGCCGTCGCCGTCCGGCCCGCCCCGTTCTCCGGCCGACCCTGCGCCTGGTACAAGACGAAGGCGACGGCCCGCACGAAGTCGGGCAAGCGGGTCTTCATCGACGAGACGTCGAAGACGCCCTTCTACCTGCGGGACGGGAGCGGGCACGCCGTCATCGACCCCGCCACCGCGGCCGTCGACGGCGCCGTCCGGACGATGGACGAGCGTCGCCCCTCCAACGGGGAACTCCCCGGCGTGGAGGGAGAGGTCGCGGAGTACCGGTACGAGGAGTGGATCCTGCCCGCCGACCAGCCGCTCTACGTCCTCGGCACCGCGACCGGCGGCTCCGTCGGCAAGGACAAGGAGACCGGCCAGTACGCCATCACCACGCGGACGCGCGGCCAGTACCGGCGCCGCGCCGTGATGTTCATGGGCATGGGGTACGGCGGCGGCGCGGCGATCGTCCTCGCCTGCGCCGCGGTCGTCGCCGTCGACCACCTCTACTTCGACTGACGCGCCCGGCCTACCTGAGCCTGCCCAGCTTGATCACGAGCAGGACGGCGGCGGCCGCCGTCAACCCGAGCACGACGACGAGGATCCCGGCGTTCACCAACCCGACCACATCGCAGGATGCTACGCGGAACACCCGACTAGAGTGCCCCCCATGGCGAGACCACTGGTCATCAAGGTGACGGCTGGCGCGGACGCCCCCGAGCGCTGCAACCAGGCGTTCACGGTCGCGGCGGCAGCTGCGGCGAGCGGGGTCCCGATCTCCCTGTGGCTGACCGGGGAGTCCGCGTGGTTCGCGCTGCCGGGGCGGGCCGCCGAGTTCTCACTGCCCCACGCCACTCCCCTGGACGACCTTCTCGGCGTCGTCCTCGCCGCGGGCCGGGTCACGCTCTGCACCCAGTGCGCCGCCCGCCGGGAGATCGGCCCGGACGACGTCCTGCCCGGCATCCGCATCGCCGGCGCCCCGACCTTCGTCGAGGAGATCACCCTCCCCGACGTCCAGGCGCTCGTGTACTGACACGAGGCGCACGTCCGGGCGCGGGCCCTCCTGGCGGGCCTTTCGCGGAAGGGTGCCGCGCAGGGCCAGCCCGACGCCCGCGACGGCGGAACCGGCGAGGCCGAGCATGAGGTCGCCGATGGTGTCGCGGTAGATCGTGACGGTCTCGGGGGTGTCGAGGATGAAGACGCCGTACTCGAAGAACTCCCACAGGATGGCGGCGACGGCGCCCAGGCCGGTGCAGGTCAGGGCCAGCGTCCACGACCTGAGGCCGGCCCAGCGGCGCAGGGCGGTGCCGGCGGCGGCGCTCAGCAGGGCCCAGTTCCCGAAGTGGCAGGCGTCGTCGAACCAGCCGACCGTGTCGTAGAGGTCGGCGGCGTTCCCGGCGACGTCCACGACGAAGGGGGCGGTGACGAGGAGGTCGACGTCCCACGGGAAGGGCCGCCCGCGGCCGCGCAGCGCCCAGACGAGCGTGACGACCATGACGGCGGCGGGGTACGCGGCCACCCGCACGCCCATCGCCTTGTCCGCGAACCGGTCCCATTCGGGGAAGGCGACGGCGAGGGCCAGCAGCGCGAGGAGGGCCGCCTTGGCGGCGAGGGCCGGCGGGCGCCAGCGGGAGGTGTCCATGGCGGAAGCATGGCCGCCCGCCGGCTCCGGCGGCATCGGCGCGGGTACTCAGGACGGCCTGAGTACCCGGCTCCGGGGGCCGCTTCCTCGCGCCCGCGGCAGGGAGCCGTGGCGGTAGAACGGCCGGAGAACGGAAATAGGACTGCCGACGCACCCCCGAGACTGGAGCCGCCGGATGGTCGACATACCCCTGTGGGCCTGGGGCGCGACGATCGCACTGATCGTCGCCCTCTTCGTCTTCGACCTGCTGGTCGCCGTCCGGCGGCCGCACGCGGTGGGGCTCAGGGAGGCGACGTTCTGGTCGGTGTTCTACATCGCCGTCGCGGTCCTGTTCGGCGGGGCCGTGTGGCTCCTCGCCGGGTCGACCGCGGGCACCGAGTACTTCTCCGGATGGATCGTGGAGAAGAGCCTGTCGGTCGACAACCTCTTCGTCTTCGTGATCATCATGGCGAAGTTCGCGGTGCCCCAGGAGTACCAGCAGAAGACGCTGCTGTTCGGCATCGCCGCCGCGCTGCTGCTGCGGGCCGTCCTGATCGCGATCGGCGCCGCGGCGATCAGCCTGTTCTCCTTCACCTTCCTGATCTTCGGCCCGATCCTGATCTGGACGGCGGTGCAGCTCATCCGGCACCGGAACGAGGAGCCCGACGTCGAGGACACCTTCCTCGTTCGCCGCGCCCGCCGGATCCTGCCGGTGAGCCAGGACTTCCACGGCGGGCGCATGCTCGCCCACGAGGACGGGCAGCGCGTGATGACCCCGCTGCTGGTGGTCTTCGTCGCCATCGGCAGCACGGACGTGCTGTTCGCGCTGGACTCCATCCCGGCCGTGTTCGGCGTGACCAAGGAACCGTTCCTCGTCTTCACCGCCAACGCGTTCGCCCTGCTCGGGCTGCGGGCCCTCTACTTCCTCATCGAGGGCCTGCTCGAACGCCTCGTCTACCTGTCGATCGGCCTCTCGGTGATCCTCGCGTTCATCGGGGTGAAGCTGATCCTGCAGTTCCTGCACGAGGACGTCACGGAGTCGGTTCCCGAGATCCCGACGACGCTCTCCCTGGGCGTGATCCTGGTGATCCTGCTCTTCACCACCGGGGCGAGCCTGGTCCGCGTCCATCACCACCCGGAGGAGAGGGCGAAGGCCGGTTCCCTGCGCAAGCGCCGCGAGAAGAAGCCCCGCGAGGAGGAACCGGCCGCCCGCTGACCCGGGCTCAGCCCATGCTCTTGGCGCCGTCCAGCGACTCCCGGATGATGTCGGCGTGGCCCGCGTGCTGGGCCGTCTCGGCCATGATGTGCAGGAGCACCCTGCGGGTCGACCAGTGCGTCTCGGTGTTCCACGGGGCCTTGGGCAGCTCGTGGACGGCGTCGAGGTCGGGAAGGGCCGGGATCAGTTCGTCGGTCCGGCGCGCCACCTCGGCGTAGGCGTCCAGCACACCGGCCAGGGTGTCGCCGGGCAGCATCTTGAACTCGTCGGCGCGCCGCGCGAAGTCCTCCTCGGTCATCTGCGTGAAGTCGCCCATCGCGGAGGGCCCTTCGAGGATGAAGTCCACCCAGCCCCGCTCGCAGGACGTGACGTGCTTGACGAGACCGCCCAGGCACAGCTCGCTCGCCGTGGTCCGCATCCCGGCCTGCTCGTCCGTGAGGTCCCGGGTGGTGAACCGCAGGAAGTGGCGCGCCTTGGCGAGTTCCGCCAGCAGGTCGGCCCGCTCCCCCGTGACGTTCGGTGCGTTCTTGACGTCCATGGTCTCCGCCTTCGGTCGTGTCGTTCCCCGTACACGTCCACGCTAGGAACCATGGCGGTCATGTCCTGACCTCGTTCACCGAGCGGGAGAGGTTCTTTGGCCGCGCTAGGAGCGATCCGGAACCTCGTGCCGCTCGCCGTCGCGCAACGGCCTCCACCGCGGGGCCCTAGAGCTGCGCCAGCAGCTCTCGCGTGAAGTCCCGTTCCGCTTGGGCGCCGAGGGCGTCCCAGCTCTGGGCCGCTCGGGCGAGGCCGTCACCGTCGCCCTCAAGACGGCCGCGGGCACGTTCGAGGCAGGCCGCGGCCCACCTGTTCTCCTCGGCGAGCGGACCGGCCTCGGCCAGCAGTTCCGCCGCGTCGGGCAGGCCGGCGGCCACGGCCAGCTCCGCACCCGCCGCCCGTGCGTACGCCAGGTACGGGTCCAGCGCCGACCCGGCGGCGAACGCCTCGCGGACGAGGGGCTCGGCGCACTCGAAGCACTCGTCGTGCAGGGCGAGACGGGCGTCCACGAACGCCGCCACCGCCGCCGGGCCGTCGGCCAGCCGGGCGGCCCGGGCGCGCCACAGCGCCGCCGGTTCCCGATCGCCGGACATCCCGCACGCCAGGGCGGTCGCGCACACCGACGCCAGCATCCAGTGCGGCGCCGACCGGCCGGCCTGCTCCCACCGGTTCCACATCCGCTCGCCGTGCCCGACCGCGTCGTCGAACCGCCCGGTCAGTGCGAGCGGCTGCACCAGGCGGCCCGCGGTGAGGTGTGTTTCGCGCAGGAGGTCGTCCTCCATGCCCGCCCGCGCCGCGGCCATCCCGCCGCGCAGGTCCCCGGCCATGATCGCGTAGATGCAGGCGCGGCCGTAGGTGTTGCAGACCTCCGGCGCGCAGTACGGGTCGTCGCGGTCCATGGACGCCAGCAGGCGCACCCGCTCCCTGGTAATCCGGTTCGCCTCCCGCAGCCGCCCGGCGCGCAGCGCCGCGGTGCCCGCCGCGCACAGCGCGGAGCTCGTCACCACCGGGTCCCCGGCCGCCCGCGCGGCGGCGACGGCGGCCGTGGCGAGCCCGGCGTCCGGGACGCCCTCGCCCGGCCCGGCCAGCCATGCCCGCGCCACGGCCATGCGCGCGGCCACCTCCGGGTCGCCGGAGTGCCCGGCCGCGGACGCCTCGGCGAACAGGCCGCGAAGGCGCTCGCGCGGCACGCGGGCCTCGAACGCCTCCGGGAACCGGCACGCCGTCTCCACCGCCCGCGCCAGGTCGATCGCCCGGCCGCGATCGTCCCTGGCACGCCGCGCCCGCTCGGCCGCCTCCAGCAGCAGGTCGAACACGTGCTGGTTGGACGTGGTGCTGACGTGCGCGCATCCGGCTCCGGCCCGCAGCTCCCGCGCGGCCGAACCGGGGTCCTGCGCGCAGGCGGCGGCGGTCCGGTAGTGCACGAAGGACTCCAGCAGGTTGCGGCGGGCGAAGGTCAGGTGCGCCAGCGCGCTCGCCAGCCGGTAGGTCACCTCGTCCGGACGGGGGGACGAGGCCAGCGCGGCCCGCAGGTCCGCCGCCATGGCGTCGAAGTCCTCCCGCCATCCCGGGGCGCCGAGCCGCTCCTCGGCGGCGGACGCCGCGGCCGCGGCCCACCGGAGGCGGCGGGCCCTCGTCGCGTCCTCCTCCCCGGCGTCGGCCAACCGGGCGAGCGCGAACGCCCGTACCGTCTCCAGCAGCCGCCACCGGCTGACCCGGCCGCGCACGTGGACCACGAGGCTCTTGTCCACCAGCCGGCCGAGCAGGTCCGCGACGCCCGCGCGGGCCCCGCCCGCCGCGGCGGCCGCGCCGTCCCCGCCCACCGACGCCGCCGCCTCCATGTCGAACGCCCCGGCGAACACCCCGAGCCGGCGGAACAGCGCCCGCTCCTCGTCCGCGAGCAGGTCGTAGCTCCAGGACAGGACCGCGCCGAGGGACCGGTGCCGCTCCTGCCCGCCCCGGCCGCCGGAGAGCAGCCGCAGCGCGTCCTCCAGCGCGGCGAGCAGTCCCGTCGCGCCGAGCGACGCCGCCCGGGCCGCGGCCAGCTCGATCGTCAGGGGCATGCCGTCCAGCCGGGCGCACAGCTCCGCGACCACCTCGGGCTCCGCCGCGAACTCCGGGTCGGCGGCGAGCGCCCGGTCGCGGAAGAGCCGCTCGGCGTCCGAGCCGAGGGCCAACGGCGCGACGGGCACGCAGCGCTCTCCCGGGATGCCGAGCCGCTCCCGGCTGGTCACGAGCACGCGGGTGCCCGGGCAGGCGGCGAGGATGCGCCCGGCGAGCGCGGCGGCCTCGTCGACCAGGTGCTCGCAGTTGTCCAGGACGAGCAGGGAGCGTCCGGTACCCAGCCGCGCGGCGACCGCCTCCTCCAGCGGCTGGTGCGAGCCCTCCGTCACCCCGAGCGCGGTCGCGACGGCCCTGGCCGCGAACCCGGCGCGCACCGGGACGAGGTCCACGAAAGCGCCACCGGACGGGAACAGCGCGGCGGCGTCCTCGGCGACCACCGCCGCCAGCCGGGTCTTGCCCACGCCGCCCGGCCCGAGCAGCGTCACCAGCCGCGCCTCCTCCAGCGCGGCCAGCAGGGCGGCGCGCTCGGCGCCCCGGCCGACGAACGTCGTGGCGGACGCCGGGAGGCCCGCGACGCGGCCGCGGTCCCGGACCCCGGAGCGGGCCAGCTCCGCCAGCGCCCAGCGGTCCGGTACGCCGTACTTGCGCAGCAGCGACGACACATGGCTCTCGACCGTCCGCACCGAGATGTGCAGGCGACGGGCGATCTGGGCGTTGGACATCCGCGCGCCCAGGGCGGCGAGGACCTCGGCCTCGCGCTCGGACACGTGCTCGGCCACCGCGGACCCCTTTCCGTGGCGGCATCCGTGGTGCTCTGCGGATGCCACGGATGACGGCGGACCCCCCGGCCACCGAGGCTGGAGGCGACCCGGTACGAGGAGGACGGCATGACCACCCTAACCGCGCGACCCGCCACCCCCCTGGACGCCCTGACCGCCGCCGTGCGCGCGGCGGTCGTCCGAGGCGCCGACTGGCAGGACACCGCCGACCGTGTCGCCGGCGCCCTGCGCGGGCACCTCCCATCCCCCGGCGAGCTGCTCCGCCCCGACCAGCTCATCGGCGAGCCCGGCACATCCACCGGCCACCTGCTGCACGTGGAGCCGGACGGCTCGTTCTCGATGACGGCGATCGTGTGGCAGCCCGGCGCCGTGACCCGCATCCACGACCACGTCACCTGGTGCGTGTTCGGCGTGCTGACCGGGGCCGAGCACGAAGACCTCTACACCCTCTCCGAAGACGGCGCCGCCCTGGTCGAGGCCGGCGCGAATCCGAACCCGGCGGGCGAGGTCAGCGGCTTCGCGCCGCCCGGCGACATCCACCGCGTCCGCAACCTCGGGGACACCACCGCGGTCTCCCTGCACATCTACGGGACTGACCTCGACCGCGTCGGCTCCAGCGTCCGCCGCTTCTACGACCTGCCGGTACGAGGCTGAGGCGGGCGCCGCTCAGCCGAGGACGAAGGGCACTCTTGCGGCGAGATCGCCCAGTTCGGCCTTCTCCGCGCCGGTCGGCGCGCGGCGCCCGGTGCCGACCAGCAGCGCGTCCCTGTCGGAGAACGAGGCGGGGAACTCGCTCCCGGCGATCTTCTCCAGCAGCGCACGCGCGGCCGCGAGGGTCTCGGCGGGCGGCTCGGGTCCCGCCGGCAGGTGCGCGACCAGGTCGAGGTGGTGCAGCGTCCACTCGACCACATAGGCGGACAGGTAGTCGCCGACCGTCAGGACCTCGTCCTGGGTGCCGACGAGGACGGCGGGGTCGGCGAGCCGCGCCGCGCGGCCCGCCGCCTGGCCGACGTCGTCGAGGTGGAACTTGAGCAGCCGCGGCTCACCGTAGGCGGCGGCCAGCCGGGGGATCAGCGCGTCCAGCGGGTCGTCGCCGGTCGGCGGCTCCACGAGCTTCCAGTAGGTGGCCGCGTCGACGGTCGGCTCGGTGCCGGCGGGCGTGGCCAGGGTGATCAGGACGTCCTGGGCGTCGATGACCAGGTGGCACACCAGGTCCCGCACGAGCCAGCCGGCGCAGCCGGACGGCCGTTCGAAGTCCTCGTCCGGCAGGCCCGCGACCGCCGCTAGCAGTGCCGTCCACGAGCGTGAGAAGTGGTCCACTTTCGGCACGGTAATGCCGGGCCGGAACGGCGGACAAGCGAATTCGGGCGCCCTAGACGGCGGTGGCCGGCGCGGCCGTCCGGGCCTCCAGAGCGTGCACGACCGCGGCCATGTCGGCGTCGCCGTGGCCCAGCGCGGCGGTCTCGCCGTAGAGGGCGTGGCACACGTCCAGCAGCGGCGAGGCGAGCCGCGCGGCGCGGGCGGCCTCCGCGATGAGGCGGTTGTTGTCCAGGACGTTGAGGATGGACGCCTGGACGGCGAAGTCGCGGTCGAGCAGCTTGCGGCCCTTGGCGCGCGACACGGTGCTGGCCATCGGGCCGGCGTCGAGCACGTCCAGCAGCCGCCGCCGGTCCAGGCCGTGCCGCTCGGCGAAGTGGAACGCCTCGGCCAGCCCGGTGACCATGGTGATCAGGTACAGGTTGACGGCGAGCTTCATCTGGAGCGCCTGCGGAACCGGCCCGCAGACGAACACCTCGCCGCACATCGGGCCGATCAGGGGGCGGACCTCGGCCACCGCCGGCGCCTCCCCGGCCAGCATCGCGATGAGCTCCCCGGACTCCGCGGGCCCCCGCGAACCGGACACGGGCGCCTCGACGTACCGCCCGCCGGCGGCCCTGACGTCCGCTTCGAGGCCGTGCGAGTAGCCCGGCGAGGTCGTCCCCATGTGGACGACGACCCGGCCCCGGACGTTCGCCGCGAAAGCCGGCGTACCGCGTCCCAGAGCCGAGTCGATGGCGGGACCGTCGGCCAGCATGAGGAACACCACGCGCGCACGTCGGAAGACGTCGGCGGGGTCGTCCGCCACCGTCGCCCCCGCCGCGCGCAGGGGCTCGCACTTGGCGGCCGTGCGGTTCCAGACGACGAGCCCGGTCCCCGCCCGGACGAGGTTGAGCGCCATGGGCCGTCCCAGGACGCCGAGGCCGATGAAACCGACGTCCTTGTCCACCATCGCCTCCGCACCCTTGCGAGTTATGACAGTGGTCATGATAATGATCCAGGTAGATAGGGCAATAGCCTGTGAAATATTCTTCGGAGGGTGGCCGTGGCGACCGGTGAGCGGGGTCCGCGGGAGCGGATGGTCTTCAGCGCGGCGCAGCTCATCCGCCGCGACGGAGTCACGGCGACCGGCCTGCGCGAGGTCGCCGAGCACGCCGGGGCGCCGCGCGGCTCGCTGCAGCACTACTTCCCCGGCGGTAAGGAGCAGCTGGTCAACGAGGCCGTGGAGTGGGCCGGACGCTACGCGAGCGACCGCGTCGCCCGCTTCATGGCCGCCATGGCGCGCCCCACCCCGGGGCGGCTCTTCGCGGCGATGGTCCGCCAGTGGATCGACGAGTTCGAGGCGACGGGGTTCGACCGCGGCTGCCCCGTGGCCGCCGCCACGGTCGACTGCGCCGAGTCGGTGGAGTCCACTCGCGCGGCCGCGGCCGCCGCCTTCACCGCCTGGCGGCGGCCGATCGCCCGCGAGCTGGCCGCGATGGGCGTCCCGTCCCGCAGGGCGACGGCCCTCGCGACCCTGATGGTCAGCTCCCTGGAAGGCGCGATCCTCCTGGCCAGAGCCGAGCAGAGCACCCGCCCCCTGCGCACCGTGGCCCGAGAACTGGTCCCCTTCCTCGACTCCTGCGCCGCCGAGGACGCCCCCTGAGGGGACGGCCGATCCGGATCGGGCGGCGGCAGATCCTCGCGGGCGGACGGCCTCTCAGGGGGTCATGAGGGCGGGGCGGCGGGTCCGGAAGTCGATGACGCCCACCCAGGTCGGCCGCAGGGCGATGCGGGCCATGCGGGTCTCGGGGTGCTCGGCGCCGGCCACGTACCCCGCGCCGCCCTCCTCCCCCAGGAACCGGCGGGCCGCCCGCGCCTGCTCGGGCACCATGCCGTCCACCTCGGTGGTCGTGACGCGGCCGCGCAGCAGGAGGACCTCCGGCGGCTGCCCGTCGGTGTCGATGCTGACGGCGACGTCGGGACGCTCGCGGAGCGCACGGATGCGGGCGGCCGGGCGCAGGATGCCCATCGGCGGGCAGTGGACGTAGGTCGCCATCACCAGCTCCCCGCCGGTCCAGGTGTACCAGGACGACATGATGCGGGGCGTCCCGTCGACGGCCGTGTACGCGAGACGGGCCGGGATCGTGGAGTGGAGCAGGTGCTGCGCGACGTCGGTTTCGAGCAGGCGCACGTCGCCCTGGGGGAGGTCCATGGTCATCTCCTTCGTAGCGGTCGGAGGAGGTGACCGCGGACGGCCCGGAGACTCATCGGCGCGCGGCGAGATCCATCGGGGAGCATCTCCTGGCCGCGAGACTCGGCTTCACCTCCGAGCTGAGCGGGGACGCGGCGGAGGCGCTCGCGCACCACACCCGCGGCCTGGAGCTCGCCCGGTCGATCGGCGAGCCCCGCGCGCTGGCCCTGTCCTTGGAGGGGCTGGCGGGCGCGGCGGCACCGGCCGGCGACGTCGACCGCATCACGGCGGACCGTGTCGCGGTCGGTGGGGCGGGCCGGTGCCGCTGATCCTCGAGTCCGTAGGAGAATCCTCGGTATGACCACACCCGTCTGTGTCGTCCTTGGCGCCGGTCCCGGCCTGGGGCTTTCCGTGGCCCGCCGTTTCGCCCGCGAGGGTCACGCCGCCGTGCTGGTGACGCACTCGGCCGACCACGCCGAGTCCCTGGCCTCGACCCTCAGGGGAGAGGGGTACGAGGCCGAGGGCGCCGGGGTGGACCTGACCGATCCGGCGGACGTCGGCAACGTGATCGGCGGGGCGGGCGAACGCCATGGGCGGATCGACGTCCTGCACTTCAACCCCAGCGCGTGGCGGGAGAAGGATCCGCTGCACCTCAGCGTCGCCGAACTCCTGGAGGACGTGGCGTTCGGGGCCGGCGCGCTGCTGCCCGCCGTCCAGGCCGCGCGGCCGTTCATGCGGTCGGGCGCCCGGGTGCTGGTCACCGGGTCGGCGGCGGCGGACCACCCCGCGCACAGGGCCGCGTCGCTCGGCGTGCAGAAGGCCGCCGTGCGGAACCTCGTCACCAGCCTCGACGCCACCCTGGCACCCGACGGCATCCGCGCGGTCGCGGTGCAGGTCAACGGCGTGCTCGCCAAGGAGGGGCCCTTCTCACCACCCCCGATCGCCGACGCCATGTGGCAGGCCGTCACCCGTCCCGACGGCGAATGGACACCGCACGTCCCCTACGACGGCTGACGGAACCTCACCGCCCTGCGGTGATTCTCACGCCCCGGAAAGGCCGGACAGGTCGCGGCCGACGACCGTGTTGCGGTCGGTGGGGCGGTTTCCGAGCGACAGTTGCGGCCATTGGCCGGAGAGTTCCTGGCGGCTGCGCTCGCTCCAGGCGCGGGCCTCGTCGGCGCGGGTCTTGTAGAAGTTCAGGGCGTAGCCGCCGGTGTGGACGCGCAGCAGAGTGAAACCGCCCGGGTACTCCTTCACCGCCCCGACCTCCTGCTGGACGACCCGGGGAGCGAGCGGGAACACGGACCGCTGGTTGCGGTGGGTGTGGCCCGCGTGGTGGAGGAACACGCCGGGCGCCCGGTTGTAGGCGGTGAGGATCCGCAGGGACTGGCCCGCGTCGAGGGAGTGGGCGCCGGTGATGGAGAGCGGGTCGTTCTCGGTGAAGAGCGGGTGGTGGCCGAAGACGAGGGTGGGCCGCTCGGGGTCCTTCTTCAGCTCCGCCTCGAACCAGGCGTGCTGCTCGGCGGAGAGGCCGCCGGAGTCGCCGCCGTCGCCCGGCTTGTCGTAGGTGTCGAGGCCGATGACGCGCAGGCCCCGCAGGTCGTGGGAGAAGTACGTCCGCCCGGACGGGGAGAAGGCGTCCTTGAAGCAGTCGTTCCCCTGGTGCTCCCCGGGGCTGCACTCGCCGTACCGCTCCCCGGAATGGGCGCGGTCATGGTTGCCGCGGGCGATCAGGTAGTCGCCGCCCAGGGTCCCGAAGGTGTCGAGGATGCTCTTGGCGCTCGCGAGGTCGGCGGGCGCCGCCTCGCTCGATATGTCCCCGGCGGCGAGCAGGTACTCGGCGCCCCTGGCCCGCGCGTCGGCGATCAGGGCCTTCGCCATGACCTCGGGATACGGCGGGTGGCCGGGCACCTGCTCGATGCCCTTGATCCAGGGAAGCTGGCCCACCAGCCCGGCGACGGTCTCGCCCAGGTGGAGGTCGTTGCAGAGGGCGACGGAGAAGAGGTGGCGGCCCGGGGGCGGTTGCGGGGTCGTGAACGCGAAGACGTCCCCGTAGGGAGTGCCCGCTGCTTGCCCTGCGGCCAACCAGGTGGGGGCGGCGTCCCGTCCTCGGGAGCGGGCCCTGTAGTAATACCTGCGGCCCGGCTCCAGATCGGTCAGCTCGACGTAGTGGTACGGGGTGCCGGACGGTCCATGGGCGACGCGGTCGAGGCGCGACGGGTGCGTTCCGTAGAGGACCTCGGCGTCGGACGGCGCGGGCTGCATCCGGCCCAGGCCGTCGTCCGTCCCCGGGACGCCCGTGTACCAGGTGAGGACGGCCGTCGTCTCAGTGACGGTGACCAGTTCGAGGTTCACCGGCTGGACGTCGTCCGAAGCGCGCGCGGGCGATGGCTCGACGGTGGGCAGGAGCGAGGCGCCCGCGACGACGGCACTCCAGCGCAGGAGCGCCCGGCGGGAAGGCCGGCAGCAGATCACGATCGCTACGGTGGCAGCGCCCGGTCCCCCGCACCAGACCCAAACGGACAAGGACCGATGAACCCGGCCGTCGAGTGGCGAACCACCCCGAAACGGCCGGGTCGCTTCGGTCTATGAACGCGGGGTCAGCCCATGACCGCCTGGAGGCGCTCCTCGCGCAGGCGCCCGGCCCACGAGTCGTCCAGCGGCGCCAGCTCGCTGCCGACGGCCCAGCGGAGCAGCAGGTCGGCGAGGCCGGGGTTGCGGACGAGCGCCGGGCCGTGCATGTAGGTGCCGAGGATCCGGCCGCTGTAGGCGCCCTCGAAGCCGTTCCCGTCGCCGTTGCCGACGCCGTGCACCACCTTCGCGAACGGGCGCGCGTTCGGGCCGATCTGCGTGACGCCCTGGTGGTTCTCGAAGCCGGTGATGCGCGGGACGTTCAGCTCCGCCGCGACGTCGCCGACGACCTCGCCGACCGCGCGCTGCTCGCCGCGGCCCGAGCGGATGTCGAGCAGGCCGAGGCCCGGCACGGGCTGGCCCTCCTCGCCGCCGAACTCGTGGCCGAGCAGCTGGTAGCCCGCGCAGACCGCGAACACGACCGCGCCGGACTGGACGGCCCGCGCGAGGCCGCCGTCGCCCCGCAGCCGCTGCGCCGCGAGGATCTGCGGCCGGTCCTCGCCGCCGCCGAGCAGGTAGATGTCGCCGTCGGCGGGGACGTGCTCGTCCGACCGGAGGCTGACGGTCTCGGTGGGGATGCCGCGCAGCGCCGCGCGCCGCTCCAGGACGATCGTGTTGCCCTGGTCGCCGTAGGTGCTGAGCAGGTCCGGGTAGATCCAGACGATTTTGATGCGGTCAGACGACACGGCCGTACCTCGTTCGGATGGTCTGGAAGGCGGTGTAGTTGGCGATCACGTCCAGGTGCCCGGGCGGGACGGCCATGACCGCCTGGTCGATGTCGTCCACCACCGTGAAGGAGACCTCGGCGGCCTCCAGCCGGGCGGCGAGGTCGATGCGGCGCTCGCCGGTGACCCAGACGGGGCGGCCCCGCAGGATGCGGTAGTCGACGTCCCACAGCCAGGACGTGTCGCGGCCGTCGGGGCCCTGCGCGTTGATCGACAGCGCGACCGGGCCGGGCGCGGGCTGCAGGACGTCGAACGCCTCCAGCCATCCGGCGGGGTTCTTCGACAGCAGCAGCCGGATCGAGCGGCCCTGGTGCTCGACCGTCGTGTAGCGCCCGGCGACGGAGGTGACCTGCGACAGCAGCGGCAGGGCCTGCTCGGGCGGGACGCCGAACTGCGCCACGACCGCGAGGGCGATCAGCGCGTTCGAGCGGTTCGCGCGGCCGGGCAGGGACAGCCCGGTGAGGGAGTACGCCCGGCCGTCCGGGGCGGTGATCGTGTCGCCCTTCAGCGCCCAGTCGGGGCGGGGGCGGGAGAAGTGGCACTGCCGGCAGCGCCAGTCGCTGTCCTCGTCGGTGTCCTGCCGGTCGAGGGGGCCGCCGCACTCGGGGCAGCACCAGGAGTCCTCGCGCCAGTGCTGGCCCGCGGCGACCCACGTGACGCTCTTGGCGGTGGACGCGCCCCAGGTGACCAGCGGGTCGTCGCAGTTGGCGATGACGTGGCTGGTCGGGGACGCCTCCAGCGCGCGCCGCCACTTGCCGGCCAGCAGCCAGATCTCGGCGGCGCGGTCCATCTGGTCGCGGCTGAGGTTCATCAGCGCGACGACGTTCGCCCCGGTCTCCTTCAGGACCATCGGGACGTACTTCTCGTCGCACTCCAGCACGCCGTAGCGGGCGGACGGCGCGGACGCCAGCGCCGACACGTGACCGGTCGGCATGTTGGCGCCGAACGCGTTGGTGGCGACCTCTCCGAGCGGCGTCATCGCCGAGGTGATCAGCCGGGTCGTCGTCGTCTTGCCGTTGGTGGCGCTGACGAGGACGAGCTTGCGGTCCTTGGCGAGCCTGGTCAGCAGCTCCGGGTCGAGCCGGAGGCCGACCCGGCCGCCGATCACCGAGCCGTCCCCGCGGCCCGCCATTCGGGACATCTTGGCGGCCGTACGACCGAGCGCGACGGCCAGCTGCGAACGCAGCGGAAGATCGCTCATGGACTCCGTCTTCTCTGGATGCGCCGGGAAACCGCTCCGAGCCTAGCCGCTGAGTGGGGCTTTCGCGGCGCGCCGGGCGGTTCGGGGGACGTGCTCCGCACCACCGGTGCACAATGTGAGCAGCATCACAGCGATGCCGGTAAACCACTGGCGGCAATCTTGACCAGTACCGACATGTCGTGATTGCGTGCGACCTCCGACTGCGGTGTGCCGGATTCCCAACCACGCGTCCAAGAACGGCGTCACCCACTACTTTTGTCGGGAGCCCCGCTGATCACGCGGGGAGCGGTGCCCGCCCCGGGCGGCGGGCCTGGATCGCAAGCGTGGGCAAGCGGCTATAAGGCGAGGTCTGAGCGATGCAGTGTCCGACGTGCGGAAATGACACGCCTGGGACGCTCGGCAAGTGTTCGCACTGCGAGGCGCCGATCGACGTGTACTCGGTCGGGCCCGCCGTCACGCTGGCGGCTCCGGTCGCGGAGGCTCCCGCGGCGGGGGGCGGTGCCGAGGCGCTCGGCGACCGGACGATGATGGTGCCGCCGCCCACGCCGTCCTGGGCCCCGAGCCCGCAGCCGCCCGCCGCGCCCGACCTGGGGATGCAGCCCGGCCCGCAGGGCATGCCCCAGACCGGCCCGCAGGGCATGCCCGACCTCGGTCCGCAGGGCGCCCCCGAGTTCCCGGCGCAGCCACCGCTCCAGTTGTACGCCGAGCCGCCGGCTACCGCGTCGGCTCCGACGCCCGCCGTCGCGTCCCCGCTGCCGTCCCCCGGCCCCGAGGACACCGCGGCCTGGACGTTCGACCCCAACGAGGACGACGACGCGTCCGGCGGCTTCAGCACCCCGCCCCCGCCTCCCGCGTGGGCGGGCGGGCAGCAGGCTCCGCCCGCGAACGACCCCGCCCCGCCGGCCCCGGGCGGATCGAACCCGTTCGGGCTCCAGGAGCAGCCCCCGCCGACGGAGTCGATCGTCCCGGACTCGTGGTTCGCGCAGCCGCGCAAGCCCGAGGGCGAGGCCGACGCCACGCAGGTATGGGGGCAGCAGCCGCCCGGCGCCGCCCAGCCTCCGGCCTTCCCGGACCCCGAGGCGACGCAGCTCGCGCCCGGCCCGGGAGCGGCCCTCGCCATGCCCGGCGACCAGGGCTTCGGCGGGGACTTCGACCAGACGCGGATGGACCCCGGCTACCCCATGGGCGGCCCTCCCCCGATGGGCGGCATGGGCCCGGGGCCGATGCAGCAGGGGCCCATGCAGCCGGGTCCGATGCAGCAGGGCCCGATGGGCCCCGGGATGCAGCCCATGGGCCCGATGGGTCCGGGCGACCCCGCGTTCGGCGGATACCCGCCGGGCCAGTTCCCGCAGGGCCAGGGCAAGAGCGGGACGAGCAAGCCGCTGATCGCCGCCGTCGCCGCGCTCGTCACCGTCGCGGTCGGCACGGTCGCGTTCGTCGTGTGGCCGTCCGGCGACGACTCGCCGTCGGGCCCGGGCCCGTCCCCGGCGGCGTCCCAGAAGCAGGTCGCGCAGAAGAACGCGATCCCGCCCGAGATGAAGCAGCAGGCCGCGGCCCTCAACGGGATCCTGAACGACAGCGTCGACACCCGCCGGATCCTCGCCGGGGCGCTCGGCCGGGCCGGCAAGTGCAAGACGCTGCCGCAGGCGATCCAGGGGTTCCAGACGGTCGCGCAGCGCCGCACGAACCAGATGCGCCGCACGCAGAACCTCAAGGTCGACAAGCTGGCGAACGGGGAGCGGCTGCGCGGCTCGCTGAACCAGGCGCTGGGGGCGTCCCTCCAGGTCGACCAGGTGCTGCTCCAGTGGGCGCAGGCGAACCAGCGCAAGTGCAAGGGCAAGCCGCGCCCGAGCGCCGCGCAGGTTCCCGGACGGGCGGCCGCCGAGAAGCGCGCGACACTGGCGAAGAGGCAGTTCGTCGTCCTGTGGAACCCCGTCGCGAAGAAGACCGATCAGCCGCAGCGTAGTTGGAAACGGGTGTAACGGTCGGTCACGCAGTATTCTCTGACCGTTCGTTCTCACGGGGCAGGGGGCCGTCATGCGGTGTCCGAATTGCGGAACCGACTCCGCTTCGTCGTCGCCCAGTTGCGTGCGTTGCGGAGCGCCCCTCGACGCCCCGCCGGGCGCCGACGCGACCGTCCAGGACCACACGTCCCGCGACCCGTTCGGCGCCCCGCCGAGCCCGCCGGGCGCGGACGACGCGACCACCCAGGACGAGACGCTCCGCGCCCCCTACGGCGGCAACCCGTTCAGCGGCGCCTCCATGGGAGAAGGCGCACCGGGCGGAGGTGCGCCGGGCGGGGGTCCCGTCGGCGGCGCTCCAGGAAGCGGCGGCGGGTTCGGCGGGTACGCGCCGGGCGGAGGCCTTCCGGGCAGCCCGGCGGCGGGGGGTGTGCCGGTTCCGCGCGATCCGGTGCCGCCGCCGTGGGAAGGCCAGAACCCGGTCCAGTGGGAGGCGCAGCCCGACCACACGCTCCACATGCCGCCCGCCGAGGAGCGGACCACCCACCTCTCTCCCGAGCCGTGGGCCGACCCTTGGGCCGAGCCCGCGATCTGGCAGCCACCGGCGCCGCCGAAGCGCAGCACGCTGCCCTACTTCCTGGGCGCGGCGGGTGTCGTCCTCCTCATCGGGCTGGCGCTGGGCATCGTGTTCTGGCCGAGCGGGTCGGACTCTCCGCCGCCCACAGCCTCCGGGCCGTCCACGGGGCAGAGCCAGGGCGCGGCGTCCGCGTCCGACAGCCCCACGAGCGGCGGCGACCTCGACGCGCAGGCGGCCGTCGTGAACGGCCTGCTGGACGACATGGGCGGCACCCGCTCCGAACTCGGCACCGTCGTCACCCAGGGCTGCCCCGTCGACGGCGTGCGGCGCGTCCTCGACCAGCGCCGCGGCCAGCTGGCGAAGGCGCGGGGCCTGGAGGTGGGCGCGCTCCTCAACGGCGAGGAGATGAAGGCCGCGCTCGTCCGCGCCCTCGAAGCCTCGACGGAGTCGAACCAGCGCTACCTGGCCGCCGCGCCCGGCTGCCCGTCCGAGGGCGAGGTCGCCGACGTCAACCAGCGCGCCAGTTCCGCCAAGAGCGAGTTCATCGGCTACTGGAACCCGGTCGCGGAGAAGGCGGGCCTTCCCGCCCGCGGCGAGAGCGACATCTGAGTCACTCGGGCTGCGGGTTGAGGAACGGAAGACCCTTGTCCGGGTCCTCGAACGGTGTGATGAACCGGTCGTACCAGCTCAGGACGGGTTCCAGCCATTCGGTGACGCGCATCGTCCCGGCGACGTGCTCGATCTGCTCGTCCTCGTCGACACCGATGGCGACGACGACCAGGTCCTGGAAGAAGCCCGCCTGGTCGTCGTCGCCGTAGAGGGCGGTCCCGGCGATGGGGCGGTTGCGTTTCAGCTCCATCGACAGCGGATGGCGGCGCAGGGCGCGGAGCCGGTGGCCGAGCTTGGCGTCCGACTGCTGCTTGAGGCCGGGCAGCTGGTAGTCCAGCGGCGGCGCGGGGGCGTGCTTGTCGGGCGCGTCGCCACCGTAGGGGAACAGCCTGTCGAGCTCGTGCAGCCACCTGACCTGCGGAATCACCCAGTGCGGCCCCGGGGCCCCGCCCGGCGCGCCGCCGCCGAGCAGGCGCTGCGCGGCCTCGGCGGCCGCGGCGGTGAGGTCGGACGGGGGATAGGCGGTGCGCAGCCCCCGCGACCGCCGGGTCACCGCCCGTTCGAGGACGGTCGCCAGCGCGCACTCGCGGAGCCGCGGCGTGAGCCGCGACCAGGAACGCGCCAGTTCCGGCGGGACGGACGGGACCGGGCGGTTCACCGCATGCGCCAGGACGAGCGTGTCGGCCCACAGGCGCAGCCACGCCCAGTCGGCATGGCCCGCGATCAGGTCCGCCTCGCGCAGCTCGTACAGGGTGCAGGCGCGCCCCGACCGGCACTCGCACCCGCAGGCGGCCGAGCGCCGCCCGTCCACGGGCGGGGGCGGGCCGGGCAGCTCCGCCTCGCGCCCCTCGCCCAGCGGCACCCGCACGCGCAGGGGGCGGTCCATGCCGTCCGCGAACACGGCGGCGACGCCCGGACGCAGCGACACCACCTCGCGTGACTGGTCGCCGTCCAGGTTCATCGCCGCGCCGACCTGGTGCCGGTCGTCGAACGCGGGCAGCCGGTGCACGACCTTCAGCGCGGTGTTCTTGATGACGTCCGGGACGAGCTTCGTCGGGATCTGCTCGGCGACGATGATGCCCTCGCCGTACGCGCGGATCTCGGCGAGCATCCCGGCGAACAGCTCGACGGCGTGGGAGCTGCCCCGCTCGGGCCCGCGGTTGCGCAGCAGCCGGTGCGCCTCCTCGATCACGATGACGTGCCGCAGCGCGGCGCCCGCGGCGCGGTCGCGCTTGCGCTCGCGCATCCGCAGGTGCTCGACGATGCGGATGATGAGCGTCCCCATGAGGAACGCCTTGTCCTCGTCGTTCGCGACGTCCTCGATGGCGAGCACGATGTTGTCGCGGAGCATCCCGCCGATGTCGGCCGGGTGGCCGCCCTCGAAGAACCGTCCGGCCGACCCGATGCGCAGCGACCGCAGCCGGACGTCCACGAACCCCTGGACGTCCGCCATCAGCTCGCGCCCGTAGCCCACGTCCTGGATGACCTGGAGCGCCGCGTTCTGCAACTGCTCCAGCGTCGGCACGGCGGGCTCGATGAGCGACCCGGGGACGCCCCCGCCCGTCACCACGTCCCACCCGTTGTTCTCGTAGACGCGCTGCAGCGCCTGCGCCATGATCTGCGGGAACGGCTCCTCGGCGTCGAACGCGGCCTGGAACAGCGCCCGCACCATGTCGATGTGCGCCTGGACGGGGTAGCCGGGCTCCGGCGCGAGCGGGTTCACCGACAGCGGCACCGAGTCCGGGTCCGAGGGGTTGACGACCGTGACCGGCCCGCCGAGATCCTGGATGCGGCCCGCCATCGCCGCGTACTCCGACTTCGCCGGCTCGATCGCGAGCCACGGCACGCCGGCCCGGGTGAGCTGCTCCAGCAGGTGCCGGACGGTCTGCGACTTGCCCGCGCCCGTCGCCCCCGTGACGAACACGTGCCGGTTGATGGTCGAGCGCGGCACGGTGAACCGCCCGACCTCGCGGTCCTGGCCGTCCAGGATGGCGCCCAGCTCGATCTGCGCCTCCCCGCTCGCCGGCGCGGTCTCGGACGTCACGTCGAAGTAGCCGGCGTCCAGCACCCGCAGGCCGGGCACCTCCCGCCGCGGCAGCCCCGCCAGCGCCGCGAGCGCCCCCGCCGTCGCGACGAACGGGAACCGCTGCTCCGGCTCGGCCGCCGCCCGCACCGGCGCGGGCGCCGCCCCCGGTGCCAGCATCTCCGCGAACGTCCCGCTCCCCTGCCCCGACCGCAGCCGGTACGGATGGTGCCCCAACTCCATCGACCCGACCAGCACGGGCGCGATCTGCCCCAGCTCCGCCTGCGACGCCGCCCCCGCGACCACCCGGACCTGCCAGAGCCCGGCCTCGCGGAAGGCGTCCAGCTCGGCGAGCCGCCGATCGGCCCGCGCGACGGCGAGCCGAGCGTGCTCGTCCTCGCCCCGCCGCAACATCCGCAACTCGTGGTGCAGCTCGCGCATCTCGCTGTCGATCAGCCGCTCGTCGCACGGATCGGCGACCACGAACCACCCGAACGGCCGCTCCATCAACGTGACGAGCGTCGCCTCGAACAGCCCCGGACCACCACCGGAGCCCTGTGGCGCGAGCCGTCCGGGACACCTCGTCCACGCCATCCGCTCGGCCTGCCGCAACCACCCGTCCCCGATCGGCACACCCCGCGCACCGCTCGGAAACAGCAGCCCATGCGTCTCGGCCCCGGCCTCAGGCGCCCCGATGGGCCCCGCATTCGTGATCAGCTCCAGCGGAGCCCCACCCCCCGCCGACAACCACCCGACAACGAACGGCCGCCCCAACCGCGCCGCCGACAAAGCCGCAGGCAGCACACTCACAAAGTCCCACTCCGCAGACCCCTCCCGCTGCGGCGCCGGAATCGCCTGAATCCGATACCAAGGCCCCGGCAACACGAACGGCCTCCCCTGCATGACCGCCGGGGGCCCACCCTGCTGAACCCCACCACCCCACCCGTGGGGCGGCCGACCAGGACCAGAAGAACCAGGGGGCATAGTCACCCCAGCATCCTTACGCGCCACCGACCCCCACGCCAATGCCCTTCCAGGAAGACCACCGGCCCGGGATCAGCCGTCCCGCCCTGAACGTCCGGCGCTCCGAGCACTGGCGGACGCCCTCCGCCGCCAGATCGCCGAGCACGTCATAACGACCAGGAGCGGCACCATGACGAGACTCGGCGGCCCCGTGTTGACGACGACCGCCATCACCACGAACGCCACCGCCGCAGGCAGCGGCGGATAAAGCCGCAGAAACGATCCGCTCCGGAGGACCTGCCCGAAAGTCTCCCGCCGCTCCAAGTCCTGTCGTTGAGGTAGGCCACCCCGGCGAATGGCGAACTGCAACCCCGCTCCCAGGGCAACCATCCCAAGCGCCCAGCCGACGAACGCCGGAGACCCGTACAACACCACGCCGACCGTGACGAGCACCACGGTGACGACCAGCCCTACGACCAGCAGAAGTGCTCGCATCAAACCTCCGCCGACGCCAGGCCGGCCTCCTCCAGGAGTCTCATCCAACGGTCCCGGTGCCGGCCCCTCCGATCACGACGTCCGACGGCACGCGGCCCGATGACGGAGGCGATGAGCCGGGGATACCCTTCTCCCAGGACATGGAAGTCGAAGAACGTGACAATGTCGGGCGACAGTTCCGTGGTCTCGACCATTTCGACGTCAATGTGCTTGTAGGCGAATACGTAGTCGTCCCCGTCGCAGAAGTAGACGTCCCCCTCCTGCAAGTCGAGGTAAATGCCGCTGCCGCACTCGATGTCGGCAGGAGCACCGTAGCGTTCACACCCGATCGAAAGAGGATTGCCCAGCGGGCAGTTCGGATCGATGTAGCGGTCGCTCCAGGCCTGCCGGCCGGCGATCGCAGAGGGCTGCTGGAAGCGGAAGTAGTCTCCACCCAGCCGACGGAACAGACCGAACGTCTCCGTCACCCCCACCGGGAGCCCGGGGATGGGTTCCAACTCCTCCGGCTCCTCGATGATGGCGCCATAACCGTGCTCGGCCTCCACGCGTTTGAGCAGATCCAGCTTCGCCTTGATGCCGGCCAGCCTCCTGCCGCGCTCCCCGTCCATCGAAACAACCTTTTCCGTCGCCGAAGCCTCGCGCGGTGGCATCCTCTCACCTTCCGCCTGCGGCCCACCCTGCGGCACCCCGCCACCCCACCCGACGGGCGGCATGCCAGCACCAGAAGAACCAAGGGGCGTAGTCACCCCAGCATCCTTCCGTGCCCCCACCCCCAGGCGACGACCAGCACATCCTGCGCGGCGCAGACACTGACGCCGCCTGACTCACCCCTGCCGCTGCCGATCCTGGGCCGCCCTGGGAGGTGCCGGCGGAGCCGGTTTCACAGCGTGATCAGTCGACGTATGGGACCAGGGCTTCCATAAATTGATCGAACGAAGGCGCGAGGAGGGTGAGATTTTCCCATACCGGCTCCTCGTCACCCTCCTGCTCGTGGTCCCAGAAGTAGATTTCTCCCTCCCTCCCCTCTTCCACTCTTATCAGGATGAGATTTCCCCCGGCGGCTTCGGCTACCGGGAGTAGCTCCTCGGGATACCTACCGCTGTACACACCGAGGAACTCATCCATCGAATCTCCGCCCTCACTTCCAAGCGAGAGGAACGAAACAACCGCGATGCCGATCTCCTCCCCCTCGGGAGTCGCCAGATCATTGTCATGCACACGACCACCGTTCCGTCGGAGCAGGAAGCTTCGATAGTCGGATGGCAACTCCACGCCAAGTCGCCGCTCCAACTCGTTCAGCTCGTGAACGCTGACCGGGCCCTCCTCACTCACGAACTCGACGCCCGTTTCCGCCCGTCCATCCGTCGGCATGGCAGATCCTCCCAAACCCGTTAGGCCCACGAGCCCCAGTCACCCCAGTAAAGGAATTCTAGCCGCCAATCCCCCTTACCCTCGGACTCGACTGTCTCCGTAGCGTTGAAGAGGTGCCACGACATGGCCACGAAGAGCCGCAGATCACGCCGGGCAAGCGCATCCGCCCCCCGCACGCTCACGACAACCCGCCTGGGTCGCTCCTGAAACTCGATGATCAGCAGGTCGAAGAAGGCATCCCAGGATTTACCGAAACATGCCAGCCCCCTCCGCCGGGTCTTCATGAGGGGTCGAGGACGGCGAAGACGACTTTGCCGGCGTTGCCGGACAGGGGGCGGATGCCCCAGCAGCGGGCGAACTGGTCGACGATGAACAGGCCGCGGCCTGCTTCGCTGATCGTGTCGGTCTCCTGCATGCGCGGCAGGTCGTACGTGGCGTCCTGGACCTCCAGCCACAGGGCGCCGTCGTCGGTGCGGCCGATGCGGAAGGTCACGTCGTCGTCGGACGCGGAGGCGTAGCGCAGAGCGTTGGTGACCAGTTCGCTGGCCACAAGACACGGGACGAAGTCATCCATGTCCCACTGGCCGGTGACCAGCCGCACGAACCGCCGTACCTCGGCGACGACCTTGAGGTCGTTCTTCACCACCAACTCGTTCTCGTGACGCGCCGCCTCACCCATGATCCATCTCCTCACTCTGCGTGTCGAACACCACACAATTAGCAAGGTTTCTCGGTATGGTGCTGTTGCCAAACAGTCTTGGTGACGACTGGAAACTCGAAGGCCCTCCCGGCGAGGTACCAGGGAAAGGAAACTTGGCGCTCATGCCTTCACGACGGCAACGTTCCAAAGAGTCCCCCGCGCTGATCGCTTTCGGTGGCCAGCTACGCCGGATGCGTGAGGCGAAGGAGATCACACAACAGTCCATTGCTGATCACACCAACATCAGCAAGGCGCAGGTGAGCCGCATCGAGAACGGCACCAGGCGAGCCACTCGGGACTTCGTTGAGGTGGTCGATCGTCGCCTCAAGGCCGACGGATCACTGATCAAGCTCTGGCTGGACCTCAACAGAAACGGCCATCCCGTGCCGATCTGGTTCGACTGGCCCGAAGTGGAGTCCGAAGCGGCCATGCTCGTCTGCTGGGAACACTCCTTGATCCCGGGCTTGGCGCAGACCCAGGCTTACGCGTTGGCGATCCTGCACAACAACAAGGACGCCGCCGAGGCCCGTATCAGTCGCCAAGCGATCATCACCAGGGAGGGAGAAAACCCCGCTCCCACCCTTGTACTCCTGATCGACGAACAGGCCCTCTATCGACCGGTCGGCACGGCTGACACGATGCGGGAACAGCTTGAGCACCTCATCGAGATCAGCATGTTGCCCAACGTCACGGTTCAAGTAGTGTTGACAAGCGGCGAGCATGACGGCAACACAGGCGCCTTCGTGGTCGCGACGATGGATGACCGAAGCGAGGTCGCATATGTCGAGACCGCCATACGCGCCATCACAACCGACGACCCCACGGACCTGTCCGCACTAGCACGAACGCTTGTCGCGCTTCGCTCGCGCACCCTCACGGAAGACATGTCCCGCGAGCTGATCAGGAAGGTGGCCCAGGAAAAATGGACCTAACCGACATCAAGTGGCGCAAGAGCAGCTACAGCGCTTCCAACGGCGGGAACTGCGTCGAGCTGGCGGGCGCGGCCGGGGCGGTGGCGGTGCGGGACAGCAAGGACCCGGACGGGCCCGTCCTGCTGCTGAGCCGCGCGGCCCTGCGCACCGCCGTGGAGTCCGCGCTGACGACCCGCTGACCCCGACCGTCCTCACCCCCACAACGCCGATTCGCGGCGGGTGGTCCAGGCCTGCCGTCCAGCCCCGGGCTGAGTTCGGCGAGGGGGCGGAGGCTATCCCTTCAAGTCGGCCTGCTGCAGGGACCAGGTACCCAACCCGCCACGGATCTGGAGGAGGGAGTGCCCTTTGATCTCGACGTCGCCCTCGTAGTCGCCGAACGCGGCGAGCACCTCTTCAGCTATGCCGAGGGTCGAGTGCAATTGATCGATGCCGAAGGGGCCTTCTCCGGTGTGCTCGACCCGCAGCCGACCCGATGCGCCGGTATAGAAGAGGACCTCGGCGGTGTTGCCGCCGATCGACGTGCTGAATGTCCGCAACTCCTCCAGCCCGGGGACCGCCAGGGCCGTGCGCCCCTCGGCCGCGACGTCCCCCTGCCGCAGCAACGGGCTGACCACCACCGACCAGGGTGCTCCTTCGGCACCGATCTGCAACACCGAGTCCGTGGGCAGCGCGACCCGCCCCTTCCCGCCGGGCAGTGGACACAGCACCTGGTACGCCGACCGCTTCCGCCCCAAATTGGAGTCACGCAATTGAAGAGAAAAGGCGGTCGCACCTTCCTGGCGTATGACCGCGACTCCCGGCGGCCCTAGATAGTGGAGGACATCAAAGCCCGTACCTGTGGCCTTCTCCTCAAAGATTCGCAGATCCTGGAGTGTGCGGAGAGCAGCCCGCCATTGACCGCTTCCCTTGATCTGGAGGTATCGTTCCGCCAGCGGCTCCCCGTCCGCCAATTCGCGGTCATCAAGCACCAGCCGCGATGGCTCCCCTCCCGGCTGAAGCGACGCCAGCCAGTGGTCGACCGCAGAACGCGCATGACCAGCCCTGACTTCGAGTGGCCCAGAGGAAAGATTCTCGAGTTCCACTACTAGCGGGATCACCCTATATCCGTCCACTTTAATACATGAGGTGCCAGCCCCCTCATGCACGGCAGGCAACCGATCCGGAGCCTCAGCCGGATCATGCTTCGAAAAGGCGGGCGTCAGCGGCGTCCATCCTTCGGGGCCCGCCAGGATCATGTCATCGACGCCGCCGGCGGCAGCAACGGAGCTCACCGACCCATCGGCCGATGCCCTCTTTCCGGCGTTGAACCGCGCTTCCCTATCCTTGTACCAGCCGGGCTTCATGCGTTCTGGGTACCCGGCATACTTCCAGTAGATGGGCGGGAGCATCGACAGAAGGCCTGCCACCACGATCCATGCCGAGATCCTCTCCAGAAAGGATCCCGGCGGGGCGTAGGTGAGAATTCCCCCCAGGGCGAGCAATCCGAACCCGGCGGCACCGTACTTCAACCCCAATCCGGCTTCCCGCCCAAACTTCCCCGTGTACGGGCCGAAGAGAAAATCCTTATGGGCACGAGACATTTTTCCGGACACGAACAGGTAGTGCCCGGTGAACGCGGCGATCGAGAACAACGCTGCACCGATTACGATCCATGCGGGAAGTGGCTCCGACTTCACCATCCCCCCTTCCGAGTACGTCTCCACTGAATTCCAGAGGGTACTGCCCCGGTGCGACGACAGCGTCGCCCTGCGAGGAAGCGACGGTTGAACCAGCCTGCTGCTCCACTGCCCACACTGCCGCTCGCGGCTACGCCGCCGATCTCCAGGCGGTGATTAGCACACCCACCGGCCCCGCCACCTCTCCGGCCGCCAGGTAAAGGTGCGGTGCCATGTTGTCAGGACGGGGGGTTGGCTTTGTGGCGGCCGTTGGGTTTCAGGGGTGGGACTATGCGGGGCGGGCGGGGGCCGGCGCCTCTGGGGAGGGCGTGGCGGGGCTTGGGGAGGCGTGCGGCGGAGGCCTCGGGTGGTGTTGGGGGCTCGGGCGGGTCTGCGTCGGGCTGCTCCGGCGTCTGCGCTTGCTCGCGGAGGTACTCCTCGAACTCCATCGAGTGGGCGGTCGGCAGGGTGATGATGCCCGGATTCGCGTCCACCAGGAGGGTGCGGCGGCCCGTGGCGCCCGAGTGGGTGAAGACCATGGCGGTCGGCGGGAGCTCCTGGAGTTGCGGGGGCTCGATGAGGAGTTCGCGGAAGCGCTGCTTGTCGGGACGGCGGCGGGCTGCGACCGTGCGGCCCCAAGCGGTCGCGGAGCTGATGCCCTCCACCAGGACGGAGTCGTCGGCGGCGGGGGCGGGCAGCGGCGACCAGACCGGGTCGGTTAGGCCGTCGCCGCGCGGGCGGGCGTAGGCGACCGTGCTGGCGTAGGTCTCCCCCGCGACGTCGAACAGGGTCTCGGCGGCCGAGTCGGTGATCTCGGCGACCAGCAGCGGCTGCCCGGCGCCGATGTGCTCGGCGGCGACCCGGGCGTCCTCGGGGTTGCCGAGCCGCATGAAACCCACGGCGGCGTGGCCTCGGCGGCCTAGGCGCTCGCGGACGTGGCCGGGAATCGACCGGTACATCAGGACGAGCCCGGTCCCGGTGGCCTCGCAGGCGTCAATGAGGCGGTCCAGGACGTCCCCGCGCAGCTTCTCAGCGCCGCACAGGAAGAGCGTGTGGTCCCAGCGGCCGCCGGGCGGGGCCTCCCGGATCCGGTGCGTGAGGGCGGTCGTCACGTAGGTGCCGAGGATGCGGTTGGTGAGGACGCCGGCGCGCCGGTCCATCGACACGACGTGGAGCCGGGAGGGTGGCAGCCGGACGGGTTCGGTGGCGAGCTTCTCCAGCTTGCGGAGCTGCGCTTCCAGGGCCCACGCGCGGCGGACGACGATGCGGTCGGTGGCGTCGCGTCCGAAGAGTGTCGCGATGCGCTCGTGCTGCTCGTCGGTGAGAAGGCCCTTGCGCAGGTCGTCGCGGGGGTCGCCGACCTGAGCGAGGACGCGCAGGGCGGCGGTGATCCGGGGGATCGTGGTGTCGGGGCCGAGGACCTCGATGAGCCGTTCCAGGATCGAGTTGTCGAACGACAGGTCGCGGGTGCCGCCCTCCTCCTCGCCCGCGCTGACGACCAGCGACAGCACGTCGGCGAGCGCCTCGGGGTTCAGGCCGCGGGTGGCGTCCAGGCGCGGCAGGTCGGCGGGCAGGACCCAGACGAGCGGGTCGTCGCCGCGGTCGGCCGCGAGCCGGAGGAGGTCGTGCGCGACCGCCCCTTCGGACAGGTCGATGACGGTCAGCCGCGCGCCCACCGCCAGCCTGGCCGCCCCCATCGTCGTGACCGCCGCGGACCAGCCGGCGAGCGTCCCGCCCACGATGTCCACCCGGTCGACGCCGGGAGGGACGGCCACCGGGTACCACTCGCGCTGGCTCTCGTACGCCGAGTGGCGGCGCTCCCACTCGGCCCGCTCCTTGGCGTAGGCCTTCTCGGCGGCGTCGCGGGCCCGATCGCGTGCGGCCCGCTCGCGCGCCTCGGCGTCGCGCTCCTGGGCGAGCCGCTCGCGGACGCCCCGCTCGTCCCGCCACAGACCACCGCCGGTGATGGCGAGGACGACGCAGCACGCCAGCAACGCGACCCCGGCGAACGCCCACGGGATCACGCCGGTGATGCCGCACGCGATGAACAGGACGACGAACACCAGCGTCCCGGCGAACGCGGTGCGCAGCGGCCGTCCGGCCATGTGCTCGCCGGGCCGCCGCGCGGGCGGCGGCAGCGGCGCCCTGGCCGGCTCGGCAGGCCGGTCCGGAGGCGGCCCCGGGTCGGGGTGCACCTGCGCGTAGCGCCAGCCCACATAGACGCGGTCGGCCTGTGTGAGCCGCGCCATCGCGGACCCGCTCGCCATGTCCGTCACGTCGAGAGACCCCTGGATTCGCGGGAATGGAGGGAACGCCTGGGGGTGGCCGGGTTGGGTTACTACGGTCGGTTTCTTACACAGCACAGGGTAAAGAGGTTCCCGCGTTCCCGCGCCTCGTTCAACGGAAGAGCCCCGCGGACGTCCCGCCATCCCGGTCAAACCGGTCACCAGGTCAGCCCGCAGGAAAGATCGGACAGATCCCCGCCCGCAGATGGCCGCATCCGGCCATGGTCAGCCGGCGGGGGGCGCCTTCACCGGCAGGAACGCCTCCAGCTCCATCGTGGGATGCGGGTATTTCCACTCCACGCCGTCGAACGGGACGTACATCCCCTCCGGCTGGCCTGCGAGGAAGTAGTTCCCGTCCCATTCGTTCGGGACGGTCACCGGAGCGTCGGGCGGAAAGTTCGCGCCGAGCGGCTCGTACTTGACGTCGACGCCGAACATCGCGTGGACGGCGGCGTCGACGAAGTTGAGATGCCTGATGTCACCGCGCAGGTGGGTCGCCTTGATCGCCAGGCTGTGGACGCGGTCGCGGACGAAGTACAGCGCGCTCAGGTCCCGGACGACCTGGTCGAAGCCATGCGCGCCGTCGTGGTGGACCAGCGCGCGCGTCTGCGGTTCGCCGCCGAGCACCCTCGCGACATAGGTCGGCAGGTCGCCGTGGAACATGCGGACGCGCGTCATGGCCCGCGGAAAGACGCGTCGCAGCCGCTCGTAGGTGAACCGCAGGTAGGCGTCGTTGACGTCGACGAGGTCGAGTTCGAGCCCCATCGGCTCCACGCAGCCGGCGAGGATGGCGGACGAGCCGCCCATGAAGACTCCGAGGTCGACCAGCCGGGTCAGTTCCCCATGGCAGCGCTCGACGCAGGAGAACAGGTCGTAGTAGTGGTAGGCGCTGCACTGGTCCTCGTAGGCGAGTTCCACGCTCCCGATCCGGGCGGCGGTGCGGTCGAAGACCGCGTTCCTGCCGGTGAGCTTCCCAAGATCGGCGCGATGCCCTCCCCGGATCGGCATGCGCAGGGCCTCATGGAGGTTCGCGACGTCCGCGAGCTCTGGGGCAGGTTCGAGGAAGGTCCCCCAGGTGGCCTGGTGCATTGCCACGGTCGAGACATAGTCCGTCATCGCCTGTTCCCTCTCCTGAAGTCTCGGGGTCCCAGGCCGCGGGACCCGTCCCGGTGGCGGTGGTCGTGGTCGGCTAGGCCGTCCCGCAGGCGGAGATCATCGCGGGCGGCCCGGGGGTGTCCTGCGGAGGCGGGAGGAGAGGGCTCGGCCGAGGTGCGACATCGCCTCGCTCAGTTCCGGGTCCGAGGCCGCGGTCCGCTCCGGCTCCTCCTGGCGTGCCCGCGCCTCCTGGCGCCGCGCCGCCAGTTCCCTGTTGGTGCGGTCGAGTTCGGACTCGAGTCGCGCGATCTCCTGCTGCTGGGCGTTGACGGTCTCGGTGAGCCGGCCGGCGTCCTCAAGGCGGGCCGTCGCCTCGTACTGCAGTTGCAGGACGCGGGTGTAGAGCGCGACGCGGTTGTTCTCCATCGCGGCGACCAGGCGGGAGGACGTGTAGGGCCGCACCGCCTCGAAGACGGCGTCCGCGCCGGGCGCGCCGGTCCTCGCGAGCACCCCGAACCCGAACACGGCCGGGACGATTTGGAACCGCCAGTCCCCGTTCCCGTCCAGCGCGTCCTCGACGGCGGTGAGGACGCCGTTGCGCGGCCCGCCCGCCTGCTCGGCCACGGTGTACGCGCCGTCGCCGACGAACCCGGCCGGGGTGAGCTCGTCGTGCCACACCGTCGGGCCGTCCGTCGTGGCCGGGTGCGTGTCCTCCGGGGCGACCGGCGACGGCTGGTAGTAGAAGTCGCGGCGCCCGCACGGCCACAGCACGTCATGCAGGACGACCACGGCGTCCGGGGCGTTCGCCATGATCCAGGCGAGTTCGTCGCGGACGACCGCGTAGTTGTGGTCGCCGTCCAGGATGTAGAGGTCCGCCACCGGGAGGTCGGGCAGCACGGCCGGGGACAGCCCCTCGACGAGGTTCAGCCGGGGGTCGCCGTCCAGGACGGCGCGCAACTCGTCGCCGGGCGCGGGCTCGACGCAGTACACGGTCGCGCCGAGGTCGGCGTACAGCGAGCTGACCTGGCCCGACTCCACGCCCACCTCGACGACCGTGGAGACGCCGCGGCAGCGGAACACCGTCTCGAACAGCTCGCGGAAGACCGCCATCGAGTGCAGCAGCAGCGGCTGCTCGCGGGCGGTGCGGGCCTGCGCGTGCGGGTCGCCGGCGGACCCGGTCACGGCCGCGCCGAAGTCACGCGTCACCGAGCTTCCTCCTGGCCACTCGTCCGGCGCCGGCGGCGATGCCCTTCACGCCGGCGGTCCGGTACTCCTCGCGGACGCGTTCGGTGAACCGCGCGGCGCGCGCCGCCCGCTCGGCCCTGCGGTCCACCGGCATCCGCGGCGCCATTCCGGTCATCGACTGCGGCAGCATCGCGAACGCGATCGTGATCTGCCCGGACGACACCGCCGGCACCCCGGCGCGGCGGGCGAGCGGGAGCCACACCGCCGCGTAGGAGGTGTCGAACTCCATCAGGTTGCCGCCGAGGTAGCGGCAGTCGGCGTAGTGCAGGCCGACGAAGTCCTCCGGCTTGTCCCAGCGCAGCACCTGCTCGCGGCGCCGCCCGCCGGCGATGACCTTGGCCTCGATCCAGTCGACCCGCACGATCGCGGGACGGCCGGGGATGGCGAGCGAGATGTCGACCGTGTCGTGGTGCTCGAACGACAGCCGGGAGAACGACAGCCCGTTGTGGTTGATCCGGACGCGGCGGCGGATGGGCTCGTGCCACCGGTCGTCCGCCGTCCGGAAGCGCAGGCGCGTCTCGGACTTCTCGCCGGACGGCTCGAACGCCTCCGCGTCGATGGCGCCGTCCGCGACGGCCCTCGCCATGGCGCCGAGCCCGGTGTCGGACGCGGCGATCAGCGCGGGCCAGAACGAGTCGCGCATGTGCAGGTCGCCGAGGTCGCCCGGAGAAAGGTACGGGACGGCCGCCCTGAGATCGGCGGGAAGCAGGGTGGTGACCAGCGAGGAGCCGAAGTTGTCCTCGTGGGTCCAGTTCCCGAAGACCGCGGCCTCGTCGGGGGTGGGCGACTCCAGCGCGGCCACCAGGATCCGCGCGAGCCGGTTCCGGGCCGCCTCCGGGCGGGCGAGGTCCGGCCACGTGCCGCCGGACGCCGTGACGTACCTGTTCCACAGGTGCTGGAACGCGAGGACGCCGTCCTGGACGGTGCGGCGCTCGGCGTTCTGCGACGGTGAGTCGGCCGCCCGGCCGAGGACCGGCGCACCGTCCTCGGTGTAGCCGATGAGGGAGCCGCACAGTGCGTTGACGCACTGCTCCACGATCTCTGGGCTGCGCGTGACGGTCGCCGCGACGTGGGCCGGGTGCCCCGCCTGCGCCAGGTAGCCCTCGGCGCGCAGGCCGGCCATGTAGACCCGCTCGGCCCGGGTGTCGGTGGCGAGGTACAGCCCGGCCGGCCTGACGTCGATGCGGGCGATCTCCAGGGCGCGGGCGAGCTGGCGCTGGATCGTGCCGCCCCAGCCGAGGTCGACCAGCGTCAGTTCGCCCGCCGCGAGCGCGTCGTCGTCGAGCGCCCCCGCGTCCCGCAGCGACTTGATCATGCGTTCGCGGGCGGCGGTGACGGTCACCGCGAGCCGGTTGCACAGGTGCGGCGTCTCGGTCAGCGCGCGGGCGACCCGTTCGGCGATGTCGCCGTTGTCGATGACGGTGTCCAGCTCGGTCGCGAGGCCCGGGACGTCGCCGGGCTGAAGCTCCAGCACCGACAGCGCCTGCCGGACGGTCAGCCGGTACCCGGTGCGGACGAAGGCGTGCACCGCGGCGGTGTCGTGGGGGTCGAGCCCGGCCAACGAGGTCACGAACCGCGACAGCCACACCGGGGCGGCGCGCACGTCCCAGCCGCGCGCCTCGGCGGCCTCGTTGATCAGCCGGGACAGCAGCTCGCCCTCGCGCATCGAGCACCACAGCCGGCGGGTGCCGGCCTCGTGCGCCCGCCACGCCGCCCATTCGGCGAAGCCGGTCAGCACCGGGCCGAGGACGCCCGCGCCGTACCGCCACGCCACGTCCAGCGCGGAGGTGGTGAACGGGACGCCGGAGCGCACGGCCTTGGCGCGCAGGCTGGTGAGGCCGAGGTCGCCGTGCCGGTCGTCGAGGTCGGGGGCGTGGTCGCCGAACGGGAGGACGGACTCCTTCTCGCGTCTCAGCACGTCGAGGTAGGCGTCGTCGAGCCTGCGGTAGTGGACGGTGCGGATGCCGAGCCTGCCGGGCACCTCGTGGTCGGCGATCTCGTGGTCGCCGATGTGGACGATCTGCTCGGGGCCGCGGCCGAGCTCGCGCAGCACGATCTCCCAGAGGCCCGACGCCTTGTCGGTGCCGTGCTGGTTCGACCGGAAGACGCGCACGCCGTCCATCGGGCCCAGTTCCGGGCGGTCGAGGAGCCGGGAGAGGTGGTCCTCCGTGAAGTAGGTGTCGGAGACGAGCACGACCTGGAGGTCCTGCTTGCGCGCCGCCTTGACGACCTCGGCGACGTCCAGGTCCACCACGGTCAGCTCGCGCTCCAGAGCGACCTCGGCCTCGACCAGCTGCTCCAGGGGCGCGGCGCCGAGGACGCCGTCCGGCATGGCGCGCCAGATGTCGAACAGGGACACCTCGGTACCGAGCGCGTCGCGGCTGCGGCGGGCCGTGTCCTCGGCGGCGATCCGCATGCGGCGGAAGGTCGCGTCAGTCACCCAGGAGGGGCAGAGGCCCGCCTCCCGCATCCGGGAGCCGAGCAGCCCGAACACGTCGGTGGGACGGGGCACCCGCCGCCACAGCAGGGTGTCGAAGATGTCCAGGGACAGGACGGCGCACGCCCGGTCGGCGATGAGGCGGTGGACGTCGTCGAGCAGCGGGCTGCCGGTTTCGTGTTCGGTCAACGCCGTACCTCTCCCCTGGTCCTGCACCGGCGTGCGCGGCCCCCGGCCGCGGCTCGGGACACCCTATCCATCAAGATCCCCTCATCTCCCGGCATCGCCTGACGCGGCGGGCGTCCCGGCCGCCGCGGCGGCGCGGCGCGCGGCCCGGTCCTCGCGCACCAGCCGGCCGGCCTCCGCCGTCGGCCCGTCGAAGATCACCCGGCCCTGCCGCATGGTGACGCCGCGGTCGCAGAGCCCGACGAGCATCCTGATGTCGTGCGCGACGATGACCATGGTGCGGCCCTCGCCTCGCAGCTCGCGGATGCGGGCCAGGCACTTCTCCCGGAACGGCGGGTCGCCGACGGCCAGCACCTCGTCGATGAGGAACACGTCCGGCTCGGTGTGCGCCGCGATCGAGAAGGCCAGCCGCATGAACATGCCGGAGGAGTAGAACTTCACCTGGTCGTCCAGGAAGCGCTCGACGCCGGAGAACTCGACGATCGCGTCGAACTTCCGGGCGATCTCGGCCTGCGGCATGCCGAGGATCGCGCCGTTGAGGAAGACGTTCTCGCGGCCCGTCAGCTCGGGGTGCAGGCCGGCGCCCACGTCGATCAGCCCGGCGACGCGCCCGCGGACGAGCACCGACCCGCTGTCCGGCCGCATCACCCCGGAGATCAGCTTGAGCAGGGTGCTCTTGCCGGATCCGTTCAGTCCCATGAGCGCGACGGTCTCGCCCTGGCCGATGGTGAGGCTCACCTCGTCCAGCGCCCTGAAGCGGTCCGACAGGCGCTGCCCGCGCAGCGCGCGGACGCTCATCTCCTTGATCGAGCGCGCGTGCCGCAGCGTGAAGTTCTTCGTGACGCGGTCGATGACGATCGACGGCACCGGGGTCGGGTTCGAGGAGGTCAACGGCTACAGCTCCTGCGCGAAACGCGCCTGCATGCGGGAGAACGCCGCGTGCCCGGCGATGAACACCAGCACGCTGGCGGCCAGGGAGACACCGGCGTGGGCGTACAGGTGGGGCGGGAAGGCGAAGTCGCCGCGGGTCCCGGGGAACCAGAAGGCCCGCTGGAACAGGGAGACGGCGCTGACGAGCGGGTTGGCGAGGTAGAGGTCCAGCACCCAGCCGGGCGCGTGCTCCCGGACGTGGGTCCACGGATAGATCATCGGCACCGACCAGGTGATGACGACCATGGAGATGTCCACGACCTGCTCCAGATCGCGGAAGAACACGTTCACGGCCGCGCAGAACAGCCCGAGTCCGAAGCCGAGCACGACGATGATCGTGAACCCGTAGAGGGCCGCGCCCAGGTCCGCCGGGGACGGCCGCCACCCGGCGGCGACGGACCCGCCCAGCAGGATCATCAGCCCGGGCAGGAAGTGCACGAGCGAGACCAGCACCGACGCGGTCGGGAACAGCTCGCGCGGCAGGAACACCTTGTTGACGAGCGCGGCGTTGCCCGTCACCGAGCGGGTCGTCGAGTGCAGCGTCTCGGTGAACAGGTTGAGCAGGACCATGCCCGAGAACAGGTAGATCGGGAAGTCCTCGACCCGGTCGTCCATCCCCAGGAAGACGCCGATGACGTAGAAGTAGACCGCGAAGTGCACGGCCGGCCGCACGTAGGACCAGCCGAGGCCGAGCAGCGAGCCCTTGTAGCGGGCCCGGAGCTCCCGGCGCACGAGCAGTCGCAGCAGGTACTTCTCCCGGAAGGTCCGGCGCAGGCCTCCGTCGCCTCCGGGCGCCCGCATCCCGTCGACGGCGCGGACCGGCGCGACGGTCATCCGGCCGCTCCCCCGTCCGCGCCGTCCGCCGACTCGAAGGTCGCCCGCCAGGCCTCGGGGGACGCGATCTCGGCCATCGCCGCCCGGTAGCGGCGGCTCAGCTCCGGCCACTCGCGGCCGAGCCGGGCGTGCAGCAGCGAGGTGCGCCGCAGCAGCGCGCGGAAACGCTCCGGGTCGCGCTGGTACCAGGCCACCCTGGTGCCGTCCGCCGAGGAGACGAGGGCGCTGTCGACCTGCGACAGCAGGCTCCAGTGCCGGTCGATGTGCGGGACGACGACCTGCGGGTTGCCGTGCGAGCCGGGGTCGACCGGACGGAGCTGCTTGACGGTGCCGAGCATCGCGCTCGCGAGCACGTTCACCGTGCCGCGCGGCGGCTTGAACTCGCGCCCGCGCTTCGGCGGCCTGGCGCGCCGTACCTGCGGGAACTCCTCGTGGCTTGGGCGGTTCTGGGCGTCGGGGAAAGCGGCGCGGAACGCCAGGATCTCGGGCAGCTTCGAGGCGATCTCCGCGTGCATGTGCTCCGGCCCGCGCAGCACGTCCTCGATCGCCGACAGCATCAGCTCGGCGGTGGAGTACTGCATGGCGAGCGCGTGCTTCACCGAGATGATGAAGCTCTCCTTGAGCAGGTTGCCGCCGCGCTCGTACGGCGAGTGCATGAGGGCGGTGACCAGGCGGTTGCGCTCGTGGAAGTACGCCTGCCAGTCGATGCCGTCGTCCTTGTCCTGCCAGGGGACGTGCCAGGCGGCCATGCCCGGCAGCGTCACGGTGGGGAAGCCCGCCTCGCCGGCGCGGACGCAGTACTCGGCGTCGTCCCACTTGATGAACATCGGCATGGACAGCCCGATCTTCCGGACGACATCGGTGGGGATGAGGCACATCCACCAGCCGTTGTAGTCGACGTCGACGCGCCGGTGCAGCCATTTCGTCTTGAGCAGGCTGCCCGAGCTGGTCTTCGCGCGGGGTCTCGGGTCCGGCGGCTTGGCGAAGTCGTGCTCGCGCTTGGTGTGCGGGGCCTCCTCCCACCACCAGCGGTACCGCCCGATGGTCTCGCCGTAGGCGTGCAGCTGCGAGCGGACGAACAGGTTGAACATGTGGCCGCCGACGATCGTCGGCGTGCGGGCGAAGTCGGCGAACGCGACGGCGCGCAGAACGCCCTCGGTCTCGGTGACCACGTCGTCGTCGAGGAGGAGGACGTAGTCGCTGGTCCCGGCCCTGACGGTCTCGTCCATGGCGCGGGAGAAGCCGCCGGAGCCGCCGAGGTTGCCCTGCTCGATGACGTGCAGCTTCGGACCGAGGACCGCCGCGGCGCGCTCGAACCCCTCGTCGTCGCGGACGCGCTGAGTCCCCTGGTCGACGACGTACACGGCGTCCACCACCTCCAGCGCCTCGGCGGCGCCGCCGAGCGCGACGAGCTGGTCGACGCAGAAGCCCGGCCGGTTGAACGTGGTGATGCCGAGGCTGACCCGGCCCTGCCGGACGGGCCCGGTGGCGCTCGTGTCGGCGCACCAGTCGGCCCGCTCCAGGACGGCGTTGCGCTCCCCGGCGAGCACGTCCATCCAGTACCAGCCGCCGTCGATGAACGGGCGCAGCGTCAGCCGGAACGTCTCCTCGCGGGAGGTCTCGGAGTCGACGCGGACCGAGTCGACGCGCTGGACGTGGCCCTTCGCGCTGGACCGGTAGACGATGACGGTGGCCTGGCCGCGCACCCGGATCCGCAGCACGACCTCCTCCACCGACGTCCAGCGCCGCCAGTAGCTCGCCGGGAAGGCGTTGAAGTAGGTCGCGAACGAGACCCGCCGCCCGACCGGGACGACCACGCTGCGGCGGCCGACGTCCTCTGCCCCCTCCGCCGGGATCCCGGGCTCGGCGGCGGCCTCGGCGGCGAGGGCCTCGGCGCCGCGGGCGATCTCGCCCTCGACGTACAGCTTGAGGACGTCCAGGTCGCGGTCGACCGGCATCACGACCCGCTGCAGGACCCGCAGGTCGGGGACGGCGCCGCTCCCGCCGGACGGCTCGGCATGTTCGGTCACTCGGCCACACCTCCGCTAGTAAGACGCGAACCCTCGCCGAAATGGGGACGCAGCCTGTTGTCGACCATGCTGAGCGCGCTGGCGATTGCCATGTGCATGTCGAGGTACTTGTAGGTGCCGAGCCGCCCGCCGAAGAGGACGCCGTCCTCGCGCTTGGCGAGCTCGCGGTAGGCGAGCAGCCGGGCCCGGTCGGCGGCGGTGTTGACGGGGTAGTACGGCTCGTCGCCGCGCGCGGCGGCCCGCGAGTACTCCCGCATGATCACCGTCCGGTCGGACGGGTAGTCCGCGCGCTCGGGGTGGAAGTGCCGGAACTCGTGGATCCGGGTGTAGGGGACGTCCTCGTCGGCGTAGTTCATGACCGGGGTCCCCTGGAAGTCGCCGGTCGGCACGACCTCCGTCTCGAAGTCCAGCGTCCGCCAGCCGAGCTCGCCCTCGGCGTGGTCGAAGTAGCGGTCCAGCGGACCGGTGTAGACGACGGGCACGTTGCCGACGACGTCGTCCCGCAGGTCGAAGAAGTCGGTGTTCAGCCGGACCTCGATGCGCGGGTGGTCGGCCATCCGCTCCAGCCAGGCGGTGTAGCCGTCGACCGGGAGGCCCTCGTGGGCGTCGTCGAAGTACCGGTTGTCGAAGGTGTAGCGCACCGGCAGCCGGGTGATGATCTCCGCGGGCAGGTCGCGGGGGTCGGTCCGCCACTGCTTGGCGGTGTAGCCGCGGATGAACGCCTCGTACAGCGGACGCCCGATCAGCGAGATCGCCTGCTCCTCCAGGTTGGCCGGACGGCGCACCTCGGCGGCCTGCTCGGCGATCAGCGCGCGCGCCTCGTCCGGCGTGAAGACCCGGCCGAAGAACTCGCAGATCGTGCCGAGATTGATCGGCATCGAGTAGACCCGGCCCTTGTAGGTCGAGTACACGCGGTGCCGGTAGCCGGTGAAGGAGGTGAACCGGTTCGCGTACTCCCACACCCGCTCGTTGGAGGTGTGGAAGAGGTGCGCGCCGTAGCGGTGCACCTCGATGCCGGTTTCCGGCTCCGCCTCGCTGTAGGCGTTCCCTCCGATGTGGTCGCGGCGGTCGAGCACGAGGACGCGGAGGCCGAGCCCGGCCGCGCATCGTTCGGCGACCGTGAGACCGAAGAATCCGGAACCGGCCACCACGAGATCAACGTTCACTGGACTGTGTCCATCCGGGGGTGTCCATCCGACTCGTGCGGGGAGCGAAGGGACCAGGCCGCACCGGGGCGGCGGCCGGATCCCTGTGTACGGAATGCGGCTAAGATACCCGGGGTTCGATCAGTACCGGCGCAGGAAGCCGAGGATCGCGGTGCCCCCACCCACTCCCGGTAGTGCGGCGCACAGTGCGCGCCCTGCGCTCTACCTGCACGTCGGGGCGGCCAAGAGCGGCACGACGTTCCTGCAGCAGGTGCTCTGGCACAACCGCGACCGGCTGCGCGAGCACGGCGTCCTCTTCCCGGGCCGCGACGTGGCCTCGCACGCCCGCGCCGCGTTCGACCTGCGGCAGACGTTCTTCCGCGACGCGTCCGATCCCGCGATGCGCGGAGCGTGGCCCGAACTGGTCGCCGAGGCCCGCGCGTGGCGCGGCACCGTCATCCTCTCGCAGGAGCTGTTCGCCCCCGCCCCGCCGCACCAGATCCGGCAGGCCATGGCCGACCTCGGTTTCGCCGATGTCCATGTGGTCTTCACCGTGCGCGACCTCGGCCGGCAGATCCCCGCCCACTGGCAGGAGGACGTCAAGAACCGCTTCACGACCTCGTTCGACGAGTTCGTGGCCGCGCTGCGGCGGCGGGACTGGCAGGACTACGAGAGCGCCCGGCTGTTCTGGGGGCTGCAGGATCCGGTCGAGGTGCTCGCACGCTGGGGCGAGAGCCTGCCGCCGGAGCGGGTCCATGTCATCACCCTGCCCCGGCCAGGCGCGCCGCGCGACCTGCTCTGGCGGCGCTTCTGCGCGGTGACCGGCCTCGGGGCGGAGGACTACGACCTGTCCCGGACGTTCGCCAACCCGTCGCTCGGGCTGAGCGAGACGCAGTTCCTGCTGCGCCTCAACGAGGCCCTCGGCGACCATGTCGGCTGGCCCGTCTACAACGCGCACGTGAAGCACTTCCTCGCGCAGCAGGTCCTGGCCGGGCGGCCGCATCCGGTCAGGATCGAGCTGCCCCGCGAACACGTCCCCTGGGCGACGGAACGGGCGGTCGAGACCGTCGAAGCACTGCGCGCGGCGGGTTACCACGTGGTGGGCGACCTGTACGAGCTGATGCCTTCGGCGGCGGCCGGCCCCGCGCTCGGGACCGCGCCCGCGCCGCCGCCCGACGAGGCGCGTTGGGCGGAGATGGCGGACGTGGGCGTCGACGCGGTCGCGGCGCTGCTGCTCCGCGTCCGCGAGACCGGCGACCGGGCCGCCGCGGTGCCCGGCGCAGGAACCGCCGTCCGCGACCGGATCGACATGCTGCGCGCGGAGTCGGCCGACCTGCTGGAGACGACGGGCCGGCTCGTCCAGGACACCGTTCCGCTCGTCGAGCGGGCCAAGCGGACGGCTCGGGAGCGCTACCAGGCGGCCGTCCGGCTTCGCAGCGCCTACCGCAGGATCCAGGGCGGGACGGACCGGTCCGGCGCGAAGACGAGAACGAGGTGAGCACCCGCATGGGGGACCCTGGAAAGTCCGTATACCTGCATGTCGGGGCGCCGGTGGCCGAGGCGGAGTTCCTGCACCGGGTGCTGTGGGGCAACCGGCGGCGGTTGGGCGACGCCGGTGTCTGCTACCCGGTCGCCGAGCCGCAGGAGAACTTCGCGGCCGTGATGGACCTGCGCGAGACGAGCTGGGGCGGCCACCGCGACCCGAACTGGGAGGGCGCGTGGGACCGCGTCGCGCAGCGTGCCCGCGAGTGGGACGGCCCTGCGGTCGCCTTCTCCCAGCCGCTGCTGGGCGGGGCGACCGAACAGCAGGTCAAGCGGGCGGTGGAGGCGCTGGAGCCGGCCGAGGTGCACGTCGTGTTCGCCACCCGCGACCTCGGCCGGCAGCTGATCCTCGACTGGCAGGAGCAGATCCGGCACGCGCACACCATCACGTTCGAGCGCTTCGTCGACGACCTCGTCGAGCTCGGCCTCGAAGCGCCGGAGCCCTACGGGGAGATGTTCTGGGGCCTGCACGACCCGGTGCGGGTGCTGCGGACCTGGGGCTCCGCGGTGCCGGCGGAACGCGTCCACGTCCTCACGCTGCCGCCGCCCGGCGGCCGGGCCGCGGTGATGTGGGACAGGTTCCGGGGCCTGATCGGCGTCGAGGACGGCGTGTGCGACCTCGGCGGGATCCACGGGGACGAGCCGATGTCGGCGGTCGAGGCGGAGCTGCTCCGCCGCCTGAACGAGAGGCTCGGTCCGGCGCTGGGCGGCGACTACGAGCCCATGGTGCGGGAGTACCTCCTCGGGCACGGACCCACCGGCGGGTCCGGCGGCGGCCGGACCCGGATGGGGCTGCCCGCGCGGCACGCCGAGTGGGCGGCCCGGCGGACCCGCGAGCTGGCCGAGTCGCTGCGCGCGTCGGGCTACGACGTGGTCGGCGACCTGGACGAGCTGACGACGTCCAGGGCACCGGAGGCCGCGATGCTTCCCGGCGACGTCCCCGACGAACTGATCGCGACCGCGTCCGTCGGGGTGGTCGTGCATCTGCTGGAGGAGCTGGCGCTGGCGCGCGAACGCGTCGGGCTCGCCCACCTGCAAAGCGAGATGACGGGCGTCCGCGAGAACCTGGAGCGGCTCATGGAGATCGCCGCCTCGCCGCCGCCGGCGCTGCAGCGCGCCGCCCGGCGGGCAGCGGGCAGGCGCAGCCCGTGAGCCGCGGCCCGCGGCCTCAAGGCCGACCGTCCGTCACCGCGGTCGTCGTCACCTACAACCGGCGCGGCCTCCTCCACGAGGCCCTGGCCGCGCTCGACGCCCAGACGCGCCCACCGGACCGGATCACCGTGGTCGACAACGCGTCCGCCGACGGCACCGCCGCGATGGTCGCCGAACTGTTCCCCGGCGTGGACCTGCTCGCCCTCCCCCGCAACATCGGCGGAGCCGGCGGCTTCAGCGCGGGCATGGCCCGGGCGCTGGACGGCGGCGCCGACCTGCTCTGGCTGCTGGACGACGACACCGTGCCCGAGCCGGAGGCCCTCGCGGCCTTGCTGGACGCGCGGACGAGAGCCTCGACCGGGGAGGACGGGGCGCCCGCGCTCGTGGCGAGCAAGGTCGTGTGGACCGACGGCCGAGACCATCCGATGAACACCCCCCGCCCCAAGCCGCGGGCGACGGCCGCCGAGTCGCGGATCGCGCGCGCGGCGGGCTGTGTGCCGATCCGGTCGGCGTCCTTCGTGTCCGCGCTCGTTGACGCGGCGGCGGTGCGCGAACGCGGGCTGCCGGTCGCCGACTACTTCCTCTGGAACGACGACTTCGAGTTCACGACGCGGCTGCTGCGCGGGCGCCGCGGGCTCCTCTGCCCGGCCAGCGTCGTGGTGCACAAGACCCGGGAGTTCGGCGGGACGGAGGCGGACCCGGGCGACCGCTTCTTCTACGAGGTGCGCAACAAGATCTGGCTGTTCACCGGGAGCCGCGGGCTCGCGCCGCCGGAACGCGCCCTGTACGCGGGGTCGACGGTCCGGCGCTGGGCCCGCACGTTCGCCGGATCCTCCGACCGCGCCGTGCTGCGCCGCGCCCTGGTCCGCGGTGTCAGGGACGGCCTGTTCACCCGCCCGAGGCCGACCGAAGTGATCCTGCGAGAGAACGGAGTCCTCCAGGAGACCGGGACCCGGGGAGACGGCGGGGCCGGGTCGCCTCCCGGCGGTCGAGTTCATGGTCGCGACGGCTGACCCGCCACGGGACGCCACGGCCCGGGGCGCGCGGTGGCTCGCCGGGCCGACGACCCCGCTCGCCTGCGCGGCGTTAACGCTCGCCGTATCGCTCGTCGGCATCCGCACCCCCTCGCTGTGGCTCGACGAGGCCGCCACGATCAGCATGACGACGCGGTCGTACGGCGACATGCTGCGCGTCTTCCCGCACCTGGACCTCGTCCACGCCCTCTACTACCTGCTCATGAAGCCGTGGGTGGCCGTGTTCGGGACGGGCGCGCTCTCGCTGCGGCTGCCGAGCGTCCTCGCCATGGCGGCGGCCGCCGCGGGTGTGGCCGTCGTCGGCCGCCGCTGCCTCGGGCCGACGGCCGGGCTCGCGGCCGGGCTGGTGTGGGCCGTCGCCCCGCAGACGAGCCGGTGGGCACAGGAGGCGCGCTCCTATGCGATGACCGCGGCGGTCGCGGTGCTCGCGACGTACCTGCTCGTCCGGGCTCTGGACCGGGACGAGCGGCGTCCGTGGCGGTGGTTCGCGGCCTACTCCCCCGCGGTCGCGTTGCTGGGACTCCTCCATCTGCACGGGATCCTGCTGCTCGCGGCGCACGGCATGACCCTTCTGGTGACCCGTCCCAAGGCCGGGGCATGGCTGCGCTGGCTGGTGTCCGCGGCGGCGGCCGCGACTCCGCCCGTGGTGCTGGCGCTCGCGGCGCAGGACCAGAAAAGCCAGGTGAAGTGGCTCCCCCGCCCCTCGTGGGACGTCGCGTGGACGCAACTCCAGTTCCTGGCCGGCGACCGGGCGCTCGTCGCGCCCGTCGTGGCGCTCGCGCTGCTCGGCGTGGTCGCGAGCGTGCGGGGTCGCGCCTCGCTTCCCCACCGCACGGCCACGCTGCCCGCCGTCGCGCTCCCGTGGGCCGTCGTCCCGACCGCCCTGCTGCTCCTCGCCTCCGGCCTCGGTGATCCGGTCTTCTACTACCGGTACACGACCTACTGCCTGCCCTCGGTGGCGCTGCTCGCCGGCGCCGGCCTGGCCGGGATCCCCGCCTTTGTGCGCCACCCCGCCGCCCGCGCCACGCTGGTGGTCGCGGCAGCGGCCGCACTCGTCGGCCCGTCCATCCGGGTCCACGACTACATCCGCCGCCAGGACAGCCGTCCCGACGACATGCTCGCGGCGGCCGATGCCGTCCGGGCCCATGCCCGGCCCGGGGACGCCGTCGTCTACCTGGCGGGGAGCGTGCGATGGAGCGCCGCCGCCTATCCGGACGTCTTCGGCAGGCTCCGCGACCTCGGCATGAGGACGGATCCGGTGGCCGACGCCAGCCTCAAGGGGCGTGACCTGCTCCCCCGCGAGCTGCCGCCGAGGCTCGCCCGGGTCGACCGGGTGTGGCTGATGGACCACCGGTCGCTCCAGCCGCACAAGCCGGTCATCGTGCGGCGGGAGGGGGCCGTATGGTCCGCCGGGCCCTGGCGGCAGGCCGGAATCTGGACCTACCGGGGCGGCCGGCTCGTCCTGCTGGAGCGGACGGGCCCCTACCGCAGCTCCAGGTAGTCGATCTGCCCCTGACCGTCCAGGCGCCGCAGCCCGATCGTGTTCCAGCCCGCGGCCAGCTCCACCGTCGCCGTGACGGACCCCCAGCCGGCGCCCTCCGTGGCACGCAGCCGCACGGACGTCGCGGCGTAGCCGTTCACCGACACCTCCAGGTCGGAGTCGCGGCCGGAGCGGTTGGCGTACCGGACGCCCACCGCGTACCGGCCCGCGGCGGGCGCGAACACGGGCACCTCGGCGCGGCAGTCGTCGCGGGCGAACGGGCCGATCGCCGACCCGCCGGACGCGTTGGGCCGCGCCAGCGCCGAGACGCAGCCGTTCAGCCGTCCCCGCTCCGCCTCGTACCGGACGGGAACGCCCTGGACGGCGGGCCTCGCGCCGTCCCAGCCGAGCCGGGCGACGTACATGCCCCGGACCAGGCCGGAGCCGCCCCGGGAGTCGAGGATCCCGTGGAAGACGAGGTAGTCACCGGTCTCGTCGCCGAACACGTCCGCGCCGCCCGGCCCCTCGACCTTCCCGCCGTACAGCCCGGTGGACTGCACGGGACCGCCCTTGGCGTACGGTCCCTCGATCGAGGACGCCACGGCGTAGCGCGTCTGGTAGTTCGGCTTGAAGTACCAGCCCGCCGAGTACAGCAGCACGTACTTCCCGCCCCGCCGGACCAGGTCGGGCGCCTCCACCAGGACGGGCTCGTCCGCCGCGCGCCCCATGATCTGCTTCGGCGCGCCGGCCAGGTGCAGTCCGTCCGGGCTCAGCCTGACCAGGTAGATCGCCGCCGTCTTCCGCTCCTCGCTCTTGTAGAGCAGATAGCGGGTGCCGTCCTGCTCGATGTAGGACGCCGGGTCGATCGCACCGCCGAGTTCCAACGGGCAGACGAGCGGTCCGCCCTCCTGCGGGACGAACGGGCCCGCGGGCGCGGACGCGGTCGCGACACCGATGCACTGGTGGTCGCCGTCCTTGCGGCGCGCGGAGAAGTACAAAACGTACGAACGCGACCCGTCGCGCGGCGGGACGACCTCCGGTGCCCAGGTCCGGCCTCCGGTGGCCCATGCCGGAAGCCGGGCCAGAGCGTCGCCGGGCACCGGCCTCCACGGGCCGGTCGGTGACTGGGCCGTCGCGACGGGCACCGTCGCGTCCCCGTTGTTGGTGCCGTAGGCGAAGTACGTCCCCGCCACCTTGATCATGGTCGGGTCGGCGAACGGACCGTCGATCACCGGTTCGGCGGGCGCGTAGCCGGGCGGGTCGATCGCCGCCGGAGAGCCGGCCGGACTCGGCGGTGGAGCGCCCTCCGACGCGTCGGCGCCGCCCCGGCCGGACCCGCCCGGCGGACGGACGCCGGGTCCGCCCGAGACCGGGACCACGGACACGGCCAGCCAGACGACCAGCCCGACCAGGGCGCTGATCGCGGCCCCCGCGACCAGCGGCAGCAGCGGTGCGAGCGCCCGCGGATCACGGTTCGTCCACCTCATGGCACCCCGCATCATGCCAACAATCGCGGCCGGACGCCCAACGGCCCTCGAATGTGCGAACGGCGTCCGGATCGTTACGCTTGCCCCGCGATCCCGTCACGGACAGAGCACGTTCACCGCGGACGGGACGCTCGGCACGGAGGAGGCACGGACGTTGATCCGGCATCGGCGGCTCGCGGTCGTGCTGTGCCTGATCGCCGCCTTCGGGCTGAGCGGCTGCCTCCCCCAGCAGGCCGAACGTTCCACACCGAAGCAGACGAAGGCCCCGAAGCGCCCGAACATCGTCTTCGTGCTCACCGACGACCTGTCATGGAACCTCGTCGCGCACATGCCGCAGGTGCTGCGGATGCAGCGGGAGGGGCTCACCTTCGACAACTTCATCATGGCGGACTCGCTCTGCTGCACCTCCCGCGCCACGATCTTCACCGGCCGGTACCCGCACAACACCGGGGTCCGCACGAACTTCCCGCCCGACGGCGGCTACCAGGTCTTCAAGGACAAGGGCGGCGAGCAGGCGTCGTTCGCCCCGTCCCTGCAGAAGGCCGGCTACCGGACGGCGCTGCTCGGCAAGTACATGAACGGCTACCAGCCCAACGACACCCAGGGCGACACGAAGCCGTACGTCCCGCCGGGCTGGAACGAGTGGCACGTCACCGGCAACGGCTATCCCGAGTACGACTACAACATGAACGAGAACGGCCGCCTCGTCCATTACGGCGCCCGGCCGCAGGACTACCTGACCGACGTGCTGGCGAACAAGGGCGTCGAGTTCGTCCAGCGGTCCGGAAAGTCCGGGCAGCCGTTCTTCATCGAGATCTCGACGTTCGCGCCGCACGGGCCGTTCGTGCCCGCTCCGCGCCACGCCTCGCTGTTCGGCCGCCTGACCGCTCCCCGGCCGCCGTCGTTCAACGAGGCCGACGTCCGCGACAAGCCGTCCTGGCTGCGGTCGCACCCGAGGCTGCGCAAGCCCGGGATCGGCCGCATCGACGAGGGCTTCCGCAACCGGGTCAGGATGGTGCAGTCGGTCGACGAGATGATCGGCCGGATCCGGACGGCGCTGAAGGAGCGCGGCCTCGACCGCGACACCTACCTGGTGTTCGGCTCCGACAACGGCTTCCACCTGGGCGAGCACCGGCTGGCCGGCGGGAAGATGACCGCCTTCGACACCGACATCCGGGTGCCCTACGTCGTCGTCGGACCCGCGGTCCCCGGCGGGCGCCGGGTCCGCGAGATCGCGCAGAACACCGACCTGGCCCCCACGTTCCAGGAACTGGCCGGCGTGCGCCCGCCGGCGACGGCCGACGGCCGGTCGCTCGCCCCCTTCCTGCGCGGCGCCACCCCCGCGGACTGGCGCGAATCCGCGCTGGTCGAGCACGTCAAGCCGCCGCCCTCCCCGCTGGATCCCGACCGGCAGGACTCCGCGCCCGGCGCGCCGACCACCTACAACGCGATCCGCACCGAGGACATGCTGTACGTGGAGTACACCGGCGGGGAGACCGAGTACTACGACCGGACCCGCGACCCGCACGAGTTGAACAACACCGCCGGCGGGCTGCCGGAGCAGCGGCGCCGGCACCTTTCCGACCTCCTTTACGCGCTGACCCACTGCGCGGGCGCCGGCTGCGCCCCCGCAGGCCGGAGCCGGTGACGAAGTTCGGCCCTTTATGCGCCGCTATCATCGCTGACGACTGCGGACGCGCCAGGGCGATGTGCAGGGTGAAATGTGCAGAGTGAGCGGGAGCTGGGAGTGGGCGTGACTCCAACCGGAAAGCCGGATGAAGACCGCGAGGCCGAGCGTCCCGAACCCGGGCGGGCGGCCCAGACGCCTCCCCCGCCGCGGTGGCTGGACGACCAGGGCTCCTCGTCCGGCCCGCTGCTTCCCGCCGACGACCCGGAGGACGACCCCGAGGACGACGCTCCCGAGGACCCTCCGGAGGACGATCCCGAGGACGCTCCTGAGGACGCTCCTGAGGACGACGCGGAAGCGGAGATGGCGGACCGCACCGTCGTGGACCGCAACATCAACGAGACGCTGCAGACGGTGATCCTGCCCAAGGGCCAGAAGCCTGCGGCGGACCGGTCCGCGGAGAGCGCCGCAGAGCGCGGCGACTCGGGCGCGGCGACCCCGCCCGCCCTTCCAGCTCCCGTCGCGGACGCCCCGGCGACATCCACCGACATCCCCGCGCCGCCACCGTTCCCCTACGGGCAGCAGGCGCCGGACGTGACGAGGGCGGAGATCCCCCTCCCGCCGCCCTTCCCCTACGAGCAGCAGATGCCCGACGCCACCCGCGCGGAGCATCTGGCGCCACCGCCGCCCGCACCCCCGCAGCCGTCGCCCGGGCAGAGCCCCTCGGCCCACGAGCCGTTCCCCTACGCGCAGGAGGTCCCCGGCACCCCCGCGCGCCCCTCCCACGAACCGTTCCCGTACGCGCAGGAGATCCCGGGCGCGCAGACTCCTCCGCCCTCCCAGAGCCCTCCGGCGGCGGAGCCGTTCCCGTGGGCGCAGCAGATCCCGGGGACGCCCCCGCCCGCGCCGGAGGCCGTTCACCCGGTGGCGCCCCCACCGGTGATCGAGGAGCCGTGGCGCACGGACGGGCCGCGCGGCTCGAAGGGTCCCCGCAAGAGCATCAAGAAGCCGCTGCTCATCGGCGCCGCCGGGCTCGCCGCCGTGGCGCTGGTCGCCGCGGGCGCGCTGGTGGTGCCGGGGCTGATCGGCGGTGACGACGACGGCGGCGATTCGGGCGCCGAGCTCGCCGGCGCGCTGTTCCCGGTGGACGCCGCGGCCCGCACCGACGGCCGCGACCAGCAGGTCACCGGTGTCGCGGCACGCGGTTCGACGGTGGTCGCGGTCGGCGGCGAGACCGACCCGCAGAACTCCCGCGGCCTGTTCCTCGTCTCCTCCGACGGCGGCCGCACCTTCAAGTCGGTCGCCCAGCAGGACGCCGACGGCGGCGTCGCACCTCCCGGCGGGGTCCCCGAGGCCGTCGGCGCGTCGCCGCGGGGCTGGGTCGCCGTCGGCAGCCGGGCCGGCGGCGGCGGAGCCGTGTGGACCAGCAAGGACGGCAGGGAGTGGCGCCGGCAGCCCGACGCCGTCGGCGACGTCTTCGGTCCGCAGAACCGGGTGAACCGGATCGTCGGTACCGGCGGCGGGTTCCTCGCCGTCGGCGAGAACTCCCCGAAGGGGGACTTCAGCGACTCGCGGCCGGCGGTGTGGCTGTCGGGCGACGGGCGCCGTTGGGAGGCGCGGGTCGGCGACCAGATCGGCCTGCAGGTCGAGAAGGGCGACTTCTCGCTGGTCGAGGCCGCGGCCAGCGGCGACGTGATCCTGCTCGAAGGGCTCATCACGCCCGACTCCAAGAAGCCGGGCCCCTACCGGAAGGTCTGGCGCTCCGACGACGCCGGCCGGACGTGGTCGACGTCCGACGTGCCGGTGCCGAAGGGCAGCCGCGGCCTGATGATCGGCGGTGGCGGCAAGTCGGGTTTCCTGGCCATCCGCGAGATGAAGGCGTCCAAGAAGCTCTTCGGACAGGCCTTCACGTCCAAGGACGGCAGGTCGTGGACCAGTGCCGGGAAGCTCGAACCGGCCGGGTACCAGCGCACCAACGGGATCGTCTCCGACGGTCAGGGGTTCACGGCCGTCGTCGTGCGGGGCGGGGACGTGCTGCTCGCGCGCAGCGCGGACGGCGCGGCCTGGAAGGCGGCCGGCACCGCGGAGTCGAAGGCCGGGCGCGAGGTGCTGGGCGCGGCGGGTGCGGACGGCCAGACGGTGCTCGTCGGCCGCGAGCCCGGCGGCGGCGACCTCGACCCGATGCTCGGCGTGTGGGACGCGTCCGGGGCCGCGGTCCCCGTCGACCTGACGAAGATCCCCGGCGCCGTCCGTCCCGACCACGCGGTGCGCGGCATCGCGGCCACGGACGGCCTCGCGGTCGCGGTGGGCAGCGCGAGCGGCGACGCCGCCGTCTGGTCGTCGCAGGACGGCGCGTCATGGAAGGCCGCGCAGGGCCTCGGCGCCGCGTTCACCCGGCCCGGGCCGCAGCAGCTGGAAGACGTCGCCGCGGGCGGCGCCGGATGGCTGGCGGTCGGCTACGACCAGTCGGCGCCGCGCCGTCCCCTCGTCGTCACCTCGAAGGACGGCGCGACCTGGCAGGCGGCCGACACCGCGCCCGCCTTCGCGGCGAACAGGCAGGGCGCGCCCGTCACCTACGCCGCGGCGGCCGGCCCCGCCGGATACGTCGTCGTCGGCACTCAGGGCTTCTCGGCCGCGACCTGGCACTCCTCCGACCTGCAGAACTGGGCGCGGGGCGCCGGGGTGGACCCGAAGATGATGGCGGGCGCCAAGGCCGCGGGCCGCTGGATGCTGGACGTCACGTCGGGCTCGTTCGGATACGCCGCGGTCGGCGGCAGCCGCGACGCCAAGGGCAACCACCCGTCGGTGTGGCTGTCGCCTGACGGCAAGCGGTGGACGCTGCAGGAACTCCAGGTCCCCGCCGGGGCGACCGAGGGGCACCTCACCCACGTGGCCGCCAAGGGCGGCACGCTCGTGGCCGCCGGGATCGCGGCGACCCCGAAGGGGCTCAACTGGCTCGGCTACGTGTCCACCGACGCGGGGAAGACGTGGCGTCCGCTGGAGTCGCCGAGTGGTGGCACGACGGTCGTCGTCAGCGCGCTGACCGCGACCTCGAAGGGCTTCGCCGCCACCGGCACCACGGGGCGACCGGGCTCGGCCGACGTGGTGTCGTGGACGTCCGCGGACGGCTCGGCCTGGCAGGCCGCCACACCTGGCGGAACGGGCCTCGGCGGGGTCGGGGACCAGGAGATCACCGGCCTCGCGGCCTTCGGGAGCAGGCTGCTCGGGGTGGGCCGCAGCGCCGACTCGAACGGCGGCCAGCCCGTCCTGTGGAGCCGTCCGGTGCAGTGACACGGGCGATACGGGCGGTGCGGGCGACGGCGCGCACCGCCCCGTCCTACTTCTCCGGCTGCGGCGGAGCGGCGTCCATTCCGGGGAGCCGCTCGTGCCCGCCCGCCTCCGGACGCGCATGGCGCGGGACGTAGCGGACGGGAGGGGGCGCGGCGCGGGCCTTGTCGCGGAGGCGGTTGCGGCGGGCGCCGTAGGGGGCGACGACGGCGCGGTAGAAGGGTTTGCGGATCAGCGTGGGGACCAGGCGGTAGCCGCCGCGGACCATGACGTTGCGCCAGTACTGGGGCTGGGAGATGAAGCCCTCGCGGCGCATCTCGCGCTGCAGCCGCAGTTCCGAGCGCAGCAGGTCGCGGCCGCCGCGGCGCTCGTAGGCGCCGTCGCCGACGCGGTAGTAGACGAGGGGCTCGGCCACGTTCACCATCCGCGCGCCGCCCGCGATCATGCGGACGAACAGCCAGTAGTCCTCCATCAGGGGGAGGTCGCCGTAGCCGCCGGCGGCGACGACGGCGCTGCGCCGGTAGACGACGGTCGGGTGGTTGAACGGGTCGTGCAGGCGGGAGTAGCGGGCGATGTCGGCGGGGTCGCTCGGCGGGGTGCGGCGGCCGACGATGTCGGTGATGTCGGTGCCGAACTCCAGCAGCCCGGCGCCCACGAGGTCGGCGCCCGCGCGGACCAGGGGGACCTGGGTCTGGAAGCGGTGCGGCATCGAGTAGTCGTCGGCGTCCATGCGGGCGACGATGTCGTGCCGGGAGGCGTGCAGGCCGGCGTCGAGGGCCGGGCCGAGGCCGCGGTTGTGCTCCAGGTGCACGAAGGTGACCTCGACCGGGCTGGTCCTCACGAGTTCGTGGAGGACGGCCGCGAGGGCGGGCGGGACGGGTCCGTCCTGCACGAGGACGACCTGGTCGGGGCGGAGCGTCTGGAGTTGGACGGCGCTGCGGAAGGCGTCCCGGACATGGGCTTCACGATCACCGCCGTAGACGGTCATCAGCAGGGTGAAGGCTTCAGGCTGCATGCGTCCGTTCCGGGGGAGCGTGGCGGCCGTGGAGCACCGTGCGGGGGCCGGGGCGGCGGGCCAGGTCGGGGGGGGTCGGGGGTACGCCGTCCTAGGTGGGACGTTTTGATGCGATGAATGGTTTGCGCGCGCCAAGATACCGGTGGGGAACGGCCACATCAGGTCTGTGCGCAGATATCGCGGTCCGCGCGTATCTCTCCCGCCATTTTCGGCACCGTCGGGTTGATCACCCGGAGATCGGCGCCCTCCCTGCCGATGACCAGGTAGACGTAGCCGGGTCTGGCGGACGCCCACGGGCGCGGCTGGACGCCGGGCACCGCGATCGCGGTGCGGGCGGCCTGCCGCTCGGCGCCCGCGCCGTAGAGGATCTGCGTGCGGGCGAAGCGCTTCTTGGCGGTGCCGACCTTGACGATCTGGAAGCCGCGCTCGGCGAGCTGGTCGGCGGTCCGCTGGGCGAGGCCGCCGGTGCCGGACGCGTTGAAGACGCCGAGCCTGACCTGCGCGGGCGGGACGGGCGGGACCTTGTTCTGCGCGGGCACGGGCCCCGGCGCGGGCTCGGGGAGCTTGTTGTCCTCCCGGATGGACCGGAACAGCGGCTCGGCGGCGGCCTGGGCGAACTGGACGCGGTTCCTGTCCTGCGGGTACGCCTCCACGGGAACGGTGACGAACCGAACCTTCCCGGCGCTCATCCCGCGCAGGGAGCCGGCGAGCCTCTGCATCACCGACAGCGACAGGCCCTTGTCGGCCTTGATGGACTTGGTGGAGGCGGAGAGGAAGTCGTAGGTCCGGCCGGGGTCGGTGAGCATGCCCTTGTCGGTGGCCTTCTTGACGACGGACGCCATGAACGCCTGCTGCCGCTTGATCCGGTCGAGGTCGGAGCCGTCGCCGAGGACGTAGCGGGTACGGACGTAGCCGAGGGCCTGGTCGCCGTGGACGACCTGCCGGCCCGCCCTGAGGTGCAGTTCGGCCTTGGGGTCGTCGATCCGCTTGGGGACGCAGATCTCCACGCCGCCGAGCGCGTCCACGACCCGCTTGAACCCGGCGAAGTCCACCTCGACGTAGTGGTCGATGTGGATCTTGGTGAGCGACTCGATCGTCTTCCAGGTGCAGGCGGGGCCGCCGTTGGAGAACGCCGCGTTGATCATCCCGAACTGGGCCGGGACGGTCGTGCCGTTGCGGCGCTTGCACGGCGGCATCCGCACCATCGAGTCGCGCGGGAAGCTGACGCCGATGGCGCTCTCCCCGCCGGGCGAGATGTGCAGCAGGATCGTGGTGTCCGAGCGCTGCCCGGCCTCGGCGCCGTAGCGGGCGTTCTCCCCGGCGCGGCTGTCGGAGCCCATCAGCAGGATGTTCAGCGAGTTGTTCAGCTTGGGCGGGCGGTGGTCGCCGAGCTTGCCGCCGACGTCCTCGCGGTCGATCTGGCCGTCCAGCCGCCGCCAGAACCCGTAGGCGGTGAGGCTGCCCGCGACGAGCACGACCGACAGGCCGATCGACACCCAGCCGAGCACGCGCCACAGGCGCCCCCGCACCGGCGGTTCCGGTGGCGTCGGGGCGCTGTCCGCGTACAGCACGGGAGAGGGTGCGACGGCTCGCTGCATCCGGAACATTTCAACACAGATTGGACATGCGCCACGGGCGTCACCGGAAAGACGCAGGCCCGCGGGCGCCGGGCCGGGCGGCGGGCGGCACTAGACTCCGGGGCGAGATGAGCACCGTAGACGCGCTGACCGACCAGGCGATGGTCGTCCTCCAGGACCGTCCGGTGGTGCCGCTGAGCGCCTGGCTGAACAGGGCGCTCGGCGAATGCGCCGGCAGCGGCCGCACCCTCCAGCTCGTCACGCCGCTGGAGTCGCGGCTGTCGCTGCCGCTGCGCACCGCGGCGTCCGGGAACGACGTGCAGTGGGTCGTGCGGAACGGCGACGGCTACTACGAGGGCCTGACCGGACGGCCGCTCAAGTGGAGCGGCGGCACGTTCGTGCCCGTCCCGGAGGCCCGCGACTACGCGCCCGGCTACACCACCCGCCCGACGGCGCCGGTCGGTTCGCAGCTCACGCTCGTCTACCGGATCAGGCACGGCGCCGAGGGCGACCTCGGCGGGCCCGTCGAGCGGCTGCTGCAGCTCGTCACCGGCAAGCCCCCCGCGGGCCTCGGCCCGGCCGAGCCGCTGGAGCACCCGTGGCGGCGCGACCGGCTCACCGAGTACGCGCGCGGGCGCTCCACCGCGCGGCTCATCGTCGGCGGCGACGGGCCCCGCCCCGCGCAGGCGATCTGCGACTTCACCGCCAGCGAGGGCGGCGGCGTCGCCGAGGTCAGCACCGTCACCGTCGGCTACGCGCCGGAGGACCCGCCGCCCCTGCAGCACCTGCCGACCCTGGTCGGAGCACTGGCCGCCGACCAGCCGGTGGCGTCGATCTTCGTCCAGCTCACCCCGGGCCGCGCCGACCTCACCACCGAGCCGCGCTGGACGGGCGCACCCGCCCCGGTCGCGCTCGCCGTCGCGGGCGCGGTGGCCGGTCCGAACGGACTGCCCGGCCAGCAGGTCGGCCCGCCGCGCGCGCCGCTGACGTTCTTCCCGCTCGGCGACGGCCGCTCGCAGGACGGCTGGCAGCGGCACGCCATGCTCATGCAGCACCTCCAATCAGGCTGATCCACCTCGGGTGGTGACAGGCCGCCACATACCGGGCAGCGGGGAGATGATCTACCCGTAAGGGATGTTGTACGGTCCTGCCCATGGGAGAGGCCGGCCAGCTCGACGCGCTTGAGCGGGCCGTCGAAGGGACGCTCGCCGAGGGGTCGTTCGAGTTCGACGACGACGAGGCGGTACTCCGCATCGAGGGGTCGCTCGTCCTCACGACCAGCTGGTTCCTCGGCCTCGGCGCGGGCGGGGTGTCGCTGCTGCTGACCGGCGCCGTCCTTTCCCTGACCGGCCTGCAGGACCTCGCCCGGTGGGCGCTCGCGCCCGGCGCCGCGCTGCTGGCCCTGGTCGGGGGGTTCCTCCTGCTGCTGCGCTTCACCCCGCTGGCCGGGCTCTGGTCGGACCTGGAACTGCGGTTCGCCGAGCAGGCGGTGGTCCACCGGCGGACGCGGATCCCGTTCGGCGAGCTGCGCCCCGAGCACCTGGTCTGGAAGAACGGGCGGTTCTTCCGGCGCCTCTACGTCCGGCACCCGGCGCTCCGCAAGCAGCTCGCCGGGTTCTTCGGCAGCGAGGAGCGGCAGGCCGAGGAGTTCCAGCGGCGGCTCTGGGAGCTGATCTCCGCGCCCGACCTGACCGGCGTCCTCGCCCATGGCAGCGACCTCACGCCCGTGCAGCGCTGGATCATCGCGGCGGGCGCCCCCTACGGCGCCGTCAACGGCTTCCGGGTGGACCGGCTCGGCGCAGCGCCCGGCACGTCCGCCGCGGCCGCCGACCGGCGCGCCGCGCAGGACCTCCTCCAGGACCCCTGGGGCGCCTACGACCTGGAGCAGCTCCTCGGCGCCGTCAACTGGCTCGTCCAGGACGGGCACCGCGCCGACTTCACGCAGGACGCCCGCCTCGCCGCCCGGCCCCCCGCCGCGCAGCGGGAGTACGAGGCGCTGCTGCGCGAGGTCGACGGCCTCATCGCCGGCGACCGGCTGGAGCCCCCGTTCGTGGAGCGGCTCATCGAGCTCGTCCGCGTCCGGTACGGGGACGAGGGCGGCTCGTACGCGCGGCTCGTCCCGCCGCTGCTGCGCGACGAGCCCGGCGCGGACGCGAGCGAGGAGGGCGCCGAGCTCGCCCTGTTCCTCCACCAGCTCTTCAACGACCGCAACCACGCGGCGGAGGAGCTGCACCGGCTGAAGGTCCTCGCCGACCCGGCGCTGCGCGCCAACGTGGGACGGTTCCTCATCTGGGACTACGGGCGCGCCCTGATGCTCTACCGGTGGGGCCACATCGTGGGGTGGCTGACCGAGGAGTACTGCTGGGACCGGATGCTCCCGCTGGCGCTCGACATCCAGCGGCGGTACACGTCCTGGCGGGACATGGCGACCTGCTACCTGCAGGGACGGCTCCTGTGGTCGGGCGGCGGCGGCAAGGCGCAGGCCGAGTACGAGCAGCTCATCGAGGAGCTCGCCACCGACCCCCGCAGCCCGTGGAACCTCGTCCCCTGGGACCTGGACCTCACCCGCGACTGGCCCTGACCGCCGCGGTATCCGCCGAGGAGCGGGCCCAGCCCCGGATGGCGGAACTAGCCGATCACGCCGCCCTGGTAGGCGGCACCGCCCGCGTCGCCCGCCGGTCCTGGGAAGCCGCCCGCAGCGCCGCCTCCCGGGTGGGCGCCGCCGGGCTGGGCGCCGCCTTGGCCGGACGCCTTCCAGCTGCGGGCCGGGGCGTCGGTCGCGCCCTCCGGGTACACCGTCCCGCCGAGCCAGTGGACGAGGGAGTCGGCGAACTTGCGCGCGACGCGGACCGCGTCCGGCACGTCGGCGGCCGCGCGGATGTCCACCCACCAGACGGGGGCCACCACCCGCGCCGCGAACTCGGGGCCGAGCAGCCGGCCGATCTCGCCCTGCACCGACACCTGCACGGCGTCCTCGATCGACACGAGCAGGCGTCCCTCGCCGTCGTGCAGGCGCGTGGGTTCGGGCTCGCCGCCGCGCAGCTCCAGCGGCTCGCCCATCGCGATCATGCCGTCGGCGACGGCGTGCACGTCGGGGCGGCGGCGCACCAGCGCGACCAGGTCGCTGCTCATCGCGTCACCCCCGCGGTCAGCGAGCGCGAGAACACCTCGTACACGACGTGCGTCACCGCGGCGCGGGCGGCGGCGGAGATGCGGGACATGTCGACCGAACTGCCCGTGGCGAGCTGCCGGTCGTACGGGACGGACACGACGGGCAGCCCCCACGCGGTGAGCATCTGGTGCGCGCGCTGCAGGTCGGCGCCCACCTGCGGGGCGTGCGACACCATCGCGATGACGGTGCGCGGCAGCAGCGCCTGCTGGTTGTTGGAGGAGAACCACTCCAGCGCCCCGCGCGCGCTCAGGGCGCCGTCGACCGTACCCGGGGTGACCAGGACGAGGCCGTGCGAGCTCGCGATGACACCGCGGTTCACCTCGGTGAGGATTCCCGCGCCGCAGTCGACGACCGTCGCGGAGACGTACCGGCTCACCGCGCTGAGGGCGGTCTGGAACGTCTCCAGGGTGAACTCCCCCGCGATGCGTCCGTCGCGCGTGGACGACAGCACGTAAAGGCCGTCGGGGGTGCGGGTGAGGAAGCGCTCCGCCTCCTCGAACGTGTGCGGGTTCTGCGCCGCCAGGTCGAACAGCGACAGCTGCGAGCGGACGCCGAGACGCAGCGGCAGCGAACCCAGCTCGGCGTCGGCGTCGGCGGCCAGCACCCGGTCGGCGCGGTGCCGGGCCAGCTCCGTCGCGACCATCGCCGCCATCGTCGTCTTGCCCGCGCCGCCGCGCACGCTCGCCACCGCGATCTGCCGGGAGCTCGGCACCTGCCGCTGCATCAGGTCGGCGAACGCGGCCCGCTCCCGGGCCTCCCGCCCCCCGCCGCCCATGGCGTTGCGGACGCCGCGTCCCATGCGGCGGGCGAGGGGGTCGCCGTGCTGGTTCTTGCGGACGAGGTCGTGGGCGGGGATCTGGTGGCCGCCGCCCGCCTGCTCGGCCGGGACCGGATGGGCCGGCGCCTGGGGTGCGGGAGCTGCGGCGTTCGCGTCCGCCTGCCGGCCGGCGTCGGTGGACGACGGCACCGCGCCGAGGACGGGGTTGACCGCCGCCTCCCAGTCGAAGTCGGAACCGATGAGGGGCTCGAGGTGCTCCGGCTGGGCGTGGGCCTGGCCTTCCGCCGTCGGCTGCTCCGCCGCGGCCTGCTGCGCGGCGGCCTGCTGCGCCGCCGCCTGTTGCGCAGCCGCCTGTTGCGCAGCCGCTTGCTGCGCGGCGGCCTGCTGGGCCGCCGCCTGCTCGGCCGCTGCGCGCTCGGCCGCTGCTTGCTCAGCGGCTTGCTGCGCCGCCGCTTGTTGCGCGGCGGCCTGTTGCGCGGCGGCCTGCTCGGCTGCCGCGCGCTCGGCGGCTGCTTGCTCAGCGGCTTGCTGAGGGGGCGCTTGTTGGGCCGCCATCGGCTGGGCGAAGGGCGGCGGGGCGGCAGGTTGCGGGGCGACGGGCTGCTGGGCGGCGGGTTGCGGGGACGGCTCGGAGGGCTGCGGGAGCAGGGGCTGCGGTTCCGGGAGCAGCGGCGCCGGGCCGTCGGGCGCGTCCTGCCCCGGCTCGACGGGCGCGGCGAACGGCGGCACCTCGGGGGGTGCCGGTGAGGCCGCCTGCACGGGCTGCGGAGCGGGCTGCGGGACGGGCGCGGCGGCCGGTTGCTGCTCAGGCGCGGGACGGGGCGGCGCCTCCGCCCCCCAGGACCCCTGGGCCGGGCTGTTCGGCGTCGCGTCGAGCATCTGGAATCCCCGCCGCGATACGCCGATCTCGCGCAGGACCGCGTGCTGCCAGCTGGAGTCGGACACCTGCCTCCCCTCTCACCGGCAAGCCTACGAGACACTCGTCACCGCACGCACCGAGACCGGATGCATGACCCATCCGTCACAGCCTAGGAGCCATACCTCATCAGGGTTTCATCGGCACGATGACCTGCATATGGGAAATCTGCCATGAAATCCCCAGGTCCCTCCCGTAGTCTGGCCGGATCTCAGTCGGCACCCCGCACGTGAACCGCCCGGAGCGAGCATGAACCCCCCACCTTGGCCCGGTCAGCCGTCCGGCGGGCCGGGATACCCGCCGCCCGGCGGGCCTGTCGGCCCGCCCCCGCCGCCGATGGCCGGCGGCCCCGGCTTCCCTCCCCCGCCCCCGCCGCGCGGCGGCGCCAGCACGCTCGTGTGGCTGCTCCTCGTCGGCTCGGTGCTGGCCGTGGCCATCGTGGGCACGGTCGCCGTCCTCGTGTTCGGCGGCGATGACAAGGAACCGGCCCGGACGCTCTCGCTGCCGTCCACGACGCGCCTGCCGACCCTCGAATCGACGACGGAACCGACGACGCAGCCGACGCCCACCCGTTCCAGCGGCGGGGCGGTCGACCCGTCCGGCGTGCTGAGCCGGACGATCACGACGGCGAAGGGGAACGTGTTCACGCAGGCGGGGACCCGCACCGAGTCGTGCACCACCCGCGCGAACTCCGTGCTGCTGCCCGCGCTGCGCCGGCACCCCTGCGTCGGGAGCATGTACTCGGCCGTCTACGCCAACCCGTCAAAGAAGATCATCACTTCGGTCTCGATCCTGAAGTTCGCCACCTCGACGGACGCGTCCATCGTCAAGGGCTACACGAACCAGGAGGGCTGGCCGAAGCTGCTGACCCCCTCGGACGCCAGCGGGCTTCCGCAGCCGAAGGCCGACCCCGCGTACTGGACGCGGACCTGGGCCCAGGGCTCCACGGTCGTCTACGCCCAGTCGTACTGGTCCAACGGCGGCCCGACCGGCGGCCGCACGGGCAGCGTCTTCGCGACCGCCGGGGAGCTCGGCGTCGAGGTCACCAACACGCTGCTGTGGAGCAACTGATCGCGGGCCGGGCGGCGCGCCTCGGCGTCAGCCGCCCTGCCCCGGCTCCTCGCCGTCCTGCTCGGCCTGCCGGGCCTGCGCAGCCCTCGCCTGCTTGCGGGCGAGGGACGACTCGTACGCGGCCAGCATCCGCTCCCCGCCGGGACGCATCTCGAACCGGATGCCCCGATCGCCCTCGTAGGGATTCCGGTGGTCGAACCCACCGCGGTAGATCTCGTCCGGCACCCGCTCGGGGAAGGCGTCGCAGTAGGGGATCCAGCGGTCGAGCGACGTCTGCGCGCCAGGGTTGGACCTCTTCTGCAGGCGCACGCACGCGTCACAGATGTTCGGCCTCCTGCGCATCGTTCGCCACACCCCTCCAAGGTCGTCCTCTGGGATCGCGCGGCGCACCGCGCGGTCCCCGAAGTGTTCCACAAGCCAGGGTTCCACAGGGCGGACGGCTTCCGGCGGCATCGTGCGACGTCCGAGCACTGCATGGCAATCACGGACAGTCCGGAACAGGTTGCGAAATCCACATTGAAACCCCTATAAATGATCAATCCCTGTGTGTACCTGTGATCGTGCGCGGTCGCGGGCTCTTGCAAGCTCCCGACGAACAGAGGGGTGCCTGTGCGCGCTGAATGGCAGGCGCATATCGACGAGCTCCTGCAGACGTACCAGGAGAAGCGCCGGCAGATCCAGGACATGCAGTCCAAGCTGGAGGCGATCGAGGCCGAGGCGGAGGCCGCCGACGGCATGGTGAAGGTGAAGGTCGACCGGCAGGGCCGGCTGACCTCCCTCGAACTCGACCCGCGCGTGCAGCGCAAGCTCGGCTCCGCGGAGCTCGCCGAAGCGATCATGGAGGCGTCCCGGGACGCGCAGGCGCAGGTCGTCGAGCAGATGCGCGCGGCGATGCGGGGACTCGCGCCGGAGGGCGCCGCGGAGGGCGGCGTCGACTTCGGCAAGCTGCTGCCGGAGCGGCCGGACGACTTCGACGCGATCCGCGAGCGGCTCGGAATCCCGCCGCGATGACCTACGAGTACCTCGAGGTCGACACAGAGGAGCTCAAGCGCGCGGGCAAGGGCTTCCACGACGGCGCGACGCAGCTCAAGGCGATCTACGACCGGCTCAACTCCGCGCTCATGGCCGAGGGCGAGTGCTGGGGCTCCGACGAGACCGGCAAGACGTTCGCCGAGGGCTACAAGGAGCCGAGTACGAGCGTCCTGGAGTCGTTCCCCAAGCTCAAGGACGGCCTGGAAGGCATCAAGAAGGGTGTCGACCAGATGGCCAAGACCTACAAGCAGGCAGAGGACGCCTCGAGGCTGAAGTGAGCTGATCGTGGGTCTTGAAATCCCAGAACCGGTCCAGTGGCTGTCCTGGATCATCGGTTCCGACTGGCCTGAGGGCGACGAGACGGCCATGCGCCGCGCCGCCGAGGCGTGGCGCACCGCCGGCACCGAGATCAACGAGCTGATCGAGGACCTCAACCAGACGGCGGGCGACGTGCGCGCCGCGCTCGACAGCGGCGCGGCCGAGGAGTTCGGCAAGAAGTGGGACCAGTGGGTCTCCACCGATCCGCAGATCCTGACGAAGCTCGTCGAGTCGTGCGGGCAGCTCGGCGAGACGCTGGACGGCGGCGCGCTCGACATCGAGTACGCGAAGTACATGTTCATCGCGCTGCTGATCATCACGGCGATCGAGATCGCCTATCTGATCGCGGCGGCGTTCGCGACGTTCGGCGCGTCCACCGCGGCCATCCCCGCCGTGGAGGCCGGGGCCCAGGTCGCGTCCAGGACCATCTTCCAGCGGCTGCTGGAGTGGCTTAGCCAGCGGTTCCTCGGCGCCGTCCTCAAGGGCGCCGTGGTCGGCGCGCTCCAGGGGGGCGGGCTGGACCTGCTCGTCCAGGGCGTCCAGATCGCGCAGGGCAACCGCGACGGCGTCGACTGGAAGAAGACCGGCTCCGCCACCCTCGACGGCGCGATCGGCGGCGCCATCTCCGGCGGCATCGGCCACGGCATGGGCAAGGTCCCCGGCCTGAACGGCCCCGCCGACACCGCGCTCGGCGGCATGGCCAAGGGCATGGTGCGCGACGGCGTGTCCGAGGCCGTCAGCGGCGTGGCCGGCACGGTCGCCACCGCCGCCGTGCACGGCGACCCGCTGACCTGGGACTCCATCGCCAAGGGCGCCACGTCCGGCGCGTTCGGCGGCGCCGTCGGCGGCGGCAAGGACGGGCTCAACGAGTACAACTCACACGTTCCCGGCGCCAACCCGCCGAACCCGAGCACGCCGCCGACCCCGACGAACGACCCGGCCCCCACGCCCTCCCACACCCCCTCGCCGTCCACCGGCGGCGGTGACGGCGGCGGAGGCGGCAACGGCGGCGGAGGCGGCGACGGCGGCTCCAACTCAGGCGGTTCCCACTCCAACTCCGGTGGCGGGGGCGGCGGCTCCAACACCGGCGGCGGAGGCGGTGGTGGATCCCACTCCGGCGGTGGCGGAGGCGGCGGCGGGTCGCACTCCGGCGGTGGCGGGGGCGGCGGCTCCCACTACGGCGGCGGCGATGGCGGCGGAGGCGGGGGCGGGGGCAACCGCATCGCCACGCTTCTCGGCGACACCGGCGGCGGAGGCGGCGGCGGGGCTTCCCTGGCCTCCGCCGGCGGCGACGGCGGCGGGGCGTCCTCGGGCGGCGGGCCCGGCGGCGGCTCGGGCGGCGGCCTCGGCGGCAACCCGTCCGGATTCGGCGGCTCGTCCCCGTCCGGCGGCGGTCCTGTCGGCGGGGGCGCGGTCGGCGGCGGTCCCGCAGGCGGCGGCGCGGCTCCCGGCGGTATGGCCCCCGTGGGCGGCAGTGCTCCCATGGGCGGCGGCGCAGCCCCGGGTGGCGCGGCCCCCGGTGGCGGGGGCGCAACCGGCGGAGGCTCGACCGGCGGCGGTTCCTCCTCGGCAGGCGGCTCTTCGTCCTCCTCGCCGAGTGGCGGTGGCTCGTCCGCGAGCAGTGGCGGCGGCACGGGTTCGGGCGGCGCGCCCGGCGGGGGCTCCGGCACCCGCGGCGGCTCCACGACCCCGAGCGGCGGCACGTCCACGCAAGGCGGCGGCTCGTCCTCTCCGGGCGACACCTCGACCACCCCGCACGGCGGCACCTCGGACGGCGCTTCGTCCCCGGACACGGGCTCGCCGACGCCAGGTGGCGGAGAGCCAACTCCGCACTCGGGTTCGTCCAGCCCCAGCGAAAACACGGCACCATCCCAGCCCACCTCGTCGCCCACCGGAGACGGCTCGACCACCCCGCACGACGGCTCGACCACCCCCGGCGACGGCACGTCGGCACCCCACGACGGCACGGCCACCCCCGGTGACGGCTCAACGACCCCACACGACGGCTCCGCCACACCCGGAGACGGCACCTCTACGCCCGGCGACGGCTCAACGACCCCGCACGACGGCTCCGCCACACCCGGAGACGGCACGTCCGCACCCCACGACGGCACTGCCACGCCCGGAGACGGGACGTCGGCACCCCACGACGGCTCCTCCACCCCCAGAGACGGCACTTCCACGCCTGGGGACGGCACGTCCTCCCCGCAGCCGAGGGCGTCCAGCCCGGGTGATGGGACGTCCACGCCGCCTCCCGGCTCGTCCACTCCTGGCGATGGCACGTCTACGCCGCCTTCCGGAAGCTCCGCTTCTCCCGAGCCGACGGCCGGAGGCGCGCCGACGCCTACCGGGTCCCCGTCGCCGACCCGCAGCGAAGGGAACGCGAGCACGCCCGGCGGCGAGACTCGCACTCCCGCAAGCAGCGACCCCGCGTCCGGCGACCCGGCGAGGGGCACCACACCTGGCGACGGCACCGTTCCCCATGACGGCACCACGCCTAGCGGCGGTGCGACGCCCGGCGATGGCGCGACACCGCCCGGCGATGCTCCGGCGCCCGGTGGCGAGGGCACGAACACCGCGTCCGACGCGGACCCGCGCGCCTCCGAGGGGTCCACCGATCCGCAGGACGCCATGGCGCGGCCTGAGGACGGTTCCAACGGGGGGCCCGGCTTCGTGGCCATGCCGATCATGCCGATGGGCACGATGGGCGGACCGGCCGGAACGGCATCCCCGGGCGGCGTGCGCCCGCCTTCGGGCGGCGGTGGGACGGGGCGGACGCCCACGTCCTCGTCTCCGTCGTCGCCGCGGCCGTCCGAGCGTCCCGGCGGGGACGGCGGTCCGCCGCTGGAGTCTCCGCGTCCCAGGCAGGAGTCCTACGACCCCTCGGATCCGGGCTCGCAGCCGAAGCCGGCGCCGATCGAGAACGTGGACGACCAGGGCGTCGTCCGCAACGAGCAGACACCGCCGCACGACGAGACCTCCCAGCCGGACGAGGAAGCGCCGCACAAGAAGGAGGCCGGCGACGGCAGCACGCCGGACGACGGCACTTCCGGCGACGGCTCGTCCAACGAGGACGGCTCGTCCGACAAGTCGCAGGACCTCGCGGACGCCGAGCAGCAGACGCGGGACATCCTCTCCCAGTTCGGCGACGACGCGCCCACCGTGGACTTCACGTCCAGCCCGATCGACCCGGCCGCGGTGCACGAGGTCAACAACGCCATCCAGCAGCTCGCGGCGGACTACCCGAGCACGATGCAGGGCCTGACCCACATCGGTTCGGAGGACTTCAACCAGTCGCTCGGGCCGGGCAACGACGACGTCCTCGCCTACGCGACCCCCGAGTCCAACAGCCCCGGCATCTACCTCAACGAGGACGCGTTCGGGGACAACGCCGCGCGCGCCGAGGACGGCGCCGACGAGGAGGCGACCGGGTTCACCGTGCCCGGCGGCGGCTCGACGGAGGGCGTCTTCACGCACGAGTTCGGGCACCACCTCGGGGAGCAGCTGCTCAACGACCCGAGGATGCTCGCGGACCTGAACCGGGCCGTCTCCAACGCGCTCGGCGTCCCTTACGACGCGACGCAGCCGCACGACGCGGCCACGCAGCAGCGCGTCGAGAACGCCCTGTCCGGCTACGGGTCCGGCGATCCCCACGAGATGATGGCGGAGGCGTTCACCGAGTACCGCCTCTCCGAGAACCCCCGTGCGCTCGCCCAGGCCATCGGCCAGGTCATGGACCAGCACCTCGGGGCCAACGGCACCCAGGCGCCGAACGGCACGACGAACGGCGGCGGCTCCACCACGTCCCAGAACCCGGACGGCGGCGGCGCGCCGGACGGCAACACGTCAACGAACGAGGGGCAGCCTCACCCCAAGGAGAGCCAGCCGGGCTCGGACGAGACCCAGCCCCGTCCCGACGAAGGCCGAACGCCCACCGACCAGAACCAGCCTCTCGGTGAGGACGGACAACCGCGCCCGGACAGCCAGGCTCAGCCCCGCCCGGACGAAGGCCGGCCGGGTGCGGACAACGGCGGCCAGACGCGGAACGACGAGGGACCGGGCCGCACCGACGAGAACCCGCCCGGCGAGGACGGACGCACGCCCGCAGAGGGCGAAACCCGCCCCCGCACCGACGAGGACCAGCCCCGCACGGACGACGGCCAGCCACGCACGGACAACGGCCAGCCACGCACGGACAACGAGGCCCAGCCGCGCACCGACGACGGCCAGCCCCGAGCGGACGACGGCCAGCCTCGCACGGACAACGAAGGCCGGCCCCGCACCGACGAAGGCCGGCCACGCACCGACGACGAGGGCCGGCCCCGCACCGACGACGGCCGACCGCGCACCGACGACGAAGGCCGACCCCGCACCGAGGACGGCCGGCCCCGCACGGACGACGGCCGACCGCGCAGCGACAACGAAGGTCAACCGCGGGCCGATGAAGGGCAGCCGCGGGCGCGGGACGGGCAGCCGCACGATCCCGGCGACGGGCCGCGGCCGCGCCACGACGCGCCGAGCGGCCTGCCGGACCATCTGCACGACGCCTGGCGGAACAGCGCCGAGACCCCGGCGGGACGGGCCCTCTACGGACCCGACGAGCCGCACATGCGGGGGGCGGCGGGAATGGTGCCGCCCGACCCTGCGGGCCGGTTCGTCCTCGACGCGCACGGCAACCGCGACGGCGTGATCGTCGGGGACCGGCCGATGAACGCGGCGGACCTCGCGTCGCTGGTCCGCAGCGACCCGAACTGGAACGGGCGCGACCTGCTCCTGCTGTCCAACAACAGCGGGGACGGGCGCTTCGCCGCCGACCTCGCGCAGCACCTCGGGGTCCGCGTCACGGCCCCGACGGGGGCGGTCGACCTCAACGCGCACGGCCGCCCGGAGTCGTCGGGCTGGGCAATCCACGACCGGGACGGCAGCGAGGTCGCGCCCGACCCGGTGCGCCGCTTCCCCAGCAACGACGAAGGCCAGTGGTACGGCGACAACCGTCTCGGGGACCAGTTCCGGAGCCTGCCGCCGCACCTGCAGAACGCGCTGTACCAGTACACCGTCCAGTCGATGCCGAACGCGTTCCTGCGGCCGGGCGCCGACCTGCAAGGCGCGCTGAACCACTGGCAGGGCGAGTTCAACAGGGCCTGGGCGCTGGCCGGGATGAACGACGGCAGGACCCTCCCGTCGGTGGGAGACCTCGAGCGCTGGTCGTCGCACCCGAACCTCACCCCGGAGCAGCGCGCCCTGATCGACGACGTGCTGCTGTCCGACGACCCGGAGGCCCGCCTGGGCCAGATCGGCAAGGACGCGGGCTACTGGTCGTTCCTGAACCAGTACTTCGGTGAGACGCCCACCCTGGACGCCTTCAACCAGCGCATCGGCAAGCTCGACCAGGCGCTGAACCAGCCTCTCCCGGAGCCCGTGCAGACCGAGCGCGGCCTGCACGACGTGAGCTTCATGCGCCTCCCGGACGGCACGGCGCTCGGCCCGCGCGACGCGCACCTGCTCGTCGGCACGATCCAGCACGAGCCCGCGTACATGTCGACGTCGCTCGGACGCGATCCCGCCGTCGTCGACAACAGCCCGTTCAGCTACCGGATCCACATGGACCTGCCGGAGGGCTCGCACGGCGTCTGGATGGGGCGCAACAGCGCCTTCTCGGACCAGCGCGAGCTCATCCTTCCGCGCGGCACCCAGTACCAGATCACCCATGTGGACACCAACGCCCGGGACGCCGACGGGAACCCCATCGTCGAGATCCGCGCCACGGTGATCCCGCCGGGAGCCCCCGCCCCCGACCCGCTCAGCGCCGGCAACGTCGCCGCCCCGCACAGCACCAGCCCGGCCTGGGCGGGCGCGCCACCGAACCCCGGCCCGTCGCCGCACCCCGGCCCGTCGCCCACCCCTGGGCCTTCGCCGCACCCTGGGACGCCGCCGAACACCGGGTCGTCCGGCCCTGGCTCGTCCCACCCAGGGCCGCCGCCGCGCTTCCGCTCCACGCCGCCCGCCGACCCGGGCACCACCCCGTCGTCCGGGACGTCCGGCGGGAACGAACCGGCGCCACGCGGCGCCAACCCGCCCGATCCCGCCAACCCCGGCGCGGCACCGCGCCCCGACACCGACGGCCCTGCGGCACGCGCCGAGACCAACCCCGCCGCACGCGGAGGCGAAGGACCCGCCGCACGCGGAGGCGAAGGACCCGCCGCACGCGGAGGCGAAGGACCCGCCGCACGCGGAGGCGAAGGACCCGCCGCACGCGGAGGCGAAGGACCCGCCGCACGCGGA